>JBDHRX010000002.1:0-109404 GCA_039807785.1 Burkholderiaceae bacterium
CCCCGATGTCGAGCGGCAGGGGGCGCGTGCCGCCGTCGGCCGAGCACACCGCCATCGTCGACGCGGGCTGGAGCAACGGCGCGACCGTCGCCGCGCCGAGCGTCAGCAGGAACCACGCCAGCACGAGGCGGGCGGTCCGTGACGAGGTGCGCAGGGCGTGCATGACGGCGGATTGTCGCAGATCCGCGCCCCCCGATGGCGATCCCCCGCTAGCGCTGCGCGAGTGCGTGGTGGCGCACCGGTGCGGTCACGCCGGACGCGGGTTCCGGCTGGCGGAAGCGGTGAGATTCGAACTCACGAAGGGTTGCCCCTTGCCGGTTTTCAAGACCGGTGCAATCGGCCACTCTGCCACGCTTCCCGCGACTGCTTTCGAGGCCGGCGTCCCTCCGGCCTCCGACTTGCGAGTATAGCGACAGGCGGCGCGCGCACGGGACGGGCCACGCCGGCGCGCCGCTGCCTTAAGATCGGCGTATTCCGGCGGCATCGGCGCCGGTGGCGCGGGTGGCCGGGCTGTTGGGAGGGACGAATGAAAGCGGTGCTGTGCAGGCAGTGGGGGCCGCCCGAGGCGCTGACGGTCGAGGAGCTGCCGTCGCCGGTCGCGGGCCCCGGGCAGGTGCTCGTCGAGGTGCATGCGGCCGGGGTGAACTATCCCGACGCGCTGATCATCCAGAAGAAGTACCAGGTGCAGCCCGAGCTGCCGTTCTCGCCGGGTGCCGAGGTGGCCGGCATCGTCCGCGCGGTGGGCGAGGGCGTGCGGGCGTGGAAGCCGGGCGACCGGGTGATCGCCAACGCGCCCTACGGCGGCTATGCGCAGGAGCTCGCCGCGCCGGCCGAGCGCCTGGTGCCGATTCCCGACGGCATGGACTTCCCGACCGCATCGGCCTACGTGCTGGCCTACGGCACCAGCCTGTTCGCGCTGAAGGATCGCGCGCGGCTGGCCGCCGGCGAGACCCTGCTGGTGCTGGGCGCGGCGGGCGGGGTCGGCATCGCTGCGGTCGAGATCGGCAAGGCGATGGGGGCGCGCGTCATCGCGGCCGCGTCCAGCGCGGACAAGCTGGCGTTGTGCCGCGAGCACGGCGCCGACGAGACGATCGACTACGCGAGCGAGGACCTGCGCGAGCGCATCAAGGCGCTCACCGGCGGCAAGGGCCCCGATGTCATCTACGACCCGGTGGGCGGCGCGTATACCGAGCAGGCGTTCCGCTCGATCGCCTGGGAGGGCCGGCACCTGGTGATCGGCTTCGCCGCGGGCGAGATCCCGAAGCTGCCGCTGAACCTGCCGCTGCTGAAGACCGCCTCGCTGGTCGGCGCCTTCTGGGGTGCCTTCGTGCAGCGCGACCCGGCCCGCACCCGCGAGCACATGCGCGAGCTGTTCGCGCTCTACCGCTCGGGCAAGGTGCGTCCGCCGGTCACGCGGACCTACCCGCTGGCGCAGGCGGGGGAGGCGCTGCGCGACGTTCTCGAGCGGCGGGTCCGGGGCAAGGTGGTGATCCTGCCCCGCGCCTGAGCGACCCGGTTCCGCCGTGCCGCGCCGTCGCCGCGCCGGGCGTTCCGGCGCCGGGCGGGCGGCGCGTCCGGCGATTCCCCGGCCCCGATCGGCTATGCTTCGCGCTTCATGTTCGAGGCGTAACCATGATAAAAAAACCTCGGTCCGGGCCCGCCGCGCCCGCGCGCAGCTATCGGTACTACGAGCTGGTGATGGCCGGATTCGTCACGGTCTACATCTGCTCGAACCTGATCGGTCCGGCCAAGGCGGTCCAGGTGGATCTCCCGGTGATCGGCGCGGCCACCTTCGGCGCCGGCGTGCTGTTCTTCCCGATCTCCTACATCTTCGGCGACATCCTCACCGAGGTCTACGGCTACGCCAAGGCGCGCCGCGTGATCTGGGCCGGATTCGGCGCGATGAGCTTCGCCGCCATGATGGCCTGGGTGGTCGTCCACCTGCCTCCGGCGCCCGGCTGGCCGCACCAGGAGGCCTACCAGGTGGCCTTCGGCAACGCCTGGCGCATCGTACTCGCCTCGCTGGTCGCCTATTTCTGCGGCGAGTTCGTCAACTCGTTCGTGCTCGCCAAGATGAAGCTGATGACGCAGGGCCGCCACCTGTGGGCGCGCACGATCGGCTCGACGATCGTCGGCGAGGGCATCGATTCGCTGCTGTTCTACCCGCTGGCCTTCTGGAACAGCGGCATCATCCCGAACGCGCTGATCCCCCAGCTGATGCTCTCGCAGTGGATCGCCAAGACCCTGGTCGAGGCCGCGTTCACGCCGCTGACCTACAAGGTGGTCGGGTTCCTGAAGCGGGCCGAGCATGAGGACTGGTACGATCGCGACACCGACTTCACGCCCTTCCGGCTCTAGGCACGCTCCCGGGTTCCGATGCGAGATCTGCTGCTGTCGCTGCGCCTGACGCGGCGCGACTGGCGCGCGGGCGAGCTGCGCCTGCTGCTGGCCGCGCTGGTGGTGGCCGTCGGCGCGATCGCCAGCGTGGGCTTCTTCGTCGACCGGATGCGCGGGGCGCTCGAGCGCGGGGCCGCGCAGCTGCTCGGCGCCGACCTGGTCGTCGGCGCGGATAGCGCACCCGCCGAGGCGCTGGCCGGCGAGGCGGCCCGACGGGGCCTGCAGGTGGCGCGCACCGTCGTGTTCCCGAGCATGGCGCTGGCGGGCGGGCTGCCGCGGCTCGCTTCGGTCAAGGCGGTCAGCGACAACTATCCGCTGCGCGGTCGCGTGCGCGTCGCCGAGGCGCCGGACGCGCCCGACGTCGCCGCCGAGGGCGCGCCGGCGCGGGGCGAGGTCTGGCTCGATCCCCAGCTCGCGCAGGCGCTCGGGATCGCGGTCGGGGCCAGCGTCGCGTTCGGCGATGTGAGCTTCCGCGTGGCGCGCCTGATCACGCTCGAGCCCGATCGCGGCACCGGCTTCGTGAACTTCGCGCCGCGGGCGATGTTCCGGATCGAGGATCTTCCCGCGACCCGGCTGGTGCAACCGGCCAGCCGCGTGCGTTGGCAACTGATGTTCGCGGGCGACGCGCCGGCGGTCCAGGCGTTCGCGCAGTGGGCCGAACCGCGTCTCGGGCGCGGCCAGCGCATCGAGTCGCTCGAGAGCGGCCGCCCCGAGTTGCGCGCTACGCTCGACCGGGCCCAGCGCTTCCTGTCGCTGGTCGCGCTGCTGTCGGCGCTGATTGCGGCGGTCGCGATCGGGCTCGCGGCGCGCCGGTTCGCCGAGCGCCATCTGGACGGCTGCGCGGTGATGAAGGCGATGGGCATCGGCCAGCGGCGCCTGCTGTCGCTGCTCGGGCTGGAGCTCCTCTGGGTGGCGCTGGCCGGCGCCGTGCTGGGCGTAGCGCTCGGCTGGGCCGTGCATTTCACCCTCGTCGCGGCGGTGGCCCCGCTGGTCGAGGTTCCGCTTCCGCCCGCCGGCGGGCTGCCCGCGGCGCAGGCGCTGGGGGTGGCGCTGGTCCTGGTGGCGGGGTTCGGCGCCTGGCCGTTCCTGCGCCTCGCAGGGGTGGCGCCGCTGCGCGTGCTCAGGCGCGAGGCGGGAGCCGCGCCGGCTTCGGCCCGGGCGGCGCTCGCGCTGGCGGTGCTGGCCTTCGCGGCGCTGCTGTTCTGGTTCGCGCGCGATCCGCGGCTCGCCCTGGTCTCGATCGGCGGTTTCGCGATCGGCGGGCTGGTGTTCGTGGCGGTGGCGTTCGCGGCGGTGCGCTGGCTCGAGCCGCTGCGGCGCGCCGGGTTCGTGTCGGGCAGCCCGGCGCTGCGGCTCGCATTCGCATCGTGGTCGCGGCGGCGGGCGATGACGGTGGCCCAGATCGTGGCGCTGTCGGTGGGGCTGATGGCCCTGCTGCTGCTTACCGTGACCCGCACCGACCTGATCGACGGCTGGCGCGCCGCCAGCCCGCCCGACGCCCCGAATCGCTTCGTCGTCAACATCCAGCCCGACCAGACCGCGGCGGTCGCGACGGCGCTGGAGGCCGCCGGCGTGCGCGGCGCGGCGCTGTACCCGATGATCCGGGGCCGGCTGGTGAGCGTGAACGGAAAGCCGGTTCGCCCCGGGGACTACGAGGGCGATCGCGCACAGCGGCTCGTCGATCGCGAGTTCAACCTTTCGTATGCCGAGCGGCTGCCGGCGCACAACGCGATCGCCGAGGGTCGCTGGTTCGCGCCGCAGGCCCACGAAGCGTCGGCCGAGCAGGGCATCATGAAGACGCTCGGGCTGTCGGTCGGCGACGAGCTGGGATTCGACATCGCCGGGGAGATCGTCCCGGTTCGGCTGACCAGCGTGCGCAGGGTCGCCTGGGACTCGATGCGGGTGAACTTCTTCATGATCCTCTCGCCGGCCGCCCTGGCCGAGCGCCCCCAGACCCTGATCACCGCCTACCACCAGCCGGCGTCGGCTCCCGGGCTGGATCGCACGCTGGTGCAGCGCTTCCCGAACCTCACGGTGTTCGACACCGGGAGCCTGGTGCGGCAGGTGCAGACGATGCTCGACCAGGTGGTCGGCGCCGTGCAGGTGCTGTTCCTCCTGGCGCTGGCTGCCGGCATCGCCGTGCTCTGGGGGGCGCTCGCCAGCTCGCGCGACGAGCGCGTGCGCGAGGCCGGGTTGATGCGCGCGCTGGGGGCATCGGCGCGCCAGCTCGCCTCCGCGCAACTGATCGAGCTGGCGTTCAGCGGCACCCTGGCGGGCGTGCTGGCGGCAGCCGGCTCGATTGCGATCGGCTGGGTGCTGGCCGGGCAGGTGTTCGGCTTCGCCTACGCGCCGCGCTGGTGGGTGCTGCCGGCGGGCGCGGCGATCGGCGCCGGCCTGGCCCTGCTCGCGGGCTGGCTCAGCCTGCGCAGCGTGCTGCGGGTCCCGCCGCTCGCGACGCTGCGGGACGCCTGAGTCAGCGCGTGCTGAACATCTGCCGGGCGGCGTCGTCGGGCAGCTTGCAGATGCGCGCGTTCAGGTCGAACTGGCCGCCCCGGCGCTGGCAATCGACGAACGGGTCGTGGCGCGGCGCCTCGGCGGCCCGGACCGGCGCCGGCGAGCCGGCCGGCCCGCTCGAGCGCTCGATTCCGGAGGGGCTCGCCTTGGGCTTCCAGACCTGCACCCGGTTCGCGCCCACGCAGGGCGCGTCCGAGAACACGGTGCGCCCGTCCCGGGTGGCGCAGCGGAACACCGTAGCGTCTTCCGGCGCGGACGACGCGGCGACCACCGCCGGCGGGGCGGCGAGCGCGCAGGCGGACAGGATCAACGGGGCGAGGGCGGGGATCTTCATGGGGGCCTCCTGACGGGTTCCGTGCTTGGGAGCCGGCCGACTCCCAAGTATGCTCGCGGATTACGCGTTATCCCTCAAGCCTGAGCGAGCGAACCCGCCTTGTCTGTGAACGATGTCCTTCCGATCGCCACCGCCGTGCTGGCCGCGGTCGCCGTGATCCTGCTGCTGGCGCTGGCCTTGCGCCGCCCGCCCGATCCGCGGCAGGCGCTCGACGAGCTGGCCCGGCTGAACCAGGCGCAGCTGCAGCAGCAGCGCGACCTGCGCGAGGAGGCGGCCGCGCAGGCGCGCGAGAACCGGCTCGAGCTCGGCGCCTCGCTGGCCGAACTCGGCCGCAGCCTGACGCACCAGATGGGGACGATCGCCGGGGTCCAGAACAACCAGATCGACGCCTTCGCGCAGCAGCTCACCAAGCTCACCGAGGCCAACGAGCAGCGGCTCGGCGCGCTGCGCGAGAGCAACGAGCAGCGGCTGAACGCGCTGCGCGAGGGGGTCGAGCTGCGCGTCGAGGCGCTGCGCGAGACGCTCGAGCGCCGGCTGCGCGAGCTGCAGGGCGACAACGCCGCGAAGCTCGAGGAGATGCGGCGCACCGTCGACGAGAAGCTCCACGCGACGCTCGAGCAGCGCCTCGGGGCCTCGTTCAAGCAGGTCTCGGACCGGCTCGAGCAGGTCCACAAGGGCCTGGGCGAGATGCAGGCGCTGGCCTCCGACGTGGGTGACCTCAAGCGCGTGCTGAGCAACGTGAAGACGCGCGGCACCTGGGGCGAGGTGCAGCTCGCCTCGCTGCTCGAGCAGCTCCTGGTGCCCGAGCAGTACGCGGCGAACGTCGCGCCGGTGCCCGGCTCGGGCGAGCGCGTCGAGTTCGCGATCCGGCTGCCCGGGCGCGGCGACGAAGCGCCGGTCTGGCTGCCGATCGACGCCAAGTTCCCGCGCGAGGACTACGAGCGGCTGGCGCTCGCGCAGGAGAAGGCCGATCCGGTGGCGGCCGAGGCGGCCGCGAAGCAGCTCGAGCAGCGCCTGCGGCTCGAGGCGAAGACGATCCGCACCAAGTACGTCTCGCCGCCCGACACCACCGACTTCGCACTGATGTTCCTGCCCACCGAGGGCCTGTACGCCGAGGCGGCGCGCCGCCCGGGACTGATGGACGACCTGCAGCGCAACTGGCGCGTCGTGGTGGCGGGTCCGAGCACGCTGGCGGCGATCCTGTCCAGCCTGCAGATGGGCTTTCGCACGCTGGCAGTGGAGAAGCGCTCGAGCGAAGTGTGGCAGCTCCTCGGCGCGGTCAAGACCGAGTTCGGCAAGTTCGGCGACGTGCTGGCGAAGACCAAGGAGCAGATCGACCGGGCCAGCAGCACGCTGGGCACGGCAGCGGTGCGCACGCGTGCGATCGAGCGCCGGTTGCGCAGCGTGGAATCGTTGCCCGAGAAGACCAGCGCGCGGCTGCTCGACGACGACGCGGGCGCCGAGCCGTAGGCGCCGCGGCGGTCGTTCACGCCGCCCGGCGCATCGGCGTTTGCCGTGCGCGGGGGGCCTATTCGATCAGCGGCAACAGGCCGAGCGTCAGGATCGGGAAGGCCACCAGGATCAGCACACGAATGATGTCGCTCACCAGGAACGGCATGACGCCGCGGAACGACTCGATCATCGACACGCCGGGTGCGAGCGAGTTGATCACGAACACGTTCATGCCGAACGGCGGCGTGATCAGCCCCATCTCCACGACGATCAGCACGACAACGCCGAACCAGATCGCGGTGTGCTCGGGGCTCATGCCGTAGTCGAGTGCCATCACGATCGGGAACAGCACCGGGATCGTGATCAGGATCATCGACATCGAGTCCATCACGCAGCCGAGCGCCAGGTAGAACAGCAGGATCAGCATCAGCACCATCATCGGCGACAGGCCGCTGGCGCCGATTGCGGCGGCTGCCTGCGTGGGCATCTGCGTGATCGCGAGGAACGCATTGAACAGGTCGGCGCCGATCAGGATCATGAAGATCATGCCGGTGAGCTTGGCGGTGCCGAGCAGGCACTCGATGATGCCCTTCAGGCGCATGCCGCCGCGCACGACCGCGATCGCTCCGGTCGATGCGGCACCGAGCGCCGCGCCCTCGGTGGGCGTGAAGAAGCCGCCGTAAATGCCGCCCATCACGACGACGAAGACGACGATCACCGGCAGCAGTTCGGTGAGCGTGCGGAACTTCTGCGACAGGCTAGCCTTCGGTCCGGCCGGGCCGGCCTCGGGATTGAAGCGCACGACGATCGCGACCGTGATCATGTAGCCGATCGCGGCGAGGATGCCCGGTACCAGGGCGGCGAGGAACAGCTTGCCGATCGACTGCTCGGTGAGGATCGCGTAGATCACCAGCACCACCGACGGCGGAATCAGGATGCCGAGCGTGCCGCCCGCAGCCAGCGATCCGGTTGCCAGCGCGCCCGAGTAGTTCAGGCGGCGCATCTCCGGCAGCGAGACGTGCGCCATCGTGGCCGCGGTGGCCAGCGACGAGCCGCAGATCGAGCTGAAGCCCGCGCAGGCGCCGACGCCGGCCATCGCGATGCCGCCGCGCCGATGCCCGAGCCACGCCGCCGCGGCGTTGAAGATGCCGGTGGACAGGCCCGACGCGGTGGCGAACTGGCCCATCAGCACGAACAGCGGGATCACTGACAGCCCGTAGTTCGCGGTCTGGAAGTAGGGCGCCGAGTTCATGTAGTTCAGCATCGGCTCGAGGCCCGACACCCAGACGTAGCCGACGCCGCCCACCAGCAGCAGCGACACGCCCACCGGAATGCCGAACATCAGCAGCGCCACCATGACGGCGAACATCAGCAGCGAGATGGTCATGCCGCTCATCGGAACTCCTTGCCGCCGCGGAGCGCGCGCGCCACGCATACCAGGGTGAGCAGGGCCATCGAGGCCACGATCGGCACGAACATCCACCACGTCGGGATCTGCAGCATCATCGACATGTCGTTGTACTGGTACTGGGTGATGCCGCCCAGCGCGAGGCGCCAGGTCATCAGCGCGGCGACGATCGCGAAGAGCACTTCGCCGAGCACGGCGAGCCGCTGGCGCGCACCGCCCGCCATCATGCCGATGAACAGGTCGACCACGACGTTGCCGCCGCGCAGATGGCAGTAGGGCAGCATCGCGAAGACCGCGATCGCGGTGCCGCGTTCGGTCAGCTCGAAGTCGCCGAGCAGCGGCGAGCCGAAGAAAGCGCGCCCGATGACGCTTCCGACCGTGATGGCCGTGAACGCGAGCATCACCATGCCGCCCGCGATCCCGAGCCAGACGCAGACCTTTTCGAGCGCCCGTTCCAGCCCGGGCCGGGCCGCCGCACCGGTGTCGCCGGTGCGGCTGCCGCCCTCGCTCATGCGTCGTACTTCTTGATCAGCGCCGCGGCCTCTTCATAGAGCGCCTGGCCGTTCGGGGTCTTCTTGATCCAGGCATCGATCACCGGCTGCGTGATCTTCTGCCAGCGCGCCTTCTCTTCGGGCGACAGCGCGGTGATCGTGTGGCCGAGCTCCTTCGCTTGCGCCAGGCCGGGCACTTCGGCGTCGTCCCAGGCCTTGCCCATTTCCCGCACGATGTTGTCGCCCGAGTGTTTGTCGATCACCGCCTTCAGGTCGGTCGGCAGGCTCTCGTACTTCTGCTTGTTCATCGCCACCATGAACACGGTCGTGTACAGGCCGGTCTCGGTGTGGAACTTGACCAGTTCGTTGAAGCGCTGCGGGCGCATCACTTCCCAGGGTACCGTCAGGCCGTCGGCGATGCCGCGCGACAGTGCCTCGTAGGCCTCGGGCAGGGGCATGCCGATCGGGGTCGCACCCAACAGCCGCAGCGCGTCGCCGATCGGCCTGACCGGCAGGCGGATCTTCTGACCCTTCAGGTCTTCCATCTTCGTGACCAGCTTCTCCTTCATGTGGATCAGGCCGGGCGCGTGGCAGTGCATCAGCAGCACCTTGACGTCCTTGAATTCCTCCTGCAGATGCTTCTTGGAGAATTCCCAGATCGCCTGCGTGGTGGCTTCGGCTGTCCTGGCCGTCATGAAAGGCAGCTCGAACACCTCGGCGATCGGGAAGCGGCCGGGCGTATAGCCGGGCAGCGCCCAGGCGATGTCGGCCACGCCGGTACGCACCTGGTCGAACAGTTGCGGCGGTTTGCCGCCGAGCTGCATCGACGGGTAGATCTCGCACTGGATGCGTCCACCCGAATCCTTGGTGACGCGCTCGACCCAGGGCTGGAACAGCTTCGTCTGGATCGGTGCCATCGCCGAGAGGAAGTGCGAGATGCGCAGCTTGATCGGCTCCTGCGCGGTGGCGATCCGGCCGAGGCCCGCGAGGCCCAGGCCCAGTGCGGCACCGGCCTGCAGCGCGGTGCGTCGTGATACGTGCGTCATACGTGTCTCCTCTTGGGGTTGTTCGGACGACTGGGACGACTGAGGCGGCGCGTCACCCTACCATGCTGAGCCCGCCGCTGACACTGAGGACTTGCCCGGTGACATAGTCGGAGCGCGGGCTCGCGAAGAACGCCACCGCGTCGGCGATGTCGGAGGGCTTCGCGAAGCGGCGCATCGGGATCGCGCGCAGGAAGGCCTCACGGTGCTTCTCGGGAACCGCGTTCAGCAGCGGCGTGTCGGTCGGGCCCGGGCACACGCAGTTGGCGGTGATGTTGTGACGCGCGGTCTCCCGGGCGAGCCCCTTGGTGAACGCGATCACGCCGCCCTTGGCGCCCGAGTAGACCGTCTCGCCGGTGCTTCCCACGCGCCCGGCGTCGCTCGAGACGTTGACGATCTTGCCGTGCTTGCGCTCGATCATGCCGGGCAGGAAGGCCCGGACCATGCGGATCGTGCCCACGAAGTTCAGCTCGATCACCCGGGCCATGAACTCGTCGTCGTTGTCGAGGAACGGCTGGATCCGTCCCCAGCCGGCGACGTTGGCGACGATGTCGACGTGCCCATGCCGCGCGAGCACGGCATCGCGGAACGCGTTGACGGAGGCCGGGTCGGTCACGTCGCAACGCAGGTACTCGGCGCGCAGGCCGGCATTGCGCAGGTCGGAGGCGGCCTGTTCGCCCCGGTCGTCGGCGATGTCGCCGAGGACGACCGTCACGCCGTCCCGGGCCAGTCCCTGGGCCGTCGCCAGCCCGATGCCCGATGCGGCTCCGGTCACGACGGCAATAGAGTCCTGGAGCTTCATGGCGGATACCTCTTTGTCGGGTGCCGGAACCGCGCTCCGGTCGGGGCGCGGAAGGGCGATGAACGGGGAAGGGCGGATCAGATGAATGAATATTCATTCATGTCGGGAGCAAAGTCAATGGCCCGATCGTTGGCGGCTTCCAACTCCCGGGCTCGGGCTCCCGGCTACCCGGTGGCGCGGCTGCCCGTGGCGCGGTGGCGCGATGAAGAGATAGGGGCGCCAGGCGATGCTTCGAGCGACGGCAATCCACCGGGCCCAACCCGGTCCGCCGCCGGGCGATTTTGTCGGCGAAAACTATTTTTCACAATGCGAAATACCAGGTCTGCGCCGCACCATCCGGATTTTTCATCGTGGCAACGTGATTTTCATATCGAGAAATATAGTGTTTATCTAATTGTTTTGTATGAATAAAAATTCACCTGAAAGGAGTGAGATTTTTCTGCTGCGACGCCACATCCGTTCGCTAATCTGGCATCCATGCGTCAAGCGGCGGCCTGCATCGCCGACGGCATGGCGCGAGCCTTCCCAGCTTTCCAACATGTCGACGATCAAGGAGCCTGTCCATGTCTTCCCGTGAACTCGAAGCACAGAAACTGCAGAAGGAGTGGTCGGAGAGCCCGCGCTGGCGCGGCATCAAGCGCGGCTACACGGCCGAGGACGTGATCCGCCTGCGCGGTTCGGTGCAGGTCGAGCACACGCTGGCCCGGCGCGGCGCCGAGCGGCTGTGGAAGCTGCTGGGCGAGGAGCCTTTCGTGAACTCGCTGGGGGCCCTGACCGGCAACCAGGCGATGCAGCAGGTCAAGGCCGGCCTGAAAGCGATCTACCTGTCCGGCTGGCAGGTGGCGGGCGACGCCAACCTCGCCGGCGAGATGTATCCGGACCAGTCGCTGTATCCGGTGAACTCGGTGCCGGCGGTCGTGCGTCGCATCAACAACACGCTGACCCGCGCCGACCAGATCCAGTGGATGGAAGGCAAGAACCCGAACGATCCGGGTTTCGTCGATTTCTTCGCGCCGATCGTCGCGGACGCCGAAGCCGGCTTCGGCGGCGTGCTCAACGCGTTCGAGCTGATGAAATCGATGATCGAGGCCGGCGCGGCCGGCGTGCACTTCGAGGACCAGCTCGCATCGGTCAAGAAGTGCGGCCACATGGGCGGGAAGGTGCTGGTGCCGACGCGCGAAGCGGTCGCGAAGCTGGTGGCGGCGCGACTGGCGGCCGACGTCTGCGGCGTGCCGACGATCCTGCTTGCGCGCACCGACGCGGAGGCGGCCGATCTGGTGACCTCCGACGTCGACGAGAACGACCGGCCGTTCCTCACCGGGGAGCGCACGGTCGAGGGCTTCTACCGCGCGAAGAACGGCGTCGAGCAGGCGATCTCGCGTGGCCTGGCCTATTCGCCTTACGCCGACCTGATCTGGTGCGAGACCGGCACGCCGGACCTCGAGTTCGCGCGCCACTTCGCCGAAGCGATCCACAAGCAGTTCCCGGGCAAGCTGCTCGCCTACAACTGCTCGCCGTCGTTCAACTGGAAGAAGAACCTCGACGAGGCCACGATCGCGAAGTTCCAGCGCGAGCTGGGCGCGATGGGGTACAAGTTCCAGTTCATCACGCTGGCCGGTTTCCATGCGCTGAACTACAGCATGTTCAACCTGGCCTACGGCTATGCGCGCAACCAGATGAGCGCGTTCGTCGATCTGCAGGAAGCCGAGTTCGCGGCGGCCGAGCGCGGTTTCACCGCGGTGAAGCACCAGCGCGAGGTCGGGACCGGCTACTTCGATGCGGTGACCACCACCGTCGAGCGCGAAGCCTCGACCGCCGCGCTGAAGGGTTCGACCGAGGACGCCCAGTTCTTCGACGGCAAGTCGGGGTCGAAGAAGGCTGCCTGAGCGTTCGGCGGCCGGCGCGGACGGGCTGCCTGCGGGCAGCCGCCGCGCCGCAACGGAAGGGCCGGCATCATGCCGGCCCTTTTTCTTTTCCGGGAGTGGAGCGGGACGCAAGCGGGCGTCCGGACATGACGGATCGGCCGAAGGGCTAGGCACTGCGTCGAATGTTCGCGACGCGTGTCCGCGCCTATAAATCTCCATGCGCACTTCGACGCTTGCACAGGAGATCGACATGAACGCAGCCCGTCCGCTCCCCCATCGCGCCATCCATCGCGCCATCCATCACGCCATCCATCACGCCGCCATCCGGGCTCGCCGCATCGCCTGGGGCCCGGCGCGTCGCCAGGCCGGCCAGGGCATGACGGAATACGTGATCGTGGTCGCGCTGATCGCCGTCGCCGCCATCGGCGTCTACACCTTGTTCGGCCAGACCCTGCGCAACCAGACGGCCGGGCTCGCGCTCGAGGTGTCCGGGCAGACGGCTTCCACCGCGATCGGCAACGCGCAGACCAACGCGACCACCGCGTCGACCAACGCGAACGCGCGCAAGGGACTCGACAACTACGACGCCAACAATCGCTGACCCGCGATCCCGCTCAGTGATTCCGCTCAGTGATCCCGCTCAGTGATCCCGCTCAGTGATTCCGCTCAGTGATCCAACTCACACGGATCGGGCTCCGGAGGCCATGGCGATGCACTCGGTTCGTTCCCGGCGCGGGCAGCGCGGCCAGGCGCTGGTGCTCGCGCTCGTATCGATGTTCGCCGGGCTGCTCGGTCTCTTCTTCCTGTTCGGAACCGGCCAGGTGTCGGCCGGCAAGCAGCGGCTGAACAATGCCGCCGATGCAGCGGCCTACAGCGCCGCCGTCTGGCGGGCGCGGGTCCTGAACTTCCACGCCTACGCCAACCGGGCGATCGTCGCGCAGGAGGTGGCGGTCGCCCAGGCGGTGACGCTGACCGCCTGGGCGAAATACTTCGAGCGCTTCACCGACAACGCCCGGGTGCTGGCTACCGCATGGCCGCCGGCGGCACCGGTGCTGTCGGCGGCAGCATCGGTGGCCGCCACTGCGCGCGACCTCACGGAGCGCACCGCGTCGGACGAGATCGCCGCGCGGGCCGCTCCCGGCATCGGCTACAAGTCGCTGCTGCAGCGCAGCCAGGAAGTGTTGCAGGTGTCGGCCGACAGCTTCGGGCTCGGCGCGGTGGCCAACGAGGTCGCCCGCGCCAACGACGGGCGCTTCTTCGCGTTCGCGCTGGGCGATGCCGGCGCGTTCGGGAACTTCACGCGGCGCCATGTGAGCGACGTCGACCGCCTGCGCCTGCAGGGCGTCGTCGACGATTCGCTCGATCCGTTCGTCAAGGGGCCGCGCCGGGACGACCTGAGGCTGTTGCTGCTGCCGTCATCCTGCTTCGGGCGGAGCACCAGCGTCAGTCGCTGGTTCCGCTGGTGGCGCAAGCGGGGCGGCACCGAGCTGACGCCGGATCTCGAGCGCTGGCAGGCCGTCGACACCGCGTCGATCCACGACTATCGTCGCCGCGGATGGCTCTCCGGATGCCGGCAGCGCGAGTGGCTGCCGGTCGGGTGGGGCAGCGCCGAAGCCACCGACAGCGCGCCGCAGAACGCCGTGTCCGGCCAGGGCGGCCAGACCTGGGACAACGCCGCGGCGACCTGGATGGCGGCGGCTTCGATGGCGGGGCAGAGCCATCCGGGGTTCGAACGATACAGCGGCATCGAGCGCGTGCGCGATCTCCACTATGCCGCGCTGCCCGATGCGCGCTTCCCCGTCACCCAGGTGGTCGTGCTGGCGCGCAGCGAAGGGCGCGACGTGAGGACGGCCGGCGCCCTCGGCGTCGGCATCGGCCGCCTGAGTCTCGCCGAGCGCTTCGCCGGTGACCGGCTCTGGGCGATGGCGGTCGGCGAGGTCTACTTCCGCCGCCCGCCGGGTCCGTCCTCGCGCATCGAGTATGCGAGCCTGTACAACCCGTACTGGCAGGCACGCCTGGCGGAGCCGACGAGCGCCCAGCGCGCCGCGGCGACGGCCTATGTCCGCTGACACGCGCCGCCAGCGCGGGCAGGCGCTGGTCGAGACCCTCGTCGCGGCGCTGGTGCTGGTGCCGCTGGCGCTGCTCGCGATCCTGCTCGGCAAGTACCAGGCGATGCAGCAGGCCGCCATTGCCGCTTCGCGTACGCTCGCCTTTGAGTGCACGGTGCGTCCGCAGGCCTGCGCCGATCCCGCCGCGCAGCGGCGGCTGGCCGACGAAGTGAGGCAGCGCCACTTCGGTCGGATCGATCGCCCGATCCGGAGCGACGACGTGCTTGCCGACCCCGTTCCGGTGGCGGAGCGCAATGCGCTCTGGGCCGACCGCCGGGGACAGCCGCTGCTCGAGCGCTTCGGCGACGTCGGCATCGTGCTGGCGGCGCCCAGCTTCGACGCCGGCCGCTCGACCGCGATCGGCCGGGCCGCGGGCGGGGCGGCGTCCCTGCTCGACCGGGTCGCCGGACCGGCGCGCTTCGGCCTGTCGATGACCGGCGGCCTCTTCGAGGCCGGCGTCCGCGTCCGGGCATCGTCCAGCGAGACCGTCGATCACCGGTTCGCCAGGCTCGATGGCATCCCGCTCGTGCTGCAGGCGCGCGCGGCGATCGTCGCCGATGCCTGGAACGCATCGGGCCCGTACGGATCCGCGGCGGATCGCGTCCAGGCACGCGTCGAGCAGGGAAGCCGGCTCGATCCGGTGCACCAGGCGCAGATCGCGGTCGGGTACCAGCTCACCCGGTGGACGCTCGGCCTGATGGAGCTGGCCGGGCTCGAACCGGGGGCGGCCGCCTTCACGCCGCAGCGGATCGACGTCGACCGCGTGCCCGCGGATCGGATCGCACCATGAGCGCGATGCCTGCCCGGCGTGTCGACGGCTGGGTCTCGGCGGCCGCGCTCGCGATGAGCCTGCCCTTGCTTGCCGTCGGAACGACGGCGCTTGCGGGAGGATCCGAAGTCGTGGAGATCCTTCCCGGCATCGACGCGCGCCGGGTCGTGCTGCCCGCCGGCGACCTGGCCGGGCATGGCATCTCGGTGAGCGAGGTCTCCAGTCGTCTGGGCCCCGCGGAAGCGCTGGCGGGCGTCGAGCGCCACTGGCGCGCGGCGGACGATGCTCCGCCGGTCCTGCGCGCGCACGGCGACGGCTGGTCGGTGCTTTCGCGACGCACCGCGCAGGGCTACGACACGCTGCAACTGCGCGCCGCGCCACGGGGCGGCGCCGAGGGGCTGCTCACGCGGTGGCGCATGCGGGACGGCGGGCCGCCGAGCGAAACCTCGCTCTCGTCCCTGCTGCCGGTCGAAGCGCGAGCGGTGCGCCAGCTGCGCTCGAGCGATGCCGCGGGCGAGGGCGCGCGCGAAGCGCAGACGCTCGTCGGACGCCTGCCCCATGCGATCGACGAGGCCGAGCGGCGCGTCGTCGTCCACCTGCGCCGCCTGGGCTTCGTCGCCGACCCCGGCACGGGTGCGTCGCGCGCCCTGTCGTGGCGCGACGACCGGGCCCGCTTCTTCAGGGCCGCCGGCACCGAGCTGCTGGTCACGCTCCACGCCCAGCCAGCCGGAACCGGCGTGGTCCTCTATCACGTGCGGACAACCCGATGACGGAGCAACGATGATGCGTCCCCGCCAGCGCGGCCAATCGATGGTCGAGTACCTGATCGTGCTGATGCTGTTCGTCCTGGCCCTGGTCGCGGGTCCGCGCAGCCCGATCGAGCGCCTGTTCGAGGCGTTCGGCGACCGGTACGAACACTTCACCCACGCCATGTCGATGCCATGAGAACGCCGATCCCTTTCCTTCGGCACGCCCGGGACCGGCTGCTGCGCCATCGCGGCCTGATGCTGCTGGCGATCGCGCTGGCGTTCGGCAGCCTGGCCGCATTGGGGGCGCGCGGCTACATCGCCGAACGTGTCGAAGCGGAGAAGGTCCGGCTCCAGCCGAGGCAGGCGATGGTCGAGGTCGTGGTGGCCCGGCGCGACCTCGAGCGTGGCGAGCTGGTCGTTCCCGAGAACATGGCCGTGCGCGAGGTGCCCGCCGACGTCCTTCCGGGCACGGTCGTGCGGCCCGATCGCTTCGAGCGGCACCTCGGCGCGCGGCTCGAGCAGCCGATGCGCGGCGGCGAACCGTTGCTCGAGGGCGCGATGGCCGGGGCCGATGCCGGGGCGTTCTCCAGCCGCATCCGGCAGGGGATCCGCGCGATGTCGATCCTGGTCGACGAGGTGAACTCGGTCTCGGGCATGCTCCAGCCGGGCGACCGGATCGACCTGCTGTTCTCGGTGCGTCCGCCCGTGTCCGCCGGCCAGCCGCCCGCCCAGGAAGTGACCACCACGCTGATGCAGGATCTCGCGGTGCTCGCCACCGGACGCCAGGTGCGCGCCGCGGCCGACGACGGGAGCGGCACACGGCATTTCACCGCGATCACGGTCGAGGTGTCGCCGGAGCAGGCGCAGCAGCTGATCGTCGCCCAGCGTACCGGCAAGCTCACCGCGATGCTGCGGCACCCGGACGACCGGCAGCCGCTCGGCGCCCATGTCCTGGACCTGAACGGCTTGCTCGGCATCGCGCGGCCGCGCTTGCCGCCCGTGCCTGCGCCGTCGCAGCCGGGTCCCGAGATCATCGTCGGCGGGCGGGGCGCGCTGATCGCGCTGCGGATCCCGCTGGATCACCCGAAGGCCGAGTCGCAGGTTGCCGGCGCTGCCCCTGCTCCCGTCCCCGTTCCCGTCCCCGTTCCCGCCTGGTCGCTGCATCGGTTCGCACCGGCACCGGGCTCCGGCGGGCCGGCCCCCGTCCAATCCCGAGAGGCTCGCCCCGAATGAACACCATCCGGTTCCAGCGATTCGCGAGCGTCCTGGCGACGACGGTCGCGTGCTTCGTCGTCGATCCGGATGCGGCATCGGCGGCCGGATCGGTGCTGCCGCCGATTCCGGTGGATCTCTACGTCGGGCAGATCCACCTGATCCGGGCCGGCGAGCTCAAGCGGGTGGCGGTCGGCAACGGCAAGGTCATCCAGGCGACCGCCCTCGACGGCGGCCAGGTGCTGGTGATCCCCGAGGCGGCGGGCCAGAGCACGCTGCACCTGTGGGGCAAGGACGGCACCGAGACCAGCTTCGCGATCAGCGTCGTGCCGGCCGATGCCAACCGGCTGCTCGACGAGATCCGCGCGATGCTCGGCGCGTCGTCGCGCGTGCGGGCGCGCATCGTCGGCGACAAGGTCGTTCTCGAAGGCAGCGAACTGTCCGAGGAAGAAGCGGCCCGGCTGGCCGAGATCGCGCGGCGCTACCCGCAGGTGGTGAACCTGATCAGCCGCGTCGGCCTCGAGCGCATGATCGAGATGGACGTGCGCATGCTCGAAATCCGCCGCGACCTGCTGGAGGATATCGGCATCCGCTGGAACGGCAGCATGCAGGGGCCGAGCTTCGGCGTGCTGGGCGACCTGCACCGGAGCCGGGTGTTCCGGCCCGGTGGGGCCGCCGCCGAGGCCGGCCTGGAAACGCGCACGCGGGTCGCGCCCTTCGCGACCATGCTGGGGCTGGCCAGCTCGATCACGTCGGTCATCAATCTCCTGGTGCAGAACGGCGATGCAGTGGTGCTGGCCGAGCCGCGGCTGTCCTGCCGCAGCGGCGGCTCGGCGCGCTTCGTCGCCGGCGGCGAGCTGCCCGTTCCGTTCGCGAGCGGCCTCGGGACGGTCTCGGTCGGCTTCAAGGAGTACGGGGTCAAGTTCGACGTCAGCCCGGTGGCCAGCGAGTCGGGCGTCATCGCCGCCAAGATCGCCACCGAGATCTCGGCGATCAACTTCGAGATCCAGGTCCAGGATGTTCCCGGTCTGATCAAGCGTCGTGCCGAGACCGAAGTGAACCTGAGAGAGAACGAGACCCTGGTCATCGCGGGCCTGCTCACCGAGGAGTCGTCGAGATCGATCGATCGCGTGCCCGGGCTCGGCGAGCTGCCGATCCTCGGCAAGCTGTTCCGGTCGCGCGAGTTCCGCGATCGCAAGACCGACCTCGTCGTGTTCATCACCCCGCGATTCGTCGGCACCGGTTCGCCGGTCCAGAACGAGGCGGTCGAACGCAGCGCGCAGCGCCTCGACGACGCGCGGCGGCAGGTCCGGATGGCGGAGTGACATGCTGACGCTCATCGTCGAGGCCGAGGGCGAGGCGCCCAGGGCGTTGCGCCTGACCCGCTTCCCGACCCGGATCGGCCGGCAGGCCGGCAGCGAGGTGCGCCTGGCCGGCTGGCGAGTGGCCCGCCTGCACGCGGAGATCCATCGCATCGAGCACGGATTCAAGCTGGTCGACCGCGGCAGCCTCGGGGGAACCTGGGTCAACGGAGAACGGGTGGCGGAGTACGCGCCGCTTGCCGACGACGACGAGATCGTGATCGCCGGCTACCGCCTTCGCACCCATCCTCGCGCCGGACCGGGGGCCGGATCGGATGCCGAGGTCGCGACGACGGGCACGGCGCCCGACCGGGCGGCCGCGTCCGCACCGGCCCAGGCAGTCGTGCCGGTTGCCGGCGAGGCGCGCGACGAAGTGGCGCCGCACGAGGATCTCGAATGGCGCCGCCTGCTGCACCGCCGCCTGCTGGCGGCGATCGACCTGCGTCGCCAGGACATCCGCCAACTGAGCGCGGCGCAGCTGCGACGCCAGGTCGAGGGCCTGCTGCGCGAGCTGGTCGACGCGGAGCCGGGCGTTCCGGCCGACGTCGATCGCGAGGGCCTCGTCGCCGCCGTGCTGGACGAGGCGATCGGCCTCGGTCCTTTGGAGCCCTTGCTGCGCGACGCGGCCGTCTCCGAGATCATGGTCAACGCGCCCGACGAGATCTACGTCGAGCGCGAGGGATGCCTGCATCGCGCCTGCGCTGCGTTCACCGGCGAGGAGGCCGTGCGCGCCGCGATCGATCGCATCGTGACGCCGATCGGTCGCCGCATCGACGAAGGCTCGCCGATGGTCGACGCGCGCCTTCCGGACGGCTCCCGGGTGAACGCGATCATCGCGCCGCTGGCGATCCGGGGCACGGCCCTCACGATCCGGCGTTTCAACCAGCGACTCTACGGACCGCGCGACCTGGTCGAGACCGGGTCGATGTCTCAGGCGATGCTCGACTTCCTCGAGGTCTGCGTGCGCATGCGTCGCAACGTGGTGGTCTCCGGCGGGACCGGCTCCGGAAAGACGACGCTGCTGAACCTGCTGTCGAACCTGATCCCGGCGGGAGAGCGGATCGTCACGATCGAGGATGCCGCGGAGCTTCGCCTGCGGCACGCGCATCGGGTGAGCCTCGAGTCTCGACCCGCGAACGCGGAGGGTCGCGGGCGGGTCACGATCCGGGATCTCGTTCGCAATGCGCTGCGGATGCGGCCGGACCGCATCGTGGTCGGCGAGTGCCGCGGGGGCGAAGCGATCGACATGCTCCAGGCGATGAACACCGGGCACGATGGATCGCTGACCACGGTGCACGCGAACAGTCCTCGCGACCTGGTTTCGCGCCTCGAGACGATGGTGCTGACGGCCGGCGTCGAGATGCCGGTCCAGGCGATCCGGGAGCAGATCGTCGCCGCGGTGGACATCGTCGTCCAGCAGGCCCGATCGGCCGACGGGCGCCGGCGCATCGTCGAGATCGTGGAGTTCACCGGCCTCGAGGGACAGCGGGTGCTGATGCAGCCGCTGTTCCGTTTCGACCGTCGCGTTTCGTCCGGTTTCGCCGGCGGGCGCTTCGTCGGCTGCAACAACGTGCCCCAGTTCTACGAGGCGCTGCGCGAGGAGGGCATGGCGCTCGACCTGTCGATCTTCCGGGAGGCATCGTGAACGCGTCCGGCCCGGTGGCGCTCTGGTCGGTCCTGCTGGCGGTCTTCGTGTCCACCGCCGCGCTGCTCGCGCTCGGCGTGCAACTCGCGCGACGATCCGGGAGGCGGCATCGCGAACGCTTCGAGCACGCGATCGGCGCCGGAATGCGCGAGTCGTTCCTGTTCGTCGACACGGCGCGCCTGTTCCTGCTCCAGCATGCATTCGCGGCCGGCGCGACGCTCGCAGCGTGGCTGGCCACCGGCCAGTGGACGCTGGCCCTGGTCGCGGCGCTCGCGGCGGGGGCGCTGCCGTCATGGCTGCTGCGGCACCTGCGGCGCCGGCGTCGCGAGGCGTTTCGCCAGCAGATGCCCGACCTCCTGATGCTCATGGCCGGCGGACTGCGCGCCGGGAGCGGACTGGGAGAAGCACTGGCGCGGGCCGCGCAGGAAATCGGCCCGCCCGCGCGGCAGGAGATCGGGCTGCTGCTGCGCGAGCGCCGGCTCGGCGTCGGCCTCGAGCCGGCGCTGGCAGGGCTGGTGCGTCGCATGCCGATCGAGGAATCGACCCTGTTCGCGTCGGCGCTGCGGATCGGCTCCGAGGCGGGCGGCGGCATGGCGGACACGCTCGAGTCGCTGGCCGATGCGATGCGTCGGACGCTGGCCATCGAGGGCAAGGTGCGCGCGCTGACCGCCCAGGGACGACTGCAGGCATGGGTGATGGGCGCGCTGCCGGCCGTCCTGGCGGGCCTGCTGCATGCGGTGGATCCGTCCTCGATGGCGGTGCTGTTCGAGACCTGGCAGGGATGGGCCGTGCTGGCCGCGGTCGTCGCGCTGCAGGCGGTCGGCGTGGTGCTGATCCGGCGGATCGTGGCGATCGACGTATGAGGAGGTCTTCATGGCGGATACCTGGTTGTCGCTGACGCTCGCGGCGGTCTTCGTCGCCGTCCTGGCCCTGCTCGGAGCGATCCGGGCCGCATGGCCGGATCCGGGGCCCGCGGCGGCAACGGCCGGCCTGGGTTCGCTACCATGGCCGTGGCGTATCGCCTGGCCGCTGCTGCGCCGGCTGGCGCCCGCGTTCGGGCCCCTCGTCGGGGTTGCACAGCGCGAACGCCTGCGGGAGCGGCTCGGACGGGCCGGATTCGATCGCGTCCTGGGCCCGGAGCAAGTGGTGGCCGCCCAATGCGCGGCGACGATTCTCGCCGGCGTCGCCGTCGCGCTGGCGGCCTGGGCGAGCACGATGTTCTCGCTCTGGATCGCCGTGCCTGCGGCGGTGCTGGCCGGGTTGACCCCAGGCATCGCGATCCGCCGCCGCGCCGCCCTGCGCCGCAATGCGGTGCTGAAGCGGCTGCCCCACGATCTCGACCTGATCACGCTGTCGATCGAGGCCGGGCTCAACCTCGGTGCTGCGCTGGGGCAGGCGGCCCGGCATGGCCCGCCCGGACCGCTGCGCGACGAATGGCAGCGGGTCCTGCGCGACATCCGCGCGGGACAGCCGCGTCACGAGGCGCTCGGCGCGATGGGAGTGCGGCTCGCGCTCCCGGCGGTCTCGACGCTGGTCGCGGCCCTGCTCGCCGCGGAGCGGCAGGGGGCGAGCCTGGGCCCGATCCTTCGCGCCCAGGCCGAGCAGCGGCGGCACGAACGCTTCCTGCGTGCCGAACGACTGGCGATGGAAGCGCCGGTGAAGATGCTGTTCCCGCTCGTGGTGTGCATCTTCCCGGGAACGTTCGCGATCCTGCTGTTTCCGGTGATCCAGCAGTTGCTCAGGGAGGGCGTGCTGTGAGGGACGGACCGAATCGTCATGTGCTCGCCCGCGTGCCGAACCGGGCGACACCGGGGCGGGTGATACCGAGGCAGGTGATATCGAGCCGGGCAGGCGGCGTGCCGATGCGCGGCTGGCGGCGGTTGGCGCGTCGGCCGATCGGGGCGGAGCGCCCGGATGCGCCGATCCTGCGCATCGTCGCGCCGGACGGCTGCCGAAGATTCATCCGGGTCGCGCGGGCAACCGGATTCTGGTCGCGCCTGAGAGGTCTCGTGGGCCGGCCGGCGCCGGCGTCGGGGCACGGGCTCTGGATCGAGCCTTGCGCGGCCATCCATACCTTCGGCATCGCCGTCGCGCTCGACGTCGTCTTCGTGTCGCGCGGCATGGTGGTGCAGCGCGTCGATGCACAGGTGCCGCCGGGCGGCATCCGGATCGCGGCCCGGGCTCGCAGCGTCCTGGAACTGCGCGCCGGAGAGGCCGCGCGAATCGGCCTCGAGACCGGGGTCCGCCTCGAATGGTGCCGTCACGGCGGCGTCATCGGGGCGCCTTGCGGCCGGAGCGAGGAGGTACAGCGATGAAATCGAAGACGTGCGGTCGATTCGCGAGCGCGCTGCTCGCGCGTGCGCTGGTAGCGACCGCGGCAGCCGCAGCGGCGGCGACCGGTGCCTGCGCGGCCCAGGCCGTTTCCGGACCGGAGGGGAGCGAGCGGGCCGGCGCGATGCGGCCCGAGGCATGGTCCGAAGCATCGTCCGAAGCGCTACCCGGAGCCCTGCCCGAAGCCGAAGCGCTGCCGGAAGCATTGCCCGAAGCGCTGATCGATGCCTTCGACCCGCCCGGCGAACGATCCTCGCCGCCGCCACGTCCACCGCGGGCCACGGCGACCGACGGGCGTACGCTGCAGCGCCTGCTCGAAGCGGGCGAGGCGGCCTACCGGGCACGGCGGCGCGACGAGGCGTTGGCCGCGTTCGAGCGGGCCGTCGCGCTGGATCCCCGGCAGGCGCTCGCCTGGCTGCGGATCGGCAACCTGCACCAGATGCGGCGCGACTGGTTCCGGGCGCTGGCGGCGTATCGCAAGGCGGCGGCACGATCGGGCGAGCCGCCGGAGGATCCCGCCGTCCGGGCCAAGGCGCTGTACAACCTGGCGCTGATCAATCTCGAGCTCGCGCAGCAGACCTTGCGCACGCTGGAGCGGCTGGGACCCGAGGCGATAGCGGCCGGTGCGCGCGAACCGCTGTCGGCCGCGGTGGCTGCGACGCGACGGCGCCTCGATGCTCGGCTTCCGTCCGGAGAGCGGCCGGGCGCCGCCACCGGGGACGACCGGCCGCGGCCGCGTGTGGACTACATCCGGGGAGCGCCGAAGCCGTGAGGGGCAATCATGAGCAGGCGGCCATGAGCAGGCGGCCATGAGCGAACGATTGCGGCGCCCCGCATCGCGCGGCGCGACGCTCGTCGAGGCGCTGATCGCCTTGCCCATCGTGCTGCTGCTCGGGCTGGGCGCGCTGCAATGGATCTTGCTGTTCCATGCGCGCACCGCGCTCGAGTACGCGCTCGTCGAGGCCGCGCGCGCCGGCAGCGTCGCGCAGGCGCGGCCCGGGGCGATCGAGGACGGCCTGGCGCGCGGGCTGATGCCGTTCTGGTACGGGGTCGGCGCTTCCCGTCCCTGGGCCGCGGCGATCGGCGCGTCGGGCGTCCGGCTGCGCCAGGGCCTCGCCGCCGGGTGGATTGTGTGGAGGCAGATCTCGCCCACCCTCGAGAGCTTCGGCGATTGGGGCGAGCCCGCGCTGGACGCCGCCGGGCGCCCGATGCCGGGCGTGCTCGAGATCCCCAACGACGGCCTGCAATGGAGCGCGTTGCGCCAGCCGGCGGGCGGGGTCGCCGGGTTGCGCGATGCCGAACCCATCGGCGCGCGTTCGCACCAGACCCTGAACGACGCGAACCTGCTCAAGCTCGAACTGCGTTACGGCATGCCGATGACGGTGCCGCTGGTCGGGCGCATCGCAGTCTGGGTGATGCGGATCGTCGATGGATGCGCCGCGCCGTCGGGGCGATGGGTCGGGGCGCTCGATCTGGGCACGCCGGCGCCGGCCGCCGCGCCGAAGGGCTGGGCCTGCGCGATGTACCTGGCCCCCAATGCCGCAGGGGCGGCGGTCCCCCGCTGGCCGGTGCGAACGACCGCGACGGTCCGGATGCAGAGCCCGGCGCGGCAAAGCGCCATGACGCCTGCGGGGTCGGGATCGCCGGCACATGCGTCGCCGCCGGTCGTCCCGGTCGGCATGCCGTCGGCGGGACAGGATTCCGTGCCGTCACCGGTGCTTCCGGGGGCCTCCGGGCCGTTTCCGGCGCCAGCTGTCGAGGGCGGTGTGGGCGGTGTGGGCGACGCAGGTGGCGCAGGTGGCGCGGGCGGAGGGTTCCTGGCGATGCCCGCCCCGAATGGCGGCAGCGGTGCTGGGCCTGCGAGCGGGTGGCTTCGACTCGGGGGAGACCGCTCGTTCTCGGTCCCGGGCGCCTGCTCTTAGCGATGCCGGCTCGCGATGAGACGAGCGACGACGGGCCGGCTCTGGTGACGAGCCGACTGGCTCGATCCGCCTGCTGGGCAGCGGTCGATCGGCCGGCCGGGCAGCAGGTCGATCCGCTGGCAGGCGTCAGCGATCCAGGCGTGCCGTCAGCCAGGCGACCAGCGCTTCCCATTGCGCGCGTTGCGTGAACGCCGCATCGGCACCGTCGAGTTCGAGTGCGCCGCCCGAACGTCGCACGGCCTTGCGCCACGCGCGGTCTTCCCGAACGAGCCTGCGCAGCGGTGTGTTCGCGGCGTCGTCGATGCGCATCGCGACGAGGAGATGCGATCGCGCGGCTTTCACCGTCGCCGGGAATGCCTGCCAGAGCGCCGAGTCTGCGGGCTCGATGTCGGGGGCGAGCACGGCTCGCGCGTCCGGGACGATCGGCGCGTCTGGACCGTCTGCGCCTGGGCCGTCCGGACTAGTCGAGCCGGTCGGATGGGCCAGATGGGCCAGATGGGTCGGATCGGTCGGGTCGGTCGGGTCGACCGGAAGGATCGCCTCGCGACCCAGCAGCCGTTGCCAGAAGCTTCGTGGTGCGGAACGAGCCATCGCGATCGCCGGATCGACGAGGCAGGCCGCGGACAGCGGGAATCCCGCTTGCGAGAGCGCATGCCAGGTCCGCGCAGCGCGCGTTCCGGCTCGTCCCACGGCCAGCACCGCGATGCGGGCGTCGGGGCAGGCCTCGAGCAGCCGCCGGGACGCGGCGATCGCAATCTCGTCGTACAGGGGCGCGGCTGCGGTCGCCGGGGCACTGTCCCCGCCGTCCGGCGCGTCGAAGCGCAGCGAGGGAATCCCGGCCAGCGCGAGCGCACGCGCAAGCCGAACGTGGAGGCGCCCGGGACCGGTGCGCGATTCACCGTCCGCGGGAACGATCAACACCGCGGCCTCGCCGATTCGCGTCGCCCGGGTGACGACACCGATCGATGCGCCCGAGCTGCCCGCGATCGAGACCGGCGTCTCGACTGCCGGCGCGTTCGCCGCCGCGTTCACTGGCAGGTGCGTTGTCGCAGTCGGCGAAGCAGTCATCGGCGCAGTCGTCGACGCGTTCGTCGGCATGATCATCGGCATGACCATCGGCACGATCGTCGACCTGGCCGGGCTCATTCGAGCCCCTTCAGGAAGCGCTCGGTCGCGATGGCGCCAGAGGTCGGAGATCCGTCCGGTCCGGCCGGGGCCGTGCGCGAGCGTTCGTCGCCGGGAAGCCAGAAGCGCGCGCCATGGACCACCTGGAGCTCGGCCAGGTAGCCCGCGCCGAGCCAGGCCTCGGTCAGTCGCGACGCGACCGCCGAGGGTTCGCCGCGGCGTCCGCCGGCATCGACGAAGTCGACGAAGATCACCGAGGGCGGCGTCCCGTGCTCGGCCACCGGCGGCGGATGCATCGGGAGGTCGCACAGGTCTGCGCGCAGCGCCTCGGACAGCATCCCCCCTTCGCCCGGTGCCTGCGCGAGGTCGCGCCCGGATTCGGGGGCCTGCCAGAACACGTAGCCGTCCACCAGCTGGTCGAGGGCGACCGCGATATCGGCCGCGAGCAGTGCGCCGTGGCGAATTCCCCAGAGTACGTTGGGGCCGGCGTGCCGCTGGCGGGCGAGCATCGCCGCGCGCAGCAGGTCGCTGCGCCATCCTTCGAGCGTGGCATCGGCGGGGTCGCCGGGCGAATCGCCGCAGCCGTGGAGGTCGACCATCAGGACTGCCCAGCCGCGCGTCGCGAGACGCCAGGCCTGGCCGGCCAGGGTGCGGCGCGCGTTGGCGCGCTCGGCGCCGAGGGGCTGCACGCACAGGATCGCTCCGCGCGGCGGATGCCGCTCGGGCCACCACCAGACGCCGAAGCGTTCTGCGCCATCGAAGCCTTCCAGTCGGACGGGTTCGAGCCGCGCGGCCGGCCGGCGCGCGCCCGTAGGATCCTGCGTCATCGGGCGGTCGCCGGGAATCCGTGGTTCGGTATCGCGGGCCATTCTATCGATGCGGTACGCCTCGGGGCAGCGCCGCCGGTCGGTCGACGCATGGCCCTGGCCAAGCCATCGGCCGGTTCCTCCGGGATGACCAGTCTACGCCCGCTCGATCAGCCGCCTCAGGATCTGCTCGGTGCGTCGTCTCGGCCCCTCCTCGTGCGCGGCGAAGCGAAGCTGGGGCCCGACGTGGAACAGGAAGTAGAGCAGGGCGCAGGATCGATGGAATCGACCGTCGATGCCGCTGCGGCGCAATTGCTCGCTCAGGAACTCGCGCTCCTCGTCGACGGGCCAGTCGCCGTCGGCGAGCATCGGGATGGTGTCCACGATCGAGCGTCGCGGGTTGCAGCGTCGCTCGACGCCGTCGAGGTAGTTGAAGGCATCGAGGGCCGGTGCTGCGGCGCGTCGCGCCGCTTCCCAATCGATGACGCCGCTGATCCGTCCCTCGGCGACGAGGATGTTGGCCGTGCCGAAGTCGCCGTGGGCGATGCCGATGCGCGAGGTCATGCCGGCCCACGCCGCATCGAGCAGCGTCGCGGCGTCGCGTCGCAGGCCCGGGTCGGCCAGGTGTGCCAGCAGGCGCTCCTGCATGGCGCGCAGATCGGCGCCGGCCGCGCCGTCCGTCAGCGGCACGCTGGCCTGCTGCTCGAGACCGGGGTTCAGCGCGCGCAGGAACGCATCGGCCTCGCGCAGCCACGCGCTACGCGCCGCGCGCGATGCATCGCGCGACAGTGCCGCGCTCAGGGGGACGCCGGGCAGCCGCGATTCGGCATACCAGGCCTGGCCTGCGCGGCTCCCCCGCGCCAGCGGCTTCGGCACGCGGGTCGCGATGCGCGGGTTCGACTGCAGGTCGACGAGCAGCCGGTGCGCCTCGGCTTCGTCCGCCAGGGCGACCGGTTCGTGCGGGAGGTGAATCACCAGGTCGACATCGCCGCGGCGCGCGAGCGCGAGCGACTTGCCGCGCGAGGAATGGGTCACCCGGAACCATCGTGAAGCGGGCCTCGGTCCGGAGGTGCCCGCCTCCAGGACGATCGCGTCGAGGAGCGTCGGCGCGTCCGGGCCGCTCCGGCGCGCGGTGACGAGCCACATCGGGGCCGACCAGGCATCGCGCCAGGTGCGTTCGCGGAGGGTGTCCGGGATGCCGGGTCCGGGTTCGGCCGCATGGATCGCGATGTCGTCGAAGCCGCCGGCGCGCAGGCCGCGCATCAGCCGGTGCAGCGGCGGAACGCGCCGGGCGCCGAATGCCTGCGCATCGACCGGAGCCCGCCCGCTGGTTCCCGGGGTGCCGCGCCGCAGGCGCGCCGACAGCGCGGTGACGAACCGGTGGGTCCGGTTCGGCCACAGCATCGAGATCCGTCCGCCCGGGCGCAGCATGCGCCCGCATTCGGCCAGCAGCGTTTCGAGCGGCGCTGCGGGTCCCGCCGTTTCGGGCGCCCGGACGACGACCAGGAGCGAAGCGAGGCCGGCGTCCGCGACCGGCGCCTGCGGGGCTTCCGGCCAGCTCCATCGCAGCGATGGATCCTCGCCGAGGAAGAGGCGCATCAGCGGCAGGCGCTCGCCGAGGAAGTGGCCCATGTCAGGTCCCGCGGTTCCGGATGCGGAGCCGTCGGGCTCCTCGTCCCGGCCGGGTTGGTGGTCCTGCGTCGGTCCCGGCATGCGCGTGTCCGCTGCCGCTACTCGACGATGCGCGCGCCGCCGTCGACCACGAGCGTCTGGCCGACGATGCCGCTCGCGGCGGCGCTGCAGAGGAACTGGGCCGCGCAGGCGACTTCCTCCGGATCGACCAGCCGTCCGCGCGGCGTGCGGCGCAGCGCGTCGGCCAGGCGCCGGTCGCGGTCCGGAAAGGTGTCCCAGGCCTGGGTCTCGACGCTGCCCGGCGAGAGCAGGTTGACGCGGATGCCGCGCGGCGCGAGCTCGGCCGCGAGATGCCGGGCCATCGCCTCGAGCGCGCCCTTGGAGGCGCCGACCGCGGTGTACGCGGGCACCGCCCGGACCGCGCCGGCCGACGACAGGGCGACGATGCTCGAGCCGTCGCGCAGGCGCGGCAGCAGCGCCTGCACCAGTTCGAGGAACGCGCGCGCGTTCAGGCCCAGGGTCCAGTCGAGATGCTTGGCGGTCAACTGCTCGAACGGCCGGTGCACGCCGGTGGCCGCGCAGTGCACGACCGAGACGATATGCTCCGCCTCGCAGCGCTCGATGCGTTCGCGCACGAGGGCGAGGCCCTTGGCGAGGGTGAGGTCGGCGCGCAGCGTCTCGAGCGCGAGCCCCTCGGAGGCTGCCTTCTCGGCGATGGCCTGCGCCGCGGCGTCGTTGCGCGCATAGTTGGCGACGACCGTCGCGCCGGCGCGCGCGAGCCGCAACGAGATCGCGGCGCCGAGTCCGCGGGTGCCACCGGTGACCAGCACCGTGTGCCGTGCGAGCGAGAACGCGTCGTTCATCCGGATCGCTCCGCCAGGAAGTCTTCGAGGACATCGTCCCGGAAGTCGCCGGACAACGTGTCCAGCGGCACGAAGGAGAAGAAGAGCCGGGCCTGGGCCACGGTCCGGCCGTCGACCTCGACGCGGCAGTCCGCGGTCGCGTACCGGTCGGTGTTCGCGGTGATCGCGGTGTGGATCAGCGCTTCGTCGCCCGGGCGGACCCATTGCCGGAAGCTCGCGGACAGGATCCGCGCGAGCATCGCCTTGCCGCGCGGCCGGCGCTCGGCGTCGAGGCACTTGCCGGCCGTCTGCGCCATCATCTCGGTGAGCAACACGCCGGGGACCACCGGGAAACCCGGGAAGTGGTCGCGGAAGTAGTCGTCGTCGGGCCGGATCGCGCGCGCGGCGACGATCGTCGCGCCGGCAACCAGCGAGACGATGCGGTCGACGAGGACGAAGCGCATCGCCGGCCCGCCTCAGGCGTCTTCCAAGGCGCCGTTGCGGCTCAGGATGTCGAGGATGTCCTGCACCTGCTGCATGCCGTCCATGTCCTTCTCGGACAGGTGGATGTCGAAACGCTCGTCGAGCGCGGCGATCAGGGTGAGGGTGCCCAGCGAGTCCCAGCCGGGGATCTTCTTGCGCGCGGTGTCGGCCGCGAGCTGGCCGGGAGGCTCCTCGAACACCTCCGCGATCCAGGTGAGGGCGTCTTCGGTCTTCATGCTCGGTCTCCGTGGGCGGGATCTCGGGACGGTGGAGGCGTCGTGGGGGCGTCGTGGGGGCCAGGTGCGCCGCCGCGCCTAGCGCGCGGTGAAGCCGCCGTCGACCGCGAGGTCGGCGCCGGTGATCCAGCGCGCCGCGGGCGACAGCAGGAATGCGGCGGCGCGGGCGACGTCCTCGGGACGCCCCGCGCCGAGCGGATGCGCGGCTTCGAGCTGGCGGACGTGCTCGTCGGACAGCAGGCCGAGCGCCTCGTCGGTCATGCCGGTGCGGACCAGCCCCGGCGATATGCAGTTGACGCGGATGCCGCGCCGCGCGAGCTCCAGCGCCATCGCCCGGGCGGCGGCGGCGATGGCGCCTTTCGTCGCGCAGTAGCCGATCTGCCCGGGCATGCCGACCCGGCCGTAGATGGACGACACGAACAGCACGCTGCCGCCCTCGGCCACCATCACGTCGCGACGGCACACGGCGCGCGCGAGCTCGAGCCCGGCCAGCAGGTTGACGTCGAGCTGGGCTTGCACGACGTCGACCCGGTTCGACTGGAGCGGCCGGGTGGCGACGACGCCGGCGGCGTGGCAGAGCCCGTAGATCGGGCCGGTGCGCGCCAACAGCTCCGAGACCGCGGCGGCGATCGCGTCGTGGCGCGCGAGGTCGAGCACCAGCGTGTGGTGCCCGGCGCCAGCCAGTTGCGAGCGGGTTTCGGCGAGGCGACCGGTGTCGCGCCCGATCAGGGCGACGCGGGCGCCGCGCCGGGCGAGCTCGATCGCGATCGCCCGCCCGATGCCGGACGAGGCTCCGGTGACCGCGAGGCAGCGGTCCTCGAAGTCGACGAGCGCGGCGGCCTCAGTCATGGCCGGGCCATTCGACGTGAAGCAGCCGGCACCCGGGCTCGAGGTCGACCACCGCCGAGCCCCAGGAGAGGCCGACGCCGTAGCCGAGCAGCATCAGCCGTGCGGCGCGTCCGGCCGGGCGCCCGAAGCCGCTGCGCGTGATCGTCAGCGGCACCGAGGGGCCGCCGGTATTGCCGAACTCGTCGAGGATGACCGGCGCGCGTTCGGCGGGCAACGCGAGCTTCTTCACCAGGTGGTTCATGATGAACCGGTTCGACTGGTGGAAGACGAAGCAGTCGATCTCGTCCTGGGCGAACCCGGCCAGCGCGAGGGTGTCGCGCACCAGCGGCGGGATCACGCGGATCGTGAAGTTGAACACGCCCGAGCCGTTCATCGACACGTAGTGCTGGCGCGGATCGGCGCAGAAGCGGTCGCGGAACCCGCCCGCGCGGATGATCAGGTCGTCGGCGCCGGCACCGTCGGTGTGCAGCACGAACGCCCAGTCGGGCGCGGCTTCGTCCGGGTCGCGCCGCTCGATCAGGGTCGCCGAGCCGGCATCGCCGAACAGCAGCGCCACCGAGCGGTCGGCGCCGTCGGCGTAGCGCGTCGGGGTCTCGCCGTTCAGCAGCAGGATGCGCCGGTGGCCGGAGGCGGCCAGCAGCGACGCGGCCAGCCACAGGCCATACACGTAGGCCGAGCAGCCGAGGTTCAGGTCGAAGGCGGCGCACCCGGTCGACAGCCCCAGCCGCTGCTGCAGCAGGCAGCTGCTCGAGGGCATCAGGTAGTCGGGCGTCTGCGTCGCCATGATCAGCACGTCGATGCTCGCGCGGTCGATGGCGAGCTCGTCGAGCAGCCGGTCGGCGGCCGCGAAGCACAGGTCGGTGCTGCAGGTCGCGTCGTCGACGACGTGCCGCGCCGAGACGCCGGCCATGCCGACCACCTTGCGCACTTCCTCGGGGCTGAACGCCGTCGTGTCGGCGACGTTGTCGAAGCGGTGCGCGGGCACGCAGGTGGCCACGCCGAGGATGCGCGGCGCGCGGACGCGGGCCTGAGTCATGTCGCCACCTCGCCGAGTTCGTAGAAGGGCCGGCCGCGGGCCAGCATGTCGCGCGCGCAGTCGATCGCGTCGCGGACCCGGATCAGCTCGATGCGGCTGGCGCCGATCCGCGTGCGCCGGATCAGCCCGCGCCGGCGCAGCTCGCGCTCCAGGCGCTCGAAGCGCCGGCGGCGGATCGCCTCGGGCGCGAAGACGTAGGTGGTGACCGTGCGCGGCTGTCCGTGCCGGTCGACGACCGGCACCTCGAAGGGGTGTTCCGTGTACAGCGCGAACGGCATCTCGGCGCTCACCAGGTGCTCGAGGTAGTGGAAGAACGTGAAGGTGGCGAAGGGCACGTTGAAGAACACCACCTTCCCATCGAGTTCCGCGAACTTCTCGAACGGCGTGCCGGGCCCGCAGGGGTAGAGGCAATCCTCGTGGCCCGCGACGAGCGCGCCGGCGCCGGGCCCGAGGGCCAGCACCGGATGGGTCGGGTGCAGGCTGCGCAGCACCCCGGCACGACGTCGAAAATACTCCGAAACCAGCCCCATCATCGAGGGAGTTTTTCGCACGTCGAAGCATTTCAGGCGGCTGAGGTACGCCAGGGACGACGAGCGGTACGGCAGCGAGACCATCAGCAGGTTGCCGCCCGGCGAGACCGCCTCGATGAAGACCTGCGTCAGGGCGTCGATCGTGCCGCGGAAGCCGTGCTCGCCGCCGAAGGCGCTGTGCAGCATCAGGTTGTCGCCGGGCCGCACGCCGAGGCGGCGCAGCGCGCCGGCCAGGCGTTCCGGCCCATAGGAGAGGAAGGCGCCGACGACGAGCCGCCGGGCCCCGCGCTCGCCGGCCCGCAGCCGCGCCTTCCATGCGCGCGGCAGCCTGGAGAGCAGCATCATGGGGCGGTCGCCGGCGCCGGCGGCTCAGCGCGGCAGTTCCGCGACCGGCTCGACCAGGAGCGGCGCGCGATGCAGGTAGCGCGTCGCCTGTCGCTTGGCTTCGATGTCGCGGTAGACGTGGGCGACCTGGTCGGCGTCCATGCCGGCGGCGCGTGCGACCTCCGCGGCCGGCAGGGCATGGTTCAGGCCGTACAGGCACAGGTCCATCCGGTCGTAGGGCACGGAGAAATAGAACTCCTCCTGCGACTGGCTGAGCGAGTAGGTGTCGGTGGTCGGCGGACGGCGCCGGATCTCCTCGGGGACGCCGAGGAAGGCGGCGAGCTGGTAGACCTGCGTCTTGTACAGGTGGGCGATCGGCTTGAGGTCGGCCGCGCCGTCGCCGTTCTTGACGAAGAAGCCCTGGTCGTACTCGAGCCGGTTCGGCGTGCCCGCGACGGCGTAGTGCAGGCGGTCGGCGTGGTAGTACTCGAGCATCTTGCGTACGCGCTGCTTGAAGCTGGTGGCCGCGACCACCCCCTGGTACGCGGCCGGCGTCAGGCGCGCCGAGTAGCGGCGTCCGTCGGGCGCTTCGGCCACGACGCGAGAAATCCGGTAAGCGGCGCGGTCCTCGACGCCGGGCAGGACCAGCTTGCAGCGGAAATCGTCGCGGTATTCCGGGATCACCGAGCGGATCGCCTCGTCGCGGCGGCGGTAGCAGCCGAGCGCGACCAGCGTCGCGGTGATGTCCTCGACGACGACTTCGATGCCGAGATGGTTCGCGAGCATCCGGCCCAGCAGGGTGCTGTCGTCCGAGGATTCGCGCTCGGGCATCAGCAGGCCGAGCACGCGTCGGGGCCCGAGCGCGCGCACGGCCAGCGCGGCGACCACGCTGCTGTCGATGCCGCCGGAGAGCCCCAGCACCACGCCCTTGCGCTTGAGCTCGAGCGCGACGCCGTCGCGCAGCGCGGCCTGGATGCGCTCGGCGGCCGACGCGGCGTCGAGCGTCAGCGCGGCGGCGGAGAACGGCGCCGAGGGCCCGTCCTCAGGCATCGCCGCCCGCCTGTCGCGACTTGCGCCGCACGAAGGCCGCGGCGCCGTCGATCGAATCGAGGTGTTCGGGCAGCAGCTCGGTGTCGGCGATCTTCAGGCCGAAGCGCGTCTCGAGGAAGCTCACCAGTTCGAGCACCCCGGTGGAGTCGATGATGCCGTGCTCGAGGAAGGAGTCGCCGCCGGCGAGGGGGCGATCCTCCTGCCCGAACAGGAAGTTCTCGATCACGAACTGCCTGACGATCCGTTCGATGTCCTGCATCGTTCCAGGCCCCCGGAAGGTGTGACGAAGTGCTCGACGAGCAACTGCGTGGACAGGATACCGATCAGGGCCATGTTGTCACGGGCACCGGTCACATTCCCGCGCCGCGCCTTCTCGACGAGCTTGCCCACGGGCCTGGCGTCGAACAGGCCGGTTCTGCGGATGCGGGTCTCGGAAAGCAACTCGTCGATGTACGGCTCCCGGGCGCTGCCGTCGCGCCGGTACAGCGCGGCGGCGTCGGGGGCACGGTACGGCTGCTTCGGGCGGCGCACGATCGAGGCCGGCACCAGGTGCCCGGCGGCGCGCTTGAGCAGGTACTTCTCGTTCAGGGCCCGCATCCGCAGCCGCGCGGGCAGCGTGCAACCGAACTCGACGACCCGGTGGTCGAGGAACGGGAAACGTCCCTCGACCGAGTGCGCCATGGCCATCCGGTCGCCCTGGGAAGACAGGATATAGCCCGGGAGCAGGGTGGTGGCCTCGATGAACTGGGCCTGCGACAGCTCGTCCCAGCGGGCATGGGCCGCGGGCAGCCGCTCGCGCAGCGCGCCGCAGGGGTCGCGCGAGGCCAGATCGCTCCTGACGTCCGGGGACAGGAAGAGTCGGGCCCCGGCGGTCATCTCCCAGCGCGGCAGGTGGGAGAAGAGCGGATCGTCGAGGTCACCGGCCTCGACCCGGAAGAAATGCCGGAGGTAGGCATCGGACTGCGCTTGCAGCGTCCCGAGGTAGGGGTAGAGGCGGCGCAGTAGCAGCGGCCGCAGGCGCGACTCGGGCCGGCGCGCCCAGAAGCGGCGGATGCGCGCTTCCTTGAAGATGTCGTAGCCGCCCAGGAACTCGTCGGCGCCTTCGCCGGTGAGCACCACCTTGTAGCCCGCGTCGCGCACCAGGCGCGAAAGCAGGAAAAGCGGCGCGGGCGCGGTGCGCAGCAGCGGCTTCTCGGCGTGGCGGACCACCTCGGGCAGCACACGGGCGATGTCGTCGAGGGTGCAGCGGACCGCCTGGTGCTCGGTGGCCAGGTGCCGCACCACCTCGTTCTGGAAGGCGCTCTCGTCGAACGCGGGATCCTCGAAGGTGACCGAGAAGGTGCGCAGCCGCGCCACCGAGGCCTGCCGGACCAGCGCGGCGACGACCGAGGAATCGAGTCCGCCGCTCAGGTAGGCGCCGACCGGAACGTCGGCGCGCAGCCGCAGCCGGGTCGCATCGGCCAGCAACTCGCGCAGCCGCTCGGTCGCGTCGGCCTCGTCGACGGACGCGAACGCGTCGGGGAAAGTCATGCGCCAGTACGGCCAGATGCGGATCCGGCCGTCCTCGAGCGCGAGGCAATGCCCGGGCGGCAACTCGTGGATGCCCTTGAACAGGGTCCGGGGCGCGACCGGGCACCAGAAGGTGAACACCTCGCCCAGCGCCTCGGGATCGATCGCGGCATCGAGCGCGGGATGGCGCAGCAGCGCTTTCGCTTCGGAGGCGAACAGGAACTGCCCGCCGGCTTCGGCGTGGAACAGGGGCCTGACGCCGACGCGGTCGCGGGACAGGAACAGCCGGCGCCGTCGCGCGTCCCAGATCGCGAAGGCCCAGTCGCCGTTGAAATGCTCGACGCAGGCGTCGCCCCAGGCCTCGTACATGCGCAGGATGACCTCGGTGTCCGAGTCGGTCTCGAAGCGCACGCCGCGGGCGACCAGCGTCGCGCGCAGCTCGAGGTAGTTGAAGATCTCGCCGTTGAAGACGATGTGCAGGCCGGCGTCGCGGGTCGCCATCGGCTGAGCGCCGCCGGCCAGGTCGATGATGCTCAGCCGGGCATGGGCGAGGCCGGCCGTGCCGGCGGGGTCGACCCAGACACCGGAGGCGTCCGGGCCGCGATGGTGCAGCGCTTCGATCATCCGTGCCAGGATCGCGCGCGATGCCGGTTGCGCCGCATCGCGCAGGCCGACGATGCCGGCGAGGCCGCACATGGAGGTCGGGCCGGCGCGGGCGCGTCAGGCCGCGCCGCGCGCGGACGGGCGCCGCTGGCCGCCGGGCGTCTTCGAGGCCAGGCGCTCCCGGATGACCGCAGCGATGCGCGCCACCAGCGTCGACCAGTCGAACTGCCGGGCGCGGGCCCGGCGCCGTGCGACCGCCTCCGCCGTGTTCGCTTCCGGACGCAGTGACGCGTCCACTGCCTCGAGCCATTCCGCGGCGCCGTCGGCGAGCCGCACCACGTCGCCGTGCTCCACGACGCTGTCGATCCGCGAGGACACCACCGGACGGCCGCTCGCGAGGTACTCGTGCAGCTTCAGCGGATAGATGTAGCGCGTGTACGCGTTGACCTCGTAGCACATCAGGCAGGCGTCCATGTGCTGCAGGTAGGCCCCGAGCGCTGCGGCCGGCCGGCTGCCGAGCAGCGTCACGTTGGGCCGTCGCGCCAGCCGGTCGAGGTCCTGCTCCTTGCCCGCCACCTGGAGGACCGGGCCGACCAGCACGAACGAATAGCCGGGGCGTTCCGACGCGAGGCGATCGAGGAGCGCGATGTCGAGCTGCTTCTTGATCACCCCGACGTAGCCGATGCGCGGATGCGGAATCGCCGCCAGGTCGGCCGGCTCCGGGCGCGCGTCGGCGAAGCGGCCGTAGTCGACGCCGTTGGGGACCAGCGTGAGGTTCGCGGCGATGCCGGACTTCTTCTGCAGCAGCGGCTTCGAGTGCACGATGACGTCGTCGGCGCGGCGCATCAGCGCGACTTCGCGCGGCGGGTTGGGGACCTCGACGTCGGAGAACGAGTACTCGTCGTCGATGTGATAGACCACCGAGTCGTGGCGCACCAGGTCCACCGCCTCGGCGAACTCGTCGCGCCACAGGTAGAGGACGATCCGCGTGGCGCCCAGGGCGACGAGGCGGCGGCGGGCCGCGGCCAGGCGCGAGCGCAGGCTGAGCCGGTGCAGCCACGCGGGCCGGTAGAAGCGCGGGTGGGCGAAGCCGGGCGCGAGCACCTCGAGCCCCGGCGCCGGGGAGGTCCAGCGGTCGCGCCGCAGGAAGCGCGATCCGCCCGGCACCAGGCAGTCGCGCCAGTGCTCGGGCGGCTCGATCCAGGCCACCGCGAAATGCCGCGCCAGGCGCTCGAGCACCTGGTGCCGCGTCATCACGACGTCGTCCCACAGGTCGGGAGGCAGCGCGATGACGCCGATGCGCTCGGGATGGCCGCTCATGATGCCCGGGCCCCGGAGGCGGTGGCGGACAGTTCCGGACGAAGATCGATTTCCAGCATCAGGCTGTCGGCCAGGAACTTGGCCGCCCAGTTGAGGTACATGTAGCGGCCGTAGGCGCCCCGGGACGGCCACGAGCCGCGGACGCCGCCGCGGACGTCGGCGGGGCCGTCGCAGCGCACCGTGCGCCGGACGAAGGCGTTGGCGGCCAGCGCGGCCTCGGCGTAGCGCGTCTCGCGCGTGAACGTGAACAGGTCGAGCCAGCAGGCGGCGATCTGCACATTCCCGGTCAGGCAGGTCCAGGAGACCGCCGCGGACCAGTCGGCGCGCAGGCGGCCCGGGATGCGCCCGCGCGCGTCCAGCGTCCGGAGCAGCGCATCGGCGGTGCGCCGGGCGGCGTCGAGGACGCCGCGGTCCTGGCCGAAGCGATAGGCCTCCACCAGGCCGCGCAGCGCATAGCCGATGGTGTGCGACAGCGGCTGGTCGTTGTCGTCGAGGCAGCAGTGGTCGAACCATCCGTTGTCGCGCTGCAGGCCGAGCGCCCAGCGCACGTTGGCCATCGCTGCCTCCGCGTAGCCTCGCGCCGGATCGATGCGCGCGGCCTCGAACAGCCCCCATGCGACGTGCGTCTCGTAGGCCTTGTCGCCCGGTTTCGCGAAGGGCGTCGGATGGCGCCGCCAGCCGCCGTCCGGGTCCTGCGTCGCGACCAGCCAGTCGGCGGCGCGGCGCATCGGATCGAGATAGCCGCCGAAGCGCCGCTCGGCCGCGGCGAGCCCGAGCAGGATCTGGCCGGTGTTGAACGTGACCGGGACGATCGGGCGCGAGTCGATCTTGCCGCCCTGGAACCCGCCCGAGGAGAGCTGGATCGCGACCAGCCAGTCGGCCATGCGCCGTGCCCGGTCGAGCGGCCGGGCGTCGCCCGAGCGGCGCGCGTACTCGATCAGGGTCGGCACGATGTAGCCGGTGGTCTCGGGGTAGGAGGCCGCCCAGCCGCGCACCAGGCTGTAGTCGCGGGCGACGCCGCCGTCGCGGGTCGCGGACCGGTCCTGGGCCCGGCCGAGCCATCCGATCACCTCGCGCAGGACCGGTTCGGCGCCCGGATCGGGGCGGCTCATCAGGGAACGCGCACGCGCGGGCTCGGCGAGCGCGAGCAGAGACAGGCGCGCGCGGCCGTTCAGGTGGCGGGCGATTCCCGACAGCTTGGGTTTCACCGGAGCGGGGGGATCGCCCATGGTCGGTTCGAACAGGGGATCACTGCGTGGAACGATTCCGGACGTACGGCAAGTGTATCCATGCGCTCCATCCGCGGGCAGCCCGTGTCCGGGGGATGAGGAACAAATGCACGCTGGCCGCGGCGTCGGAGCCCGGTCGTCGTGATTCGCGGCATCGCTGTCTCGCATTCAGCCGAACGGCCGGAACACCGGCTTGACCGGACGGCCCTCGAGGAAGCGCTCGGGGCCGGCGTCGAGCGCCCGCCGGTAGATGGGCAGCGCCGCGTCCACCGCCGCCACGGTGCGGTCGATGTCCGCCTCGGTGTGGGCATAGCTGACGACGAACGAAGGGGCGAGGATGCCGTGCCGCAGCAGCTCCTGCATGAACAGGGTGCGAAACGCCTGGCTGGGTTGGCGCCCGGCGTCGCGCGTGGCGAAGAGCAGGTTGCAGTCGCGGCTCGCGAGGCCCACGTATCCGTCCAGGCCGTGCACGGCCACTGCCTGCTCGACCCCGTGGCGCAGCCGCGCGCCGCGCGCATGCAGCGTCTCGACCACCGGATGGTCGGCGTAGAAGCGCATCGTCGCCAGCGCCGCGGCGAGCGCGTGGGTTTCGGCGCCGTGGGTGGTCGAGAGCAGGAACACCCGCTCGCGGTCGTGCTCGTAGCCGCCGAGCCGCATGATCTCGCGCCGGCCGGCCAGGGCGGAAACGGAGAAGCCATTGGCCAGGGCCTTGCCGAAAGTGGACAGGTCGGCCGTGACGCCGTACAGGTGCTGCGCGCCGCGCAGGTGCCAGCGAAAGCCGGTGATCATCTCGTCGAAGACGAGGAGCGCCCCGTTGGCGTGCGCCAGCGTCCGGACCGCCGCCAGGTAGCCGGGATCGGGTTCCTCGGTGCGCGCCGGTTCCATCACGACGCAGGCGATCCGGCCGGGATGGGCCGCGAACAGGGCCTCGAGGCCCGGCAGGTCGTTGTAGCGGAACCCGAGGATCTGGCTGCGTACCGCCTGCGGGATGCCGGCGTGCATCGGGGTGGTGCCGATGAACCAGTCGCCGGTGGAGAAGAACGGGTGGTCGGCGCAGGCGGCTACCAGGTCGCGCCCGGTGCTGGCGCGGGCGAGCCGAACCGCGCCGTCGAGCGCGTCCGAGCCGTCCTTGCAGAACTTCACCATCTCCGCGCCCGGCACGAGCGCGTGCAGCATCTCGGCGCACTCGAGCTCGATCGGGGACGGCCGGGTGAAGTTGACTCCGTGTCGCAACTGCCGCTCGACCGCCTCGACCACCGGGGCGAAGGCATGGCCCAGCGTGACCGCGCGCAGGCCCATCCCGTACTCGAGGAACGCGTTGCCGTCGAGGTCCCAGGCATGGCAGCCGGCGCCGCGCACGATGAACGGCGGCGCCTGCTCGGGGAACTGGTCGTCGCCTTTCGCGTAAGTGTGGGCGCCGCCCGGGATCAGGGCGTGCGCCCGGCGCTGCAGCGTCCGCGCGTCGGGCCCGGGGGAAGCGGGCATGCCCGGTTTCGCCATGGCGCTCACCACACCGTCTTGCGCGCCAGGAACGCCTCGGCGAGGCCGCTGGCCGAGCGGCATTCGAGGCCGCGCAGGCGCATCAGTCCGAGGAAGGTCTCGTCGTCGAACCAGTCCTTCGAGCGCTGGCTGCCGAAGTGCTGCGCGAGATGACGGGTCTTGCGCGCGGCGATCGCCCGCGAGACCGGGAGATAGGTGTTGACCGGCCCGAGGTTGCCCTCGTATTTCGGGATCTCGTACTCGAGGATCAGGTGGTCGCGCCAGTGCTGCCAGGTGAGCTCGGCGACGAGGCGGTGGTCCTGGTGGCGATCGTCGAGCCGGTGGGTGAGGACGATGTCCGGGTCGAGCAGGTCGCGCAGGCCGGCGACGAAGGCCTTGGCCTGGGCGAAATGGGCGGGCAGGTACGCGTCCGGGAGCTCGCCGAGCACGATCCGGGCCGATGCCGCGGCGTGCAGCAGCGACTCGGCGCTGGCGCGCGCCTCGCCGCCGCGCGCGCCGCCGGCGCTCAGCACCGCCCAGCCGACCTCGACCTGCTCGTACTCGTCGAGCCAGCGCAGCAGGGTGCCGGCGCAGCCGATCTCGATGTCGTCGCTGTGGGCGCCCAGGCACAGCACCCGCAGGCGGGAGCGGTCGTCACCGGGTCGCAGGGGCAGCATGGGCGCGTTCCCCTAGCGTTTCCAGACCATCCAGGGGCAATCGCCCCGGGCTTCCATCCGGTCGAACGTGATCTTGTCCTTGAACGTGTCCATCGACTGCCAGAAGCCGTCGTGCCGGAACACCGATAGCCGGCGCCGGGCGATCAGGCGCTGGAACGGCGCCTCGACCAGCTCGTCGCCTTCCTCGATCACGTCGAAGATCTCGTCGCGCAGGCAGAAGAAGCCCGCGTTGATCCAGAACTCGGTCTGCCCGATCTCGCCGAACGCGGTCACCATCCCGTCGGCGTCGGCCCGCACCGAGTGCAGGCTCTGCGGCGTGCGCACCGCCACGAAGCTCGCGGCGACGCCGCGCCGCCGGAAGTCGGCGATGTGCCGGTCGAGCGGCAGGTCGCTGAGCCCATCCGAGTAGTTGGCGAGGAACTCGGTCTCGCCTTCGAGGAAGCGGCGCACGCGCAGCAGGCGCTGGCCGAGGTTGGCATGCAGGCCGGTGTCGACGAAGGTGATGCGCCAGTCGTCCATGTCGCGCGTCAGCAGCTCGACCTTGCGTCCGCCCTCGGAGAGCACGAAGTCGTTCGACATGCACTCGCTGTAGTCGAGGAAGTACTGGCGGATCAGGTCGCCCCGGTAGCCGAGGCACAGGATGAAGTCCTTGTGGCCGAAGTGCGCGTAGTAGCGCATCAGGTGCCACAGGATGGGGCGATACCCCACGCCGACCAGCGGCTTCGGGATCGTGTCCGAGTGCTCGCGCAGCCGGGTGCCCAGGCCGCCGCAGAACAGCACCACCTTCATGTCGTCGACTCCATCGGTCCGGCGTGTCGCGCGCCTTGCGTCGCGAGCAGGCCGGCATCGGCCAGTGCGTCGGCGGCCTGCGCGATGCGCTCGAAGGGCAGGCCCGAGCGGGCGGCGATCGAGACCAGGTCGTGCGCGCCGTCGGCGAGGTTCAGGGTCCAGAGCAGCGCGTGCTGGAACTCGCCGGGCGCCTGGCCGCCCAGCGTCGCATAGAGTCCGCGCTTGCCCAGGCGCGGCTCGCCCTTCGGGGACAGGTTCAGCGGAACGCGGTTCGCGTCGATCACCGCGATCAGGCGCGCGAGCGTGCGGATCGACTCGGCCAGCCGCTCGGGGCGCAGCAGCGCCACGTCGTCGGCCGAGCTGTGATACTCCGGATAGGCCCCGTTGGGCGAGCGGGTCAGCCGGCCGACCGGCAGGTCGAAGCCGGGGGAACAGAACTGCCGCTCGTCGTAGCCGTAGGGCTCGAAATCGACGATCGCGGCGGCGGGATCGGCGCCCAGCACCAGCCCGGCCGCGCGGTCGGTCGCGCTGTCGCCGCGCCGGCTGCGCTTGTAGGTGAGCGGCCCGTCGTCGCCGAGCAGGCCGGTCACCAGCCCGCCCGCGAGGTGCGCGAGCCGCGCTTCGTTGCCGGCGAGCCAGGCGAGCGACCCGATGGTGCCCGGGCCAAACACGAAGCGCCAGGTGAGGCGCGGCGCCGCGCCGCCGGCCCCGCCGTCCAGGTCGGCGGCCAGCGCGCGCGCGAGCGCGGCGGCCACGGCGATGCCGCTCAGGTTGTCGTTGGCGAGCGAAGGGTGGCAGGTGTGCGTGTAGACGATCGCCTCGCCGTCCGTGGTGCCGGGGATCGTGCACTCGGCGTAGGTGAGGTGGCCGGGAGCCAGGTCGGCGTCGATCACCACCTCGTAGGGGCCGGGGCCGAGCGCGAGGCGGTCCCGGTGCCGCAGGCAGAAGCCCCAGTTCCCGGCGTAGTAGCCGGTGCGGTACGGGATCCAGTCGGGCCGGTCCGGCAGCGAATGCAGGTGCGGCTGGAGCGCCTCGAGCGACAGGGTGGCGCGCACGGGCACCGAGTAGCCGACGACGTGCAGCGTGTGCGCCCGGAAGTCGACCACGCGCCGGCCCGCCGGGTCGGCGATCCAGGCGTCGCGGATGTTCCATTCCTGCGGGATCTCCCAGTCGAACACCGGCGTGCCGCTCGGCACCTCGGTGCGCTCGAGCGGAATCCACCGTTCGACGAGATCGAGCGTGCGCCGCACGCCGTCGCCGGTGAGGCTGCGGCAGATCGGGTACATCTCCCCGATCAAGGCCATCGCGGCGTTCGCGGCCGCGCGCGACGCCGCGCTCGCCTGGAGGCCTTGCAGCAGCATCGCCGCGCCTCAGCCGCCGACGGCGTCGGCGAGGTCGGGCCAGCGCCGGTCGCGTTCCGCGATGACCGCGACCGGACGCGGCCAGCGCAGGCCCAGCCGCGGGTCGTCGTGGCGAACGCCCCGGGCGAGCTCGGGGCGATAGCGCTCGCTCATCAGGTAGAGCACGTCGCAGTCGTCGTCCAGGGTCTGGAAGCCGTGCGCGACCCCCGGCGGGACGTACAGCGCATCGCGACGGCGATCGTCGAGCTCGATCTCGAAGCGGCGCATGAAGCTGGCCGACCCCGGGCGCAGGTCGACGATGGCGTCGTGGACGCGGCCGCGCTCGCAGCGGACGAGCTTGCCCTCGCGCGCCGGGGCGGCCGAGTAGTGCATCCCGCGCAGCGTTCCGGCGACCCGGTTGTGCGACAGGTTCGACTGGGCGACCTCGATGTCGATGCCGTGCGCGACGAACTCGTCGCGGCACCAGGTGCGGGCGAAGAAGCCGCGTTCGTCGGTCCGGGGTTCGAGCCGCACGACGAACGCGCCCTCGATCGGCGTCGGCTCGAAGATCACCGCGCGCTCCAGTGGAGGTCGTCGTCGATCTGGCCGGTACGCTGCAGGTACTTGAGCTGCTTCAGGCGCGTGAACGGGCGGGATTCGTGGATCTCGCGCGAGAACTCGACGCGCTCGAACAGCCGCCGCAACTCCTCGGCGCCGCGCGCGGCGGTCCAGCGCGCCTCGAAGCCCGGCAGCCGCGTGGCGATCTTCTCGAACGAGACCCGGTAGCTGCGGTTGTCCCCGCCGGGCGGGCCGGCGCTGACCCCGCAGCCCGGGAACGCGGCGGCCACGATCTCGGCGATCTCCCGGACCCGGTAGTTCTCGGACGTGTGCCCGACGTTGAAGATCTCGCCGTTGACCGCAGCCTCCGGCGCCTCGACCGCGCAGCGCATCGCCTCGCAGATGTCCTCGACGTGGACCAGCGGCCGCCACGGGCTGCCGTCGCTGGTCATCGCGATCTGGCGGCGCGTCCAGGCGAGCGCGCACAGGTCGTTGAGCACGATGTCGAAGCGCATGCGCGGAGACGGCCCGTAGGCGGTCGCGTTGCGCAGGAAGACGACCGAAAAACCGGCGTCGGCCATCGGGAGCAGGTCGCGCTCGACCAGCGTCTTGCAGGTCGCGTAGGCGGTCTGGGGATTGACCGGCGCGGTCTCGTCGAGGAACTCGCCGGTGCCCACGCCGTAGACGCTGCACGAGGACGCGTAGACGAAGCGCCGCACGCCGGCCGCGCGCGCGGCCCGGGCGATGCGCTTCGTGCCCTCGTGGTTGATCTGGAAGGTGATCTCGGGACGGTTCTGGCCGAGCGGGTCGTTCGACAGCTCGGCCAGGTGCACCACCGCATCGATGCCCTCGAAGTCGGCGGGCGTCATCGCGCGCAGGTCCTTGGCGATGGTGGCCGGGGTCCACGGCATGCCGATCGGGTCGACGTACAGGCAGCCTTCCCGGTAGAAGCCGGTGTCGAGCCCCACGACGTCGTGGCCGCGCGCATGCAGCCGCGGCGCCAGGCGCGCGCCGATGTAGCCTTCGGTGCCGGTGACGAGGATCTTCATCGAATATTTATAGCACTCGCACGCCGGGAATCGGTGTGACGAACTGCCCGCCCCACTCGGAGATATAGCCGGCGGCGCGGACGATCTCGTCTTTCAGGTTCCAGGGCAGGATCAGCACGTAGTCGGGGCGCGCTGCGCGGATCGCCTCCGGGGCCAGGATCGGGATGCGCGTGCCCGGCGTGAACTTGCCCTGCTTGTACGGGTTCGCGTCGACGGTGAAGTCGAGGAAGTCGGTGCGGATGCCGCAGTAGTTGAGCAGCGTGTTGCCCTTGCCGGGCGCGCCGTACCCGGCCACGCGCTTGCCGCGCGCCTTCGCGTCGATGAGGAACGACAGCAGCGCGCGCTTCGTGGCCCGCACCTGCTCGTCGAAGCCGCGGTAGCGCTCGAGCGTCAGGAACCCGTCTTCGATCTCGCGCCGGCGCAGGGCCTCGACGCCGGCGCCCACCGCGGGCGCGGCGCTCGCCGCATGCCGCGCGTAGATGCGCAGGGACCCGCCGTGGGTGGGGATCTCGTCGACGTCGAACAGGATCAGGCCGTGGCGCGCGAACACTTTCTCGGCGGCCACGAAGGAGAAGTAGCTGAAGTGCTCGTGGTAGATCGTGTCGAACTGGTTCCCGGCCATCAGCCGCTGCAGGTGCGGGAACTCCATCGTGAGCACCCCGCCCGGCGCGAGCAGCCGGCGCAGGCCGGCCACGAAGTCGTTCAGGTCGGGCACATGCGCGAGCACGTTGTTGCCCACCAGCAGGTCGGCCTGCCCGTGCTCGGCGACGATCCGGTCGGCGCTTTCGCGACCCAGGAACGCGACCTGGGTCGGGATGCCCTTGTCGCGCGCCGCCCGGGCGACGTTGGCCGCCGGCTCGATGCCGAGGACCGGAATGCCGCGGGCCACGAAGTGCTGCAGCAGGTAACCGTCGTTGGAGGCGACCTCCATCACCTTGCTGCCCGGGCCCAGGCCGAAGCGCGCGGCGGCCATCCCGGCGTAGCGGCGCGCGTGCTCGACCCAGCTGGTCGAGTACGAGGAGAAATAGGCGTACTCGCCGAAGATGTCCTGCGGCGCGACGAACGCCTGCAACTGCACCAGGAAGCACTCCCGGCACACGTAGGCGTGCAGCGGGTAGAAGGGTTCCATCTCGTCGAGCTGCCCGGGCGAGATGTGGGTCTGGCACAGCGGCGACATGCCGAGGTCGACGAAGCTGTCATGCAGCGCCGCGCCGCAGGAGCGGCATCGGAACCGGCCGGCAAGGCCATGCGACGGAGTGTTGCCTGGCATGCCCATCGAAGGCCCCTGCATGAACAAATTCCGGACACGGATGTGGATCTCGGGCAATCTTAACGCTTCCGCCGCATCGCTCGGCTACCATCGAGTCTCCCGATTCGACCGATTCTCCCTGTGGCGAAGGTCCTCTATCTCACGCACCGCATCCCCTATCCCCCGGACAAGGGGGACAAGATCGCCACCTGGCACATCCTGCGCCACCTGGCCGCGCGCCACGAGGTCTATCTCGGCTCCTTCGTCGACGATCCCGACGACTGGCAGCACGAGGCCCGGATGCGCGAGGTCTGCGCCGATGTCCTGCTGCGCCCCATCCATCCGCGCCGGCGGCGCCTGAGGAGCCTGTCGGCCTTCCTGACCGGCGAATCGATCTCCGCGGTCTACTACCGCGATCGCGCGATGCGCGACTGGGTCGCGCGCACCGTGCGCGAGCAGCGCATCGGGCACGCGGTGCTGTACTCGTCGCCGGTGGTCCAGTACGTGGCCGGCGCGGCCGGGCGCGGGCTGCGCCGCGTCGCGCATTTCTCCGACGTCGATTCCGAGAAGTGGCGCCAGTACGGCGCCTCGCGCCGCGGCCCGACCGGCTGGGTCTACCGGCGCGAGGCCGACCGGCTGCTGGAGTTCGAGGTGCGCATGGCCGGCGAGGTCGAGGCGACCGCTTTCGTCACCGAAGCCGATGCCGCGCTGTTCCGCAAGCTCGCGCCGCAGGTCGCGGACCGGGTCGGGGTGATCGAGAACGGGGTCGATACCGCCTATTTCGATCCGGCGCTCGCCTTCGACGACCCGTATCCGGCCGGCGGACCGGTGATCGTCTTCACCGGCGTGATGGACTACTGGGCCAACGTCGACGCGGTGCAGTGGTTCGCGACCGAGATCCTGCCCGGGATCCAGGCGCGGATACCCGGCGCGCGGTTCGCGATCGTCGGCAGCCGGCCGGGCGCCGAGGTGCAGGCGCTGGCGGCCCGGCCGGGCGTGATCGTCACCGGCCGGGTGCCGGACGTGCGTCCCTACCTGCGCCATGCCGCGCTGTCGGTGGCCCCGATGCGGATCGCCCGCGGCACCCAGAACAAGGTGCTCGAGGCGCTGTCGATGGCCAAGCCGGTGCTGATGACCACCGGCGCGGCCGAGGGCTTGCGCCCGGCCGACTGGATCCCGGGGCAGGTGAGCGACGCTGCGGCCGGTCTCGCCGAGCGCGCCGCCGAGATGCTGCGGCATCCCGCCGATCGGCCGTCCGCCCGCGACTACGTGCTGGCGCACTACAGTTGGGACGCGCACCTGCGGCAGCTCGACCGGATGCTGCAGGCCCCGGGCCGATGAGCGAGCCGAGCCTGATCGTCTACAGCAGCCTGTTCCCGAGCGACGCGGCCCCGACCGCGGGCACGTTCGTCCGCGAGCGCATGTTCCGCGTGGCGCGACATCTCCCGATCGTCGTCGTCGCGCCGCAGGCCTGGTCGCCGCTGGACTGGCTGGTGCGCCGGTTCCGGCCCACGTTCCGCCCTCCGGCGCCGCTGCGCGAGACCATGGACGGGATCGAGGTCCATCGTCCCCGCTTCCTCTCCGTGCCGGGCATCCTCAAGCGCCTGGACGGGCGCTCGATGGCGATGGCGACGCTGCCCACGGTGCGCCGGCTGGCGGTGCGCATGAGCGCGCCGATCATCGACGCGCACTTCCTGTATCCGGACGGCTGGGCGGCGACCCGGATCGCGGCCCGGCTCGGCCTGCCGGTCACGATCACGATTCGCGGCAGCAAGGACGAGTGGCTGATCGGCACCGACCGGGAACGCTACCTGGTGGAGGCGATGCGCTCGGCGAGCCGGCTGTTCGCGGTTTCGGCCGCGTTGTCGCGCGATGTCGCCCAGCGCCTGGGTATCGATGCGGCGCGGGTGGAGGTGATCGGCAATGGCGTCGATCTCGGGAAGTTCGCGCCGGTCGATCGCGCCGAGGCGCGCCGCCGCCTGGGCATCGTGCCCGATGCCCGGGTGATCGTGGGCGTGGGCAACCTGATCCCGACCAAGGGGTTCCACCGGATCATCCCGCTGCTGCCCGGGCTGCGCCGGCGTCATCCCGGACTCCTGTACCTGATCGTCGGCGGCGGTGCCTCGCAGGGCGACCAGCGCGGCGAGCTCGAGGCGCTGGCCCGGCGCTGCGGCGTGGCCGACGCGGTGCGCTTCTGCGGGCGCCAGCCGCACGAGGCGCTCAAGTGGTACTACGGCGCCGCGGACGTGTTCGCGCAGGCGACCGAGTTCGAGGGCTGGTCGAACGTGTTGCTGGAGGCGATGGCTTGCGGATTGCCGGTGGTGACCACCCGTGTCGGCGGCAACGCCGAGGTGGTGGCCGATCCCTCGCTCGGCGAGCTGGTCGACTGGTGGGATGCGCAGGCATTCGGCGCGGCGATCGAGCGCGCCCTCGAACGCGACTGGGACCGCGACCGGATCGTCGCCTACGCGCGCTCGAATACCTGGGACGACCGCGTCGCGCGACTGCTCGCGGCGTTTCGCGCGCTGGCGGCCGGGGCGGGGCGGGGGGTCGCCGAGCAGGGGGCCGCCGGAGAGGGTACGCCCGGCAAGCGGGGCGGCGGATGCTGAACGCCCTCTCGGTCGCGCTCGGCGCCGAGGGTGACGACGGCGATGCGGCCGTGCGCGCCGCGCGGTCGCTGGCGCAGCAGGGGTTCGTGCCCGCCTGGCGCCATGCCTGGGCCGGCGGCAGCGTGCAGGCCTGGTCGCAGCCCGCGCAGCGCGAGGCACCGGACTGCTTCGTGCATGCGGCCGACGGCGCGGCCTGCTGCGTGGGGCCGATCTGGTATCGCGGGGCGTTCGGGGTCGAGGCGCTGCGCCGGCTGCTCGACGAGGTGTCGGGACGAGACCCGGCGCCGGACCTGGACGAGTCGATGCTGCGCGGCAACTTCGTGCTGTTCCTCGCCAAGGGCGGGCGCGCGTGGCTGCTGAACGACGCGCCCGGCTTCGCGCGGCTCTACGTCAGCGCCGACGGGCGCTTCTACAGCACCAGCTGGCTCGCGACGCGGGCCTGGAACGGCGATGCCGGCATCGACGAAGCGGCGGCGATCGAGTACGTGCTGCTCGGCGCCGCCCATTCCGACCGCACCGTCGCGCGAGGCGTGACCAAGCTGGCCCTCGGCCATGCGATCGACCTCGGGGAAGGGCGACCCGTGTCGCGCTTCCCGATGGGGCTCTGGGCCGGCGCCCGGACCTTCGATTCGATCGAGGCCGGCGTGTCCGCGCTCGAGGCGCATCTGCGCTGCGTGTTCGGCGAGATCGCCGCCGCGTTCCCGGACCGGGTCAGCGCCGCGTTGTCGGGCGGCTTCGATTCGCGCCTGATCGTCGCCGCGCTGCTCGCCCAGCGCGAGCGCCCGAAGCTGTTCGTCTACGGCCGGCCCGATTCCGAGGATGTCCCGATCGCGACCGAGGTCGCGCGGGCCGAAGGGATCGCGCTGCGCGCGGTCGACAAGGAGGCGCTCGACCGGGGCCTGCCCGAGGCGGGCCTCGACGAGCTGGTGCGCAGCGCGCTCTTCTTCGACGGGCTGCCGAACGACGGCATCGACGATCGCGGGGCCGACCGGCGCACCCGGGTGGAGCAGAGCGCCGGCGGGGCGCTTGCACTGAACGGCGGCGGCGGCGAGATCTTCCGCAACTTCTTCCACCTGCCGGACCGGCGCTACCGGGCGCGAGACATCGTGCGGGCCTTCTATCGCGGCTTCGACCCGTCGGTGTTTCGCCGGCGCGACGGGCTCGCCGCCTACGAGGCGGACATGACGGCTTCGATCGCGCGGACCGTCGGGCTGGATGCGGCCGAGGCCGGCAGCCTGCTCGCGCGCGAGCAGGTCGAGCTGGTCTATCCGCTGTTCCGCTGTCATCACTGGATGGGCCTGAACAACAGCGTGGCGTTGCGCCACGGCGCGTTCATGACGCCGCTGGTCGACCTGCGCACGATCCGGGATGCCTGCATGCTGCCGCTCGCCTGGAAGAACGCCGGGCGCCTGGAGGCGCGGCTGGTCACCGCGCTTCACCGCGGCATCGCCAGCCGGCCCTCGGCCTACGGGTTCGCGTTCAGCGCGGGGCCCGACCTGCGCGCGCGCTGGACCGAGTGGAGCACCGGCATGCGCCCGATCTGCGCGCGGCCGCTGATCAACGCCGCGCGCCGCCGGCTCCATGGGCAGCGCGCATCGGTGCCGCTGGCCGGGCGCTACCGGGCCCTGCTGCCGGGGGAATGGCGACTCGACGGCGTGCTCGACCTGGCGCGGCTTCCCGACGATGCCTCGCTTGCCCGGGCGATGTCGGTCGAGCTCGTCTCGCGCGAGCTCGCTCCGTGAACCGGGATCGAGCCGTCGCGAGCGGCACGCGCCCGGGCGTGCGCTTCGATGCGTGCTTCGAGGCTTTCGATCGCCACCGCAGCGTCGTCGTGCGCTGGTCGCCGGCGGATGCGGCGCCGCGCGCCCGGGCCCTGTTCGTGCCCGCTTTCGGCGACGAGATGAACCAGATGCGGCGCATGGTCCGGCTGGCGGCCGAGGCGCTGGCGGCGCGGGGCATCGCGAGCTGCACCTTCGACCTGTTCGGCACCGGCGACAGCAGCGCCGACTTCCGGGACGCGCGCGTCGAGCACTGGCTGGCGGATTGCCGCAGGATGGCCGCCGGCACGGCCGATGCCGGCGCGGGCCTGCCGCTGGTCCTGGTCGGATGCCGGTTGGGCGCGGCCCTGGCTTCGCGCGTCTCGCACGAGTTGCCGGAGCGGCTCGCGGCGTTCCTGGGGTGGGCGCCGGTGCTGCAGGGCCGGCAGCAGCTTTCGGCGATGCTGCGCGTCGCCAACGTGGGCCGGATGCAGCGTCCCGACGAGGCGGCGGCGCCCGAGCCGAAGGCGCTGTGGGCACAGGGACGCATCGCGATGCTCGGCGGCTATCCGTTCGCGCCCGGGCTGGTCGAGGGGCTCGAAAGGCTCGACGGCAGCGCCGCGCCCGCGGCGCGTGGCGCGACCCTGATCGAGTTGCGCATGCCGGTCGAGGGCGCAGCCGTCACGGTGCCGGAAGGGCTGGCCAAGCGCGCCGCGGCCTGGACCCAGGCGGGCGTGCCGACCGCCGCGCAGGCCGTGGCCGGCCCCGCCTTCTGGAACGTCGCCGACCTGGTGGACGTGCCCGCGCTGGTGGCGGCGACCGCCGACGCGGTCGCCGAAGCGCTCGGGCCGCAGGACGGCGGAGCGGTATCGTGAGCCAGGCCGCGATGCCGCGCCCGATCGACGAGACGGTGGTCATCATCGGTCCGCCCGGCGCCGAGCTGGTCGGCGTGCTGGCACGGCCGGCCGATCCGGCCGCGGCGAAGCCGCTCGGCGTCGTCATCGTGGTGGGGGGGCCGCAGACGCGCGTCGGCTCGCATCGCCAGTTCGTGCTGATGGCGCGGGCGTTGGCCGCGACCGGCCACCCCTGCCTGCGCTTCGACTACACCGGCATGGGCGACAGCCCCGGGCCGCGCCCGGACTTCGAGCACGCGGGGCCGGACCTGCGCCGGGCCTGCGATGCGCTCGCGACGCAGGCGGGTTGCGCGAAGCTGGCGCTCTGGGGCCTGTGCGACGGCGCCACCGCGGCACTGTTCTACGCGCCCGGCGACGAGCGCGTCGCTGCCGTCATCGCCGCGAACCCCTGGGCGCGCAGCGATGCCACGCGCTCGGCGGCGCTGGTCTCGGAACACTACGGCTCGCGCCTGCGCTCGGCCGAGTTCTGGAAGAAGCTCCTCACCGGCCGCATCGACGTGCTCGGTGCGGCGCGCGAGGCGGTCGGCCACCTGTTGCGGGCGCGTGGGGGAGCGCGCGACCCGGATAGCGGCTCGGGCCAACGCGAGGATCTGCCGATTCGGCTTGCGCGCACCATCGCGACATGGGGCGGATCGCTGCGCCTGCAACTGAGCGGCCATGATCTCACGGCTGCGGAATTCGAGATCGGAATGAGTCGATCCGGGCTACCCCGGGACCGGGAGACCGGCGCGCTTCGGATCGAGGATGCCGATCACACCTTCTCGGACCCGCGGCACTGGGACGCAGCGATCGCGGACCTGATGGACGTCCTCGCGCGTCTTTGACCTCTCCACCCGACGGGACGCCCGGAGCGCGTCACCTCGCGGCCCGTGCCGATAGATCCGGCAGCGACAGAAGCGCCTCGGATACGCGGCTCGCCTGCGCGCGGTTTCCGGCATCCGTGAAGTGGACGCTATCCGTGAAGTGCATCGGGTTCCCCGGAATCCGGTCTTCGCCCCCGATGAGGAGAATCCGTTCGCTCGCCGCCACTTCGCCGATGATGGCGTTGTACCTCCGATATGCGGCCAGCAGCTGTCCGGAGTCGAATCCCGGCATGTATAGCATCGCGGACTGCATCGCCGTCCGTCGGGCGGCTTCGTCTTGATCGACCCGGAGTTGGGTCGAGAAGGTGACGAGCGCCACGATCGCACCGGTTGCCTTGGCGGCACGTACCAGCGCTGTCAGGTCATTGCCGAATCCGGCCCCGAGCGATTCGGCTTCGATCGTGATCGAATCGACCGATCCCGACTCCGCAGCGGTTCGAGCAAGCATCAGCCGCAGGTTCTTGGTGACCAGGTTCCAGAGCAGCGAATGGCGCGCGAGCCAGGAGCTCTCCGGGAGCGCGACCGAGGCCGAGCCGGATTGCTTCGCCGCAATGCCGCGCAACTCGCCCGACAGGTCGTTGGTCGCATGGTAGATGACGATCACGTCGGGCTGCAGCGGTGCGACGCGCAGTGCCAGATTCCGCGTCGAACTCGTCACCGTGTAGCCGGGAACCGCGCCGTTGACGTAGTCGAAGTTCGTTTCGGGAAAGCGCCTGCGAAGCGCGTCGACGACGAGACTCGGCCACACGGCGTCGTTCGAGCTGGCTTCGGCACAGAAGGTGGTCGAGGCGCCGAGAAATCCGACCCGAATGGTCCCTGGAGGCTTGGGTACCGCTATTTCCGGACCGCGGAAGCCCAGATCGTTGATCTGGATCGGACCGAAGTGCGCTCCTGCTTTCGGTATCCGGAGGCCGGTGCGAGCGTCGACCTCGTAGACCTGGTCCAGACTGCCTGCGTAGCCGTACTTGATCGTCTGGCGAATTCGTACCGCAACCTCGGCGGCGCCGATCAGCAATGCGAGCAGGGTTGCGACGACGGCGGCCGACAGCCAAGCCTTGGCACGGTCGGAAAGGCGTGGTCGAGCGTCCATCGAGAGCCGCTTCAGTCGAGCTCGAACTTCTCGGTGTAGTTCTGCTTCAGCGACGGGTCCTGGTCTTCCTTGAGCAGCAGGCAGTTCCCGATCGCAAGCGTCTCGATCTCGGTGCCCATGAAGCAATGAAAGGCGTCTTCGGGCGTGCAGACGATCGGCTCACCGCGTACATTGAAGCTCGTGTTGACGACGACCGGGCAACCGGTCAGGCGGTGGAAGGCCGAGATCAGCGCGTGGTAGCGCGGGTTGGTCTCCCGGTGAACGGTCTGGATGCGCGCCGAGTAATCCACGTGCGTCACCGCGGGAATATCCGAGCGCGGGACGTTGAGCTTGTCGATACCGAAGAGGGCCTGCTCGTCGGCGGTCACCTTCTTGCGGCGGCTCGCGACGACGTCGGCGACCAGCAACATGTAGGGACTGTCGCCGTCCAGTTCGAACCATTCGTGCACGTGCTCGCGCAGCACGGAAGGTGCGAACGGCCGGAACGATTCCCGGTACTTCACCTTCAGGTTGAGCGTCTTCTGCATCGTCGGCGAGCGCGGGTCGCCGAGAATGGAACGTCCGCCGAGCGCGCGCGGGCCGAACTCCATGCGGCCCTGGAACCAGCCCAGCGCGCGCCCCTCGGACAGGTGGCGCGCACAGACGTCGATGATGTCGTGCTCTTCCAGAACCCGGAAATGCGCCCCGGCGGCCGTCAGCCGCGCCTGGATGTCGGACTGCGGGAACTCGGGGCCGAGGTAGCTCCCCTTCATCGCATCGCGCCCCGGGGCGACGGTGCGCGGGCCGCGTTCCGGGCCATGGAAGGTCATCAGTGCGGCTCCGAGCGCACCGCCGGCGTCTCCGGCGGCGGGCTGGATCCACAAGCGATCGAACCGGCCATCCCTGAGGATCTTGCCGTTGGCGACGCAGTTCAGCGCGACGCCCCCGGCCAGGCACAGATTGCGGCTTCTGCCTTCGCTGGCGATCGATCGCGTGAGCCGCAAGACGCATTCTTCGGTGACCGCCTGAATCGACGCGGCCAGATCCATGTGTCGTTGCGCGAGGCGATCATGTTCCGGTCGACGGGGCGGGCCACCGAACAGGGCGTCGAAGCGCTCGTTCGTCATCGTGAGCCCGGTGCAGTAGTCGAAGTAGTCGAGATTCAATCGGAAGCTGCCGTCCGACTTCACATCGATCAGATGATCGAGAATCACCGTTGCATAGCGCGGCTCGCCGTAGGGGGCCAAGCCCATCACCTTGTACTCGCCGGAATTGACCTTGAATCCGGTGTAGTAGGTGAAAGCCGAATAGAGCAGTCCGAGCGAGTGGGGAAAATGGATCTCGCGGCAGATCTCGAGGCCGTTGCCGCGGCCCACGGCCAGCGATGTCGTCGCCCACTCGCCGACGCCGTCCATCGTCAGAACGACTGCGTCCTCGAACGGCGAGGGGAAGTACGCACTGGCCGCATGACTCAGGTGATGCTCGGAAAAACGTAGACGCTCGCGAGCCGGGAACTGCGGATCGAGATTCTTCAGTTCGCGGCAGAGCAGATCCTTCAAGAACAGCTTTTCGCGCAGCCAGACGGGGATGGCAGCCGAGAACGACTTGAATCCGCGAGGAGCGAAAGCCAGATACGTTTCCAGCAATCGCTCGAACTTCAGGAACGGCTTGTCGTAGAACGCGACCCGGTCGACCTCGGACAAGCCGATTCCGGCCTGTCGCAGGCAGGCGCCGATCGCGTTGATCGGAAACCGGGCATCGTGCTTCCGGCGCGTGAACCGCTCCTCCTGGGCCGCTGCGACGATCTCGCCGTTCTTGACCAGGGCGGCGGCGCTGTCGTGGTAGTACGCCGAGATGCCGAGGACGTGCATCGCCCGGCCTAGAACAGCGTGTAGATGAATGGCGCGATTGCGGAACCTTGTGCGAGCACGAGCAGGCCGCCGAGCACCAGCATCACCAGCAGGATCGGCAGCATCCAGAACTTCTTGCGTGCTGCCATGAAGGCGAACAGTTCCCTGACGAGGTCGATCATCGTGGCCTCAGAACTGGTTGTTCAAGGATTCAGGGCTGGGTCCTGGGGGATCGCGGTCGATCCAGTAGGTCTGGACCGGTTCGAACCGGAGTCTCAACGGGTCCTTGCGCAGCAGTCGCATGACCAGGCCGAAGGGGGTGATCACGACGAAGAACAGCAGGGCGAGGATGACCGGACTGACGATTCGGTGCAGCAATGCGCCGAAGCGCATCCAGAGGCGATTCAGCGGGGTCAGCACCGAGGGAAAGAGCAGCGCGGTGGCACCGAATGCGGCCGAGACGACTACCGACCAGAGGCGCGCCGATCCGCCGTACAGTAGCGGGAACAGGGCGAGCAGCGCGAAAAAACCGCAGAAAACCAGTCCGAAGGACCGGTTGGTCGGGAGTTGCAGCTCCCCGGGTGAATTTGGTTCGGTACTTGGCATCGGTCGACCGTCGATCATCTGCCTGGCTCGGCGTCGAACCAGGTGCAGTTTGCCCCATGATGGACCGGCTGTGTCGACCGTGCAGTGAATTTTTTCAGTACGCGACGTTGCGCGGCCGTACGCTCCAGACCGGCGTGCTGGTATTGAAGTAGACGGTCGCGGCCTGCCAGTTCGGCGCGCTCACCATGCGGTTGTAGGCGTCCAGCGCGCCGCTGGCGTTGTGCTCGACCGCGTAGGCGATCGCCGGCTGCAGGTTGCCCCAGTAGCTCGTGGCGAGCCCGTCGCCTTCGATATAGGCGTCGAGCAGCGTCGTGCCGGACGCGTAGCTCTGCCCCGCGGCGGCGAAGGCGGCGCCCCAGTTCGGGTACCAGGGGCCGGTTCCTCCGGTCCAGTCGATCGCGCCCAGCTCGGCCGGCGCATAGGGCACCGTGTACATCGCGGCGTGCCGGTACGACCACTGGCCCGCCTGGTTCTCGCCCAGGCGCCCGACGATCGAACGGTATTTCCAGGCCAGGAACTGGTCGAGCTTGCTGCCGTACGCGGCGCCATGGGCCTGCACCGCCTTCATGTTGCCGAACGACCAGGTCAGGAAGTCCTCCATCCACGCGGCCGAATCGGTCTTGCCGTCGCCGGCGGAGTAGTCGCTGTAGGGCTGCATGAGCCCGAGCGGATTGCTTGCCTGGGCGACATACCGCGCGTGGTGCCAGTCGATGTTGCTCTGGACGCTGCCCACGTACTCGGACCTCATCGGCTCGTCGTCGTCGGGGGTGATCGCCGCCACGTGGCCGAGGGCGCGCAGCGTCCAGGCCGCGCCACGCGTGGTGTTGCTGCCGGCCGAACTGAGGATGATGCCCTGCGTGTACTGCCGGTTGGTATCCGATTGCTTCAGGAACAGCGCCGACGAGAGCAGCTGCATCTCGTCCAGGAAGTACCAGCGTCCGGTGACCAGGTACGCCATGTAGCCGATTGCGGGCATGTGCGAGTTCGTGAACGCGGGGGGTGCCCCGCCGCCGGCAGCCGGAGTCACCTGCGCCTTCGACGAGCTGCCGATGCCCGAGATGCCCGACCCCGAGCCGAGCAGCAGGTTCGGGTACGCGGAGAAGCGGGGCGCGCGGTTCGTATTCTCGTCGCGATAGTGGTAGCCGTAGCGGCCCGCCGCGTAGCCGTTCACCTGCACCGCGCGCCAGGCGCGCGGGTCGCCGTCGCTGGTCAGGTAGACGACGTCCCATTCGGGCAGCGGCCCGATCGAGGGATGGAATCCCGCGGCACCCATGCCGTTGGGATAGTTCGCCTGCGCGAGCGGGGTGTAGCTCGCGACCTGGCGGCTCAGGATGGCCGACCCCGATGTCGTCGCCCCCCGATACGCCGGCACCAGCCCGGTCAGCTGCAGGTAGCCCATGTCGTGCCGGAAGGTGATGCCCGGATCGCCGTTCAGCCAGTGCGAGAAAGCCTGGCCGCTCGCGAGCACGGCGCGCGTGTGGTTGTACAGGGTCAGGCTGCCGCTGAACCGGGTGGCGCCGTTGATGGCGAAACTGGCCGCGCCCGAGCGCTCGCCCGGGCCGGCCCGCATCAGGTAGCCGTTCTCGATCCACGGCACGATCTCGACGGCGCCGCCGCGATACAGGCGCACCTCGAGCCAGCCGACCAGGTGGGCGTCGGCGCCGATGGCCTGCCGGTAGACCCAGGAGGCCATCTCGGGCCCCGAGACCGGAGACAGGAACGGAGCGTCCCAGCCGCTGCCGGACCAGGCGGCGGTTCCGTAGCCGCCGAACGAGATCGAGGCCGAGATGCCGGTGGCTTTCAGGTCGGCCAGCGTCAGGGCCGCGGCGGCGGGCGCGGTATTGGTCCAGCCCACCGTCACGGTCTGCTCGGTGCTCGCCTGCAGGTCGATCAGCCCCGAGAGCACCGCGAACTTGACCGAGCCGTCGTGCCAGCGGTTCTTCACCGCCGCCTGGAATCCGCGCAGGCTCGGGTTGCTGGCCGTGACGTACTTGCCGGCGGGAACGTCGCCCTGCCGGAACGCGTAGCCGGCGGAGAAAGGCAGCGCGGTTCCCGACGAGCTGCCGGTCAGGCGCAGGGTGGACGAGCCGGTGACCGGCGAGGGCGGCGGCAGGCTCGCCGCGCTGCTGCCGGAGTTGCCCGATGGCACGGTGGTGGTCGCGCCGCCGGAGCTGCTTCCGGTGCTGCCTCCCGAGCCGCTGCCCGAGCCGGCGTTGCTGCTCTCGCCCGCCTTGGCATCGATCGACAGACCGTTGCCGCCGCCCCCACCCCCGCAGCCGGCCAGCCCGACGATGGCGCCGACTACGGTCGAGGCCATGAGAAGCCGGAGGCGGCCGTGCGCGAGACGGGATGCGTTCATGGGCGATTCGATCCGGTGAGGGGTTGCCCGCAGATTCTCGGGGCTGGCGGCTGCGATGGGGCCGCTGCGCGGGACGGAAGCGCGATGGGGGCCGATGGACGGTGGTTTTTCAGGGGTCGTCGCGGACGATGTCACGGTCGGCGTGGAGCGGATGTGCTAGCGGGGTTCGGTGTTGGCGCGGACTATAGCGAGGTCGGTGGGCAGGCGCTTCATGGAGCGCTGACGCGATCGTCATCCCGGGTGATCGCGTCGAGCATCTGCGCGAAGCGCCCGGTGAGCGTGCGGCGTGAATACCTTTCCGCGATCTCGGGCGCCACCACCGGCAGGCGATCGGCGCGCAGCGCATCGAGGAATCGAGGCAGCGCATCGACGATGGCCTCGGCGGACTCGAGCCGGGTCACGAAGGGGTAGCCCAGGCCGGACAGCGTCCGGCCGGTGTCGCCCGCGGGATCGGCAAGCCCCAGCACGGGCCGGCCGGCGCGCAGGTACTCGTAGAGCTTCGCCGGGATCTGCTCGTTGCAGTTGGCGCCCTGCATCACCACCAGCGCGTCGGCATCGAGCATCTCGCCCAGCGCTTCGCGATAGGGGATCGGCGGCAGGATCTCGACGAAGGCTTCGACCTGGTGCGCGCCGGCGAGTTCGCGCAGCAGCGCCTCGTGCACCGGGGCGCGGAAGCGCAGCACGAAGTCCCCGGGGCGGATCCGGCCGTCGGTCGCGAGGCGCCCCATTGCCTGGAATAGGGCCAGCGGATCCCGTTCCGAGGGGTAGACGATTCCGCTGTGCAGTAGTACCGGCGGACCGCCGCGCCGTGCGATCGGCCGATCGCCGACCTCGGCGAAGGCGGCATCGTCGAACCCGTTCTCGATCAGCGTGAACGCGTCGGCCGGCCGGCGGGGATAGCGCTGTCGGTAGGTGTCCAGCGCCGAGGGCGAGACGAAGACCATCCGCGCGGCGCGCTCGGCCGCCGCTTCCTCGATGCGCTTGAAGGCTTGCCAGCGGCGTGGGTCGGCCGGATAGCCCTCCTGGGCCATCGGGTCGCGGAAGTCGGCGATCCAGGGCAGGCCGGTGCGCCGGGCCAGCGCGGCGCCGATCTGGTGCGCGGTCGCGATCGGATAGGTACTCCAGATCGCCCGGACACCCCGTTCGCGGCACAGTCTCGCCCCGGCGCGGACCGCCCACCAGGACCAGCTCGCCCAGCGGTCGGGAAGCGCCGCCCAGCCCGGGTAACGGCCCGCGATCGACAGATGCCGCCCGGCATCGAGGCAGCGCGTCCGGACCACCTCGCAGCCTGCCGGGACCAGCGCCAGCGATCGCTCGTCGGTCTGTTCGTAGGCCTCGGGCCGGACGCTGAGCACGATCGGGCGCCAGCCGAAGTCCGGCAGGTACTGCGCGAAGCGGACGGTGCGCTGCAGCCCGCTGCTGGCCGACAGGGGGGGGAAGTGGTAGGCGATGAGCAGGACGGTGCGCACGGTGCGCCGGATTCTAGCGCCGCCTCGTTTCCCCGGGAGGATTGACGCCGGTGTCAGCGGACGGGCGGCCGCTGCGCGCGGCCAGGGTGCCACTATCCGGCGCACAATACGCGGCGGTGGCGGTCGACGGCCCCGGGCCGTGCCGCTCATCTCGCCCACGCCGCCGCCCAGCCGATGGCACCTGCGAGCGTGACTTTTTCCACGCTCCAATGCCTGCCGGGCGGGAATTCCCTCGAGGCAGTGGGCCGTCGCCCGGTAGCGTTCGCCACCGTCATTGCTTCGCAGCACAGGTGAGTCATGCTTGATCGGAAACTCGGATTCGCAGTGGGATGTCTGGCGATCGCCCTGTCCGGATGCGGCGGTGGGGGCGGTGGCGATGCGGTCGGATCGGGTGCCGATCTTCGCTTGGCGGGGGAGAGCGCGACGACGAAGCCGATGGATTCGACGACGGGGTCTTCGTCGTCCGAGTCGACGACCGGCGCGGTAACGCCGCCCGTCAAGGAATCCGGCACGAACGAGGGATCGACCTCGACGACGGGTAGCCCCCCATCGCTGCCGACCGTGGTGGCTCCGTATGATCCGGGCGCGCTGCCGGTGGTCGGGGGCGAGCCTTCGGCGAGCGCGTCGTGGCCGGCCTGGCGGAAGTCGATGAGTCGTTGGCAGTGGCATCGGATTGCGGGCACCGACCTGTCGACGGTAGTGCCGAATCCGTCCGTGCCCGGATCGCTCGCCACGCGTATCGACGCCTGGAACGGTCTCGCTGCCGACCCGCGCAGCAACCGCCTCTATTCGGCTGCGAACGGCGGTCATGCCGACTATTCCGGGAACGAGGTGGTGGAGCTCGACCTGTCGGCCGCGTCGCCCGCGTGGCGGCTGCTGCGCGCCCCGACGCCGACCGCCAGCATCGTTGCTTCCGACGGTAACAGGGGCGTCTACGCCGACTACTACCTGGACGGCCGCCCCGCGTCCACCCATACCTATTACGCGCTGCAGTTCATCGCGAGTCGCAATGCGATCTTCAAGTTCGGCGCGGGCTCACTCTGGGGTACCGGTAACGAGAGCAACTGGAAGACCGATGCTTTCTCGCTGGCGAGCGGCGACTGGCATTCGGCGGGCACCTGGCCCGATGTGACGGACAAGCGCGGCGGCGCGATCGCGGCGCCGGTGTGCAAGCATCCGAATACCGAGGAGGTCTACGCCGCGACGCCGGCCGGCCTGAAGCGGTTCAATCCGGCCTCGGGGACCTACAGCTCGCTTGCCGGATGGCCGGACAACTCGACCGCGGTGTACGCGCGTGCCTGCGCCGTCGATCCGGACCGGAATCGAGTCGTATTCTTCGGCGATGCGTACCGGACACCCGCGGGGGGGCTGGCTTACGACATCGGGTCGAACGCGTTCTCCCGAGTGGCTTTTTCCGGAGCGGCCGGCACGATCACGGCACCGTCGTATCACTATGCGTGGTACGAGGCGAGGATCGGGAGGTTCCTGCTGAAGACCACCTCCGGCGACAAGGTCTACCAGATCGATCCGGAGACCTTCGCGGCCTCCCAGGTGGGGACTTCCGGGGGCGAGACCATGCCGGACGCCGCCAATGGCGTCCAGACGCGCTGGCAGCGCCTGCCGAACCTCGGCGGCTACGCCTACTATCCGCGTAGCGGATCGGGCGTCTGGTTCCTCGCGGTGGAGTGAGGTCGCTTCAACCCTTCGGCGCCTGGACCAGCACCTTAGGTCGATTCGCCTCGCTGACGCTGAAGTGAATGTACGGCGACGTCGAGGCGAGCAGCAACTGGGCCTTCCCCACGGTGAGGATCAACGCCCATCCGACGCGGCGTGCCCCCATCCGTTCGTGCGCGCGTCGCGACGCCATGTTGTCGAACGCGACCCAGCTCAGGGTGGTCTCGATGCCTCGCTCCTGGAGATACGATTTCGCATGACTCCATAGCCGGCCGAATGTCCGGCCCATCCGGAACGGCGGCGCGACGAAGACGTCGAAGTCCCAGGATGCGCGTCCTTGCGGAAGGGGGACGAAGTCGCAGCGCACCAGCCGCTCGCGCAGCGATTCGAATTGCAGCCACATGAAGCCGGCCAGTTGATCGCCGTTGAAGGCGGCGATGCAGGTGCTGCCCTGCTCGAATCGCTCCGGAATCGCGCCGAGGGGGCGCCCGAACGACGCATCGGGGACCTGCCCAGGACCGGCCAGCTCGGTGCGGATCCTGTCTTCGTCGCGACGTTTGATCGTCGAGATCTGCTCGACCGGCTGAGCGTAGAACCACAGTGCAGTGAAACGAATGCACCCGCGTGAAACCAGGCTTAGGCCGCGGTCGACGACGTAAGCCAGCCAGCCAGCGAGTCCGATGCTCCGGAGGTCACGGGCAAGCGTTCGAATCATGCCCAGGCGCCGATTCTTCGCATCATGACTGCAACGTGGATGAATGTGGAGCGTCACGTTCGGGCTTACGGAGCGATCGGCGAACTCTCTTGATCGCCTCCCAGACCGTGAGCGCTCCGGCATATCGGAACCAGGTCACGTGGTACATGCGGCGGATCTCCTCGGTCCACCTCAGGTGCCAGTCCATGACGCGTCCGTAGAACTCGATCCGCCTGCACCATCCTTCCGAATAGAGGCGCTTGAAGGCCATCTCGCGCATCAGGAACGCCGGCGAAAAGTCCTTGTAGTCGGCGTCGTAGGTGGTCTTGAGGATGACGATCTCCTCGTCGCCGCAGACGCACAAGTCGGTGGCCGCGACCTCGTCGTCGATCACCAGTTGATAGCAGCGCGCCTTGCCGCGCCGGGCGAAGCGTTCGAGCAGGCGTGCATAGAACCGGCCTTGATCGTTGTCGGGCGTGATCGCGGTACCGCCCGAGGCCTTCCAACTGCGCGACTCGATCCGGCCGTAGGTCGAAACGGCCTCGGCGATCCCCGCGGGATCGGTCACCAGTCTCAGCGTCGCGGTCTTTCCCGCGTTGGCGACCTTCGCGTAGGCGCGCTTGATGTTGTGGCGCAGGTTCGATCCGCGCGCCTTCCAGTATGCGTCCCAGTCGCCATCGATCGTGATGCGCGCGGTATCGATGTAGTCGGTCACCTGCAATCCGCCCTGTGGCGACGGGCGCGCGAGCAGGTCGGGGTCCTGCTGGGTCACGGCAAGCGAAAGCGTCCAGGGCGTCTGTGCCTGCGACAGCGTGCGCAACAGATCTCCGATCGGCTCCTCCGGGCGTTGCAGCCAGAATCCGATCGGGGCCTGCGACGGCTGGAACGTGGTCGTTCGCATGCCGTCGACCTTGGCGGTGACGCACAGGGCGACGAGGTCTTCGGCCTTCCTGCAGAGGCACAGGGTCGCCTGGCCGGCGTCGAAGATCTCCAGCGCCGAACGCAGGAAGTCCGGGTGCAGCAGGGGGGTCCCGCCGTGCGCCTGGTACATCCGCTCCCAGAGCTCGAGCTCCGCGGAAGCCGCGGTGACCGGGAGCAGTTCCCACCGATAGGTTGCCATCTTCAGGTTCTCGGGATCACTTGGCTTCGGCGCCGACGATCGAAAGAACGGTGCGCGCGATCCAGTCGCGTTCCCCGGCGCTCAGGCTCTGGTGGCAGGGAATCTGGATCAGGCTGCGCCGGTATCGCCGGGAGACCGGGCAAACGGATTCGTCGCACCCGGGAAACGATGTTTCCCATCGATAGACGGGGACGCCCCGGGCCTTCAGCGCCGGGAAGCTGCGGTCCGGATCGGGGATCTCGATCGCGAGGACGTAGGGGACGTCCATCGGGCCAAGGCCGTCGATGGGGAAGCGAACGTTGCGCGCGGCGCCGATCCGGCTGCGCAGCTCGAGCCAGTTCCTGCGCCTTGCCGCGGCGATGGAAGAGCGCCCGGCATGGCGCGCAAGCGTGCGGGCGAGCAGGGTTGCGCCGGTATCGACGAAGGCAGGCTCGAAGTCGATGCCGCCGTAGCGCGCGCCGGATGACGTGGGTGCCTCGTCGCCGTGGCTTCCGCCCCCGCGCTTGGCGAGACGGCGGAGCAGGCCGAGCGCGGGCCGGGCGGCCCGGGCCAGCCACGGCCAGCGCCCGTAGTCGAAGGCGTATTCGCTCGCCTCGACCAGGGCGCGCAGCTCGGCGCCGAGCGGGGGGCGCTTCGGCCGGGGCCACCGCTTCGTTTCGATTCTGGAAGCCAGGACACCGCCGTCGAAGGCGGCGAAGAACTTCGGCGCGCTGGCCACCATGAAGTCGCTGTTCGCGCCCAGGGCGGCCGGGGCGCCGATCGCCAGGAACGCATGCGCGCAGTCCTCGACGATGGCCCAGCCGGATCGCCGGGCGAGCTCGGCGATGCTCGTGGTTTGTCGCCAGTGCCCGAAGTACTGGGGAACGAGGATCAACCGGGTCTGGGCGTCCGCGACCGAAGCCAGATGTTCCGGGTCGATCGAGAGATCCTCGCGGATGCGGTAGGGGATGATCCGGGCGCCCAGCCACGCGAGGGGCGAGACCATCGATTCGCAGTGGTACATGGGCACCAGGACGCTCGATCCGGGCCCCACGCCGGCCAGCATGGCCGCCTGCGCGATGGCCGAGCGGCCGTTCGCGAACCAGGCGACGTGGGGAAGGTCGAGGATCGACGCCACCTCCGACGGGGATCGGTCGCGGTCTTCGGTGCCGGAGATCAGTGCTCTCAGGGGGGCGACCGGCCGCACATCGCGGTAGTCGGTCGCTCCGCTCACTGGGGCCATTTCCCGGCCCGCTGGATGCGTCGCTTCAGTCCGTCGAAAGGAATGCCCAGGGTCTCGGCCCGCTGCGCGAACTTGATCGCCTCGTCGTAGCGTCCGAGCTCGAGGTAACCGATCCCGAGGTTGTAGACCACTTGCCCGTTGTCGCCGCTCGACTGCTCGGCGAGCCCCAACTGCAACTCGGCTTCCTTGCCGCGCTTCGCTTTCGCCAGGTAGATGCCGTAGAGGACATGGACCATCGGGTCGTCGCGCGCGAAGCGTTCGGCGCGATCGAAGTAGCACTCGATCGGATACTTCGCGCCCGACGGTTGCGATTGCCGTGTCCGCTCGCCGAGGCGGACCATCGCCATCAACGCACGGTGATGGTTCGGGATTGCCCGGAGCGTGTAATCGATGTCGCTGGCCAGCGTGCCCGTGGCTCCGCTTCGAAGCGCTTCCACGGCTGGAGGAAAATGAGCTTTCTCCACCAAGTGCTTGGCGTCGGCAGGGATCGTTCGATAGTCGAAGGGTCCGAAAGCATTCTCGAGAGCGCCACACAGGCCGAGTCCCGGTGTTCCTTGCGAGAGCGCCGCGCCGTGCCAGGCGAGGACGCCCGCCACGGCCAGGGTTGACAGAAGGCGACTAGGCATCATCGAGCGTTTCGACGAAACGGGCCAGCGTGCCGAAGGTCCCGAAGACCTCTGCGCTGACCGCGTCGTCCGCGATCTCGATGCCGAACTCGTCCTCGATCGCCGTCAGGATGCCGACCACCGCCATGGAATCCAGCTCCGGGATCGTGCCGAGCAGCGGCGTGTCGGGCTGGAACGAGGCGGGGGGGTAGCTGGGCCCCAGTTGGGCGCTGAGGATCTGCTTGAGCGTCGCGGTGCGGTCCATGGAACGAAGCCGGGTGGTCATGGGCCGAGTCTAGCCCAGCTTGGGCGCCGATCAAGTGAGATTTGCTACCGCTCGCCCGCATCGGGGCCGGGGCGGCGGAAGGTCCGCCGTCCGGGCGCGGCCCGCGTGCTACGGCTGGGCCCCCGATTCGGTGACCCGCTCGAGCCATATCTCGCGCCAGTACTCCTGGATCGCCCGCGGGCACCCCAGCCTGCCCTGGGAGCACAGGGCCTTGCACACCGTGCCCTCGAGCTGGATACAGGGCGTCTTCATCCGGACCATCCTGCCATTCGCCTCGTCGATGATCCGGTCCACGCGTCGCAGGACACGGAAGCGCTGGCCGCAGTACTCGGCCATCTCCTTGTCGAAGCGCATGCCGCGGTTCTGGCTCAGGATATTCAGCGTCGGAAGGATCTGGTCGAGCGATTTCACGCGCACGAGCTCGCCCGGCTGGAGGTCCAGCGTGGCCGCCGGGGTGGGGCTGCCGACCGGGATCGGCCCGCCTTCACGCTTGAGCGGCAGGCCGCCGGCCAGGCGCCGGTAGATCTCGTGGATCCGGGTCAGCGCCCGGTAGCCGACACCGAGGGCGAGCAATTGGCGGAAGCCGGCAAAACAGAGGGCCCTCGCCAGGGGAACGATGCGCCAGTTCCCGCTGGCGACGTCCATCAGGTACTGGCGGACGTTCCGGCCCGAGAGCGGTTCGGAGGCATCGAGCAGGCGCGTGGCCTGGCATACCCAGACTTCGTCGCCGGCGGCGGGAGCGGGCGCCTGGAGGGTGGCCGCGGACAGCCCGGCCAGCGTGATTCCGGCGATCGGGGCAAGCGCGTGGTCGGGCGGCCGGCCGGGGCCGGCGTCCTGCTCGAATCGCAACCATTGCTCCTTCCAGAAGAACGAGCAGTCGGCCTGACAGTTGCCGTGCGCCGAACCGTCGCAGCGGGAGCCTTCGAGATGGACCACGCCATTCATGCGCCGTCCGCCGGTCTTGGTGATCGTGTCGCAGGTCTTGTGCGCGCTCGCCCGTACCCGCATCCGGCGACCGCACCAGGCCAGCATCTCGGGCTGGAACGGCAAGCCCTCGAGGCAGCCCTTGGCATCGAGGGTTGCCAGGATCTCGTCGGCCGACTTGACGGTGACCCAATCGCCGGCATGCAGGCGCATCCAGCGCCAGGGGGCGGATGTCTTGTTCAAGGACGCTGGTTCAAGGGGTCGATTCGAGGACGAGCGACCAGTCGCCGAAGCCGGCGCTGTTGTTGGCGGCAGGCCGGAAGGATTGCGAACCGGTGGCGAGGAAAGGCGATCCGGATACGGTGGTGTAGGTGCCATTTGCAGGGTCGTACCAGCGGGCGGTCACCCGGGGACCGGCGAGCTCGCCGAGGTTGACGGCGATGGTGCGCAGGCTGGGCATGTAGGCGATCGCGAAGGAGCGGTCGGCGGCGCGCGAGGCGACCGCAAGGTCGGTGCCGCTGCTCAGGCCGCTGGTCAGGACGGCATTGGCGGCGTCGGGCGTCATCGTCCACCAGGGGCGGGCGGCGAACAGCGTGCGCAGATGGGTCATGCTTTGCGCACCGCGGCTGCCCAGTGCCTGTTGCCAGGTGATCGAGACCGGGTACAGGCCGTTCGGGCTGTCGAAGTGCCAGATGGGATTGTTGCCGAATACCTGGCCCATGGCGCCGGATAGCAGCGCCTGGTAGGCCTGCTGGCGCATGCGTTGCTCGGTACCGTCTCCTTCGTTCTCGTAGCGTCCCTCGATCAGGAAGAACGGCAGCGTCCCGGTTCGGCCGTATTCGGCCAGCGAGGCGGCGCGCACCGAGCCGCGGGTGTAGATGTTGTCGACCTGCAGCCAGGATTCGCCGCTGGCGCAGACGGTAGCGGCGCTCTCCGGGGCGCAATGCGCGCTGTGCAGGGCCGTGGTATCGAACTCGCGGATGCCCGCGACGATCTCGTTGATGATGCCGCGGTTCGGAGTGTTGAAGTCGCCGCCGTGGGTCCACAGGATGTTGCCGTAGCCGGCGTAGCGCCGGCCCAGGTACCGGCCGTATTCGCGCAGCGTGGCGGCGCTGCTGGCGAGCATTTCGGAGTACCAGCCCTGGTTGCCGCCGTTGTAGCCGAGATAGGCCGGCACGAGCAGCACGAGGAAGCCCTTGGCCTTGGCGCGCTGGAGAACCCAGTCCACATGGGCGAAGTAGCGCTCGTTGGGGGTACCGAAGTCGCCGGGCGTCAGGAATGGGGCGTCCCCATAGGCGTTGCGAGGGGCGCTGCTGGCGAAGTAGTGCTCGATCAGACTGGTGAGCAGGGTGTTGAAGCCGCGCGTGCGGCGGTCATCGAGATACTGGTCGACCTGCTCGCGGGTGAGCTGGACCATGAGCGACCAGGGCGAATCCCCCTGTAGGAGGAATGGCGTGCCGGCGGCATCGACGAGATGGCGCTTGCCCGATGCCACATGCAGCGGGAATGCCGCATCCGAGATCGATGGGACCGGCGCCGGCGTTGGGCCGGGAGTGGGTGTAGGCGTGGGCTCCGGGGTGGGCGTCGGGGTCGGGGTCGGGGTAGGCGTCGGCGTCGGGGTGGGAGTGGGCGTCGGAGGGGGCGTCGGAGTGGGGGTCGGAGTGGGGGTCGGAGTCGGTTCCGGGGTGGGAGTCGGGGTAGGCTCCGGGGCCGGTCCCTGGGCAAGCCCTGGGCCCGACGACTCGGATGACCCGGCGGACGCCGAGTCGGAGCCCCCGCAGCCGCCCAGGGCCGCGACGAGCGACAGCGCCACCAGAGGGGCGGCCCACCACGGGGTTCCCCAGGATCGCTGACCGGGTATGGGGGTTTTCATGCCTGCTGCCCGCATTCGATGCGCGAGAGCAGAATATATCGCCAGGCAGGGGATCCTGCTCGGGAGGCGCCGGACGGTCCTTCCGGCGGCTTCAGCCGCTCCTCGTGAGCCGGAGCTGCCACTCGCGCGCGAGGTCGAGCGCCCGTCTGGGGCAGGTGAGCACCTCGGCCAGCACCCTGAGCAGGCCGCGAGCGAACTTCGCCGGCTCCATCCGCATGTCCGCGGTCCGGAGCCCGCCGGACTGGTAGCGCCAGTACGCGGCCTCCCGCAGGGACAGGGCCGACCAGGCCATTTGCCGGTAGTAGCGTCGCTCGATCTCGCGGCGGCGGGCCGTGTGCTCGGCGGTGCCGAGGAACTCCTTCCCATAGCGATGGAAGACGATCAACCGGTCGAGGATGCCGGCGTCGAGGCGGCTGGTGCGGGCGTTGATCGAGTCCGCGTCGATGCGGGAGAAGCTGAGCACCTGGTGCACGAAGGCGAAGTCCTGGTCGCGCAGGATCTCGTAGCAGGTTTCGGTGTCCTCGTGCAGGCGACCCTCGGCGTAGAACGGTCGGCGCCGGCGCACGATCTCGCTGCGGTACAGGACTGTCGTGGGCGAGCCGAACAGGAACAGGCCCCAGGTCGTCAAGTGCATCCGGGCTGCTTCGCGCCCGGGCAGGATCGAGGTCGTGTACGGGAGGCCCTCGCCCAGCAGCATCGTCTCCTTCAGCCGGTACGAGCTGACCAGGCCGATGCGCGGCGATGCCTGCGCTGCCCCGACGAGGCTGCGCAGGCATTCCGGGAAGATCCAGTCGTCCGCCTGCACGATCTTGCAGAACGTGCTCTCGGAGCTGATCCGCTCGAGCGCCCGGTTATAGTTCGGGACCTGGGGAATCAGGCTCGCGAGGCGGAAGTATTTCACGCGAGCGTCGCGGGCGGCGAACTCGGTCGCGATCTCGGCCGAGCCGTCGTCGCTCGCGTTGTCCTGCAGGATGAGCTCGAAGTTCCGGTACGACTGCGCGAGGACGCTCTCGATGCATTCGCGCAGGTACTTGGCCGTGTTGTAGAACGGAACGACGACGCTGACGAGCGGTTCGTCGTTCGGAGGGTGCATCGCCGGAGCACCTTCGGGGTCGTGTGGCATCTTCGCTGTCGTCCTTGCGGATGCAGTCTATCGCGCACCGCTGGTCGGAAAAGTGCGATTGGTAACGGTTCGGGCAATCGTGCCGGGCTAGACTCACAGGCTGGACGAATCGACCCGTTATCCCCGCATGTCGAACCTGCTCGGAGACCTCCCCCTCCGCACCGCCGAACGCCTTCCGGAACGCACGGCCCTCGCGTTCGGCGCCGAGACCTTGTCGTACGGCCAGCTCGGCGAGGCCATCGAAGCCGTCGCCGCCGCCCTCGTGTCGCTCGGCCTGGGCCGCGGCGCGCGCGTCGGGATCTGGCTCGAGAAGCGCCTCGAGACCGTCGCCGCGATCTTCGGGGCGGTGCGCGCGGGCTGCGTCTTCGTGCCGGTGAACCCGCTGCTCAAGGCCGAGCAGGCCGCCTACATCGCGCGTGACTGCAACGTCGAGTTGCTGGTCACCAACGCGCCGCGCGCGGCCGGTTTCGGCGCCTCCGCCGGCGAGTGCCCGGACCTGCGCCACGTCGTGGTGGTGGGCGTCGAGCCCGGCGCCGAGCCGGCGCTGCCCGGCGTGGCGGTGTGCGCATGGCCGGCGTTCCTCGGCGGCGCGGCGCGCGCGGCGCGCTACCCGCGCATCATCGACGTGGACATGGCGGGCATCCTCTATACCTCGGGCAGCACCGGCCGGCCGAAAGGGGTTGTGTTGTCGCATCGCAACATCGTCGAGGGGGCCCGCAGCGTCTCGAGCTATCTCGAGAACACGCCGGAGGACCGCATCCTCGCGGTGTTGCCGCTGTCCTTCGACTACGGCCTGTCGCAGCTGACCACCGCCTTCCTGGTCGGCGCCCGGGCCGTGCTGCACAACTACCTGCTCGCGCAGGACGTGGTCCGCGCCCTGGTGCGCGAGCGCATCACCGGGCTGGCCGCGGTGCCGCCGCTGTGGATCCAGCTCGCCGCGCTCGAATGGCCGGCCTCGATCGACGAGCACCTGCGCTACTTCACCAATTCCGGCGGGGCGATGCCCACCGCCACGCTCGCCGAGCTGCGCCGCCGCGCGCCGCGCGCCCGGCCCTACCTGATGTACGGCCTCACCGAGGCGTTCCGCTCCACCTACCTGCCGCCGGAAGAGGTCGACCGTCGTCCGACCTCGATGGGCAAGGCGATCCCGAACGCCGAGATCCTGGTCGTGCGCGAGGACGGCAGCGAGTGCGAGCCCGGCGAGCCCGGCGAGCTGGTGCATCGCGGCGCGCTGGTCTCGATGGGCTACTGGAACGACCCGGAGAAGACCGCCGAGCGCTTCAAGCCGCTGCCGGGGCAGCGCAGCGAGCTGGTGCTGACCGAACTGGCGGTCTGGTCGGGCGACACGGTGAAGCGGGACGAAGAGGGTTTCCTCTACTTCGTGAGCCGGCGCGACGAGATGATCAAGACCTCGGGCTATCGCGTGAGCCCGACCGAGATCGAGGAAGTGGTCTACCGCTCGGGCCTGGTGGCCGAGGTGGCGGCCTTCGGCGTGGAGCATCCGGCGCTGGGCCAGGCGATCGTGCTGGTGGCGCAGCCGGCCGAGGGGCGCGGCGCCGACTCGAAGGCCCTGATCGATGCCTGCAAGGCGCAGTTGCCGGCCTTCATGGTGCCGGCGCACGTCGACTGGCTCGAGGCGGCGCTGCCGCGCAACGCCAACGGCAAGATCGATCGCAAGACGCTGGCGGGGGAGCGCGCACGCCTGTTCGGCGCTGCGGGCGCGGCATGACGGCCGGGCGCGTGAGCTTCGCCCAGCATGCGCCGGTCACGGCGTTTCCGGTCGTCGACGGCGAGCTGGCGCCGGGCGGGATTGCGGTGCGTCGCCTGGCCGAGCGCGTCGGGCGCACGCCGTTCTATGCCTACGATCGCGGCGCGATCGATGCGCGCGTGCAGGCGCTGCGCGCCGCGCTGCCGCGCGCGCTGCACCTGCACTATGCGATCAAGGCCAACCCGATGCCGGCGGTGGTCCAGCACCTGGCGCGGATCACCGACGGTCTCGACGTGGCCTCGGCCCAGGAGATGGCCGTCGCGCTCGACACCGGCATCGCGCCGGCGCGCGTGAGCTTCGCCGGGCCCGGGAAGTCCGCCGCCGAGATCCGGCGCGCGGTGGCGGCCGGCATCACGCTGACCGCGGAGTCTTCGCTGCAGCTGGAGCAGGCGATCGAGGCCGGCGCGGCGCTGGGGATCCAGCCGCGCGTGGCGGTACGGGTGAACCCGGCGTTCGAGCTCAAGTCGTCCGGCATGAAGATGGGCGGCGGCCCGAAGCCCTTCGGCATCGACGAGGCGCTCGTGCCCGCCGTGCTCGACCGGGTGCGCGAGAGCGGCGTGCACCTCTCGGGCCTGCACATCTTCGCGGGCTCGCAGAACCTGCGCGCCGAGTCGATCGTCGACGCGCAGGTGAAGGCCTACGCGCTCGGCCTGAAGCTGCTGGGCGACTGGGGCGGGCAGGCCGACTGGCTGAACCTGGGCGGCGGCTTCGGCGTGCCGTACTTTCCCGGCGAGGCCGAGCTCGACCTGGCGCCGATCGCCGCCAACCTCGACGCCCTGTGCGCGCGGGCCGAGTCGGACCTGGGCGCGCCGCTGGTGATCGAGCTGGGCCGCTACCTGGTCGCATCCGCCGGCGTATACGTCTGCCGGGTGATCGATCGCAAGGAATCGTGCGGCCAGGTGTTCCTGGTCACCGACGGCGGGCTGCACCATCACCTGTCGGCATCGGGCAACTTCGGCCAGGTGCTGCGCAAGAACTATCCGGTGGCGGTGGCGAACCGCCTCGACGAGCCGGCCGACGAAGTCCAGTCGGTCGTGGGGCCGCTGTGCACGCCGCTCGACGTCCTGGCCGAGCGCATGAAGCTCGCGCATGCCGAGCCCGGCGACCTGATCGCCGTGTTCCAGTCGGGCGCCTACGGATTGACGGCCAGCCCGACCGCCTTCCTGAGCCATCCGGCGCCCGCGGAGATCCTGGTGTGAGCGGTTCGCCGTCTTCGGTTTCCCTGCTTCCGGTTCCGTTCTCCGGGCGGTTCACGCTGTCGGGCGCCGACGCCCTCGGGGCGCGGGAGGCCGATACGCCGGCGGCCGGCATCGCGGCGCTGTCGCGGGCGCGCGACGAGCGGGCCGGGGCGCTGGTCTTCGGTCGCCTGCGCTTCGTCGACGAGCCGCTGGCGCAGCCGCCGGCCGATCCGGCCGGTGCGTTGCTCCAGCGCTGGCGCCGGCACGGCGACGCCGTGCTGGAGTCGCTGGCCGGCGAGTTCCTGGTCGCGCTGTGGGACGAGACGCGCGGTCGTGCGCTGGTCGCGGTCGATCGCTTCTCGACCTATCCGGTGTTCTGGGCGCAGCAGGGCGGCGCGGTCGGGTTCTCGGCCCGCCCGGCCGAGGCGGCGGCGCTCGCGGGCCTCGGCGCGGAGCTCGACCTGCAGGCGGTGCTGGCGTACACCTATTTCCACATGGTGCCGGCGCCGCTCAGCATCTTCGCCGGGGTACACCGGCTCGACCTGGGCGAGGCGCTGGTCATCGCCGACGGGCGCGCGGAGGTCCGGCGCTACTGGAATCCGGTATTCGAGGAACGCCGTCCGTTCGATTTCCAGGTCGAGCGCCAGGCTTTCCTCGACGCGCTGCGCGACGGCGTGGCCGAATGCACGGCGGGCCTGGAGCGCGACCGGGTCGGCTGCTTCCTCTCCGGCGGCACCGACAGCTCGACCATCGCCGGCCTGGTCACGCGCCAGTACGGCGCGCCGGCGCGCACCTTCGCGATCGGCTTCGACGTCGGCGGCTACGACGAGACGATGTATTCGCGGCTCGCGGCCAGGCACTTCGGCACCGAGCACACCGAGTACTTCCTGACGCCCGACGACGTGCTGGCCGGCGTCGAGGCGGTGGCGACCCGCTACGAGCAGCCGTTCGGCAACGCCTCGGCGGTGCCCACCTATTTCTGCGCGCGCCTGGCGCGCGAGGCCGGGGTCGAGCGGATGCTGGGCGGCGACGGCGGCGACGAGCTCTACGGGGGCAACGAGCGCTACGCGAAGCAGGCCGTGTTCGCCTACTACGATCGCGTGCCCCGTGCGTTGCGCGCCGGGGTGATCGAGCCGCTGCTGTTCGGACCGCTGAAGGGCATCGATGCCGGGCTGGTGGCGAAGGCGCGCAGCTACGTCGAGCAGGCGCTCGAGCCCTTGCCCGACCGGCTGCAGAGCCGGTACAACCTGCTGAACCGGCTGGGCGCCGGGGAAGTGTTCACCGACGCGGTCCTGGCGCGGGTCTCGGTCGGCCAGCCGCTCGCGCTCGAGCGCGAGGTCTGGGCGCAGGCGCGGGCCGCGGCGGAGCCGGTCTCGCAGGTCAACCGGCTGCTCGCCTGGGACTTCAAGTTCACGCTCGCCGACAGCGACCTGCCGAAGGTGACCCGGATGTGCAATGCGGCCGGCGTCGAGGTGGCGTTCCCGATGATCACGCGCGCGCTGGTGGAGCACTCGCTGCGGCTGCGCCCCGGGGAGAAGCTGAAGGGGCGCCGGCTGCGCCACTTCTTCAAGGAGTCGCTGCGCGGGTTCCTGCCCGATGCGATCATCGCCAAGCAGAAGCACGGCTTCGGCATGCCGTTCGGCGACTGGCTGCTCACGCACGAACGCCTGCGGGCGCTGGCCGACGACGCGCTGCGCTCGCTGGCGGCCCGCGGCGTGATCCGCGAAGCCTTCCTGCGGCAGTTGCTGGGGCAGCTCGCGTCGGGCCATGCCGGCTACTACGGCACGATGGTCTGGGTGCTGATGATCCTGGAGCTGTGGCTGCAGGCCTCGCCGCTCGCCGACGCGCGCATGGGGCGCGACTGATGCGCATCCTGCACATCCTCGATCATTCGGCGCCGCTGCACAGCGGCTACGTGTTCCGGACCCTGTCCATCCTGCGCGAGCAGCGCCGCCGCGGCTGGGAGACATTCCATCTCACCGGCCCGAAGCAGAACGCCGGAGCGCTCGAGCGCGAGACCGCCGAGGGCTTCGAGTTCCTGCGCACTCCGTACCGGCCCGGCGTCCTCGCGAAGCTGCCCGCGCTGTGGCCGGTGGACCTGATGCGGGCCACCGAGGCGCGCCTGCTGCGGGTGGCGCGCGAGATCCAGCCGGACATCCTGCATGCCCATTCCCCGGTGCTCGACGCCTGGCCGGCGATCCGCGTCGGGCGGGCGCTGGACATCCCGGTCGTCTACGAGGTCCGCGCGCTCTGGGAGGACGCGGCCGTCGACCACGGGACCGCGGGCGCCGAGAGCCTGCGCTACCGCGCCACCCGGGCGCTCGAGACGCGCGCCCTGCGCCAGGTCGACGCGATCACCACGATCTGCGATGGCCTGCGCCGCGACATCCTGAAACGCGGCATCCCGGCGGCGAAAGTGACCGTGATCCCGAACGCGGTCGACATCGAGAAGTTCCCGGTGCTGGACGGCGTCGACGCCGGGCTCGAGCGCGCGCTCGGGCTCGAGGGTTGCGACGTGATCGGCTTCTGCGGCTCCTTCTACGGCTACGAGGGGCTCGATCTCCTGATCGATGCGCTGCCGGGCATCGTCGCGGCGCGGCCGAGCGCCCGGCTGTTGCTGGTGGGCGGCGGGCCGCAGGACGCGGCGTTGCGCGACCGGGCCCGGCTGCGGGGCGTCGCCGACCGCGTGGTGTTCACCGGCCGCGTGCCCAACGCGGAGGTCAACCGCTACTACAGCCTGATCGACGTGCTTGCGTTCCCGCGTCATTCGATGCGCCTGACGGAGCTGGTCACGCCGCTCAAGCCGCTCGAGGCGATGGCCCAGGGCAAGGTGCTGGTCGCGTCGGACGTCGGCGGCCACCGCGAGCTGATCGAGCACGGGCGCACCGGCCTGCTGTTCGCCGCCGGCGACGTGAACGCGCTCGCGCAGGCCGTGTCGCGCCTGCTGGGCGATGCCAGCCTGCGCGACCGGCTGGCCACCGGCGGCCGGCGCTTCGTCGAATCGGAGCGCACCTGGGCGCGCAGCGTCGGCGGCTACGAAGCGATCTACGCGGCGCTCACCGCGCGGCGGGAGCGCGCGTGATCCTGCGCGCGCTCACCGCGCTCGCGGCGCCGGCCGGGGCGCGCAGCCGCCTGTCGGTGTTCTATTTCCACCGGGCGCTGGCCGAGCCCGACCCGCTGCTCCCCTACGAACCCGACGCGCGCATGTTCGACCGCATGCTCGGGTGGATCGGGGCCCAGTTCCGGGTCCTCGATCCGCTCGAGGCCTGCGACCGGCTGTACGCCGGCACGCTGCCAGCGCGGCCCGCCGTGATCACCTTCGACGACGGCTATCGCGACAACTACACCGTGGCGCTGCCGATCCTGCAGCGCCACCGGATGCAGGCGGCGTTCTTCGTCGCGACCGGCTTCCTCGAGGGCGGGGCGATGTTCAACGACCGGGTGATCGAGGCGGTGCGGCGCTGCGAGGCCGGCGCGCTGCCGATACCTGGCGGTACCGCGATGCTGCCCACGGGCGATGCCGGTCAGCGTCGCGCGGCGATCGAAGCGATTCTCTCGGCGATCAAGCACCTGCCTCCCGATGAACGGAGGCTGCGCGTGCTCGAGGTCGAGCGTGCGGCCGGCGTGACGGAGCCGGCCGGGACCATGATGCATGCGGACGAGGTGACGGCCTTGCACCGCGCCGGCATGCGGGTGGGCGGACATACGCGTACGCACCCGATCCTGCTGGCGCTGGACGACGCGGCGGCCCGACAGGAAATCGGCGGGGGCCTCGACGACCTGGCCGCCATCCTCGGGGAGCGTCCGCAGTTGTTCGCGTATCCGAACGGCAAACCCGGGGGCGATTTCGACGAGCGCCATGCGGCGATGGTCGCGCATGCCGGGGTGCGCTATGCGTTCACGACCCGGGCGGGGGCGGCCACGCGCGCCACGCAGCCCTGCATGCTGCCCCGTTTCACGCCCTGGGACCGTGACCGATGGCGATTCGGGCTGCGTGCCTGGCGCAACCTGGCCGGCTCGCCGATGCGATGAGGCAGCCGTGGTCGCGGCTGTTCAGGAGCCGGTCGGTGGTTTCGGGGGCGGCGCTCTACATCGCGATGCGCTGGTTCGACCGTTCGATCGGCGTCGTCAGCACGATCGTGCTGGCGCGCTTGCTGACGACCGAGGATTTCGGGATCGTCGCGCTGGCGAGCATCGCTCTGGGCCTGGCGGTCGTGTTGCTCGACCTGGGCATCAACCTGACGGTGGTGCAGCGGCGCGACATCGACCAGGACGAGCTGGACACGGCATGGACCCTGCGCCTGCTCCAGAACGCGGCGGTCGCTGCGGTGCTGGCGTCGTCGAGCGCCTGGATCGCCGACTACTACCACGACGAGCGCCTGGCGCCGGTCATCGCAGCGCTGGCGTTCGCCTATCTGCTCGACGGCCTGACCGGCCTCGGGCCGATCATCTTCCAGAAGCGACAGGAGTATGCCCGGGAAGTCGCGTTCTTCATGTCCAAGCGCGCCATCGGCTTCCTCGTCACGATGGCGCTCGCGTTCTGGTGGCGCAGCTACTGGGCGCTGATCGCCGGGACGATCCTGTCGAACGTCGCCGGCGTGGCGCTCAGTTATGCGATGCATCGCCAGATGCCGCGCTTCACCTTGTCGCGCTGGCGCGGTTTCTTCGGTGCGTCGTCGTGGTTGACCCTGCGCGCCATCGGCAGCTACGCCACCTCGCAACTGGACAAGCTGGTCATCGGTCGCCGGGATGGCCCGGCGATGCTCGGCGCCTACTCGATCGCCGACCAGGTGTCGGCGATGCCGGCGAGCGAGCTGCTGGCACCCACCAGCAGAGCGCTGTTTCCGGCGATGGCCGCGAGCCAGGACGATCCGGCGAAACTGCGCAGGATCTACCTCTCCGCCCTGGGGATCCAGTGTCTGCTCGCCCTGCCGGCGAGCGTCGGGCTGGCGCTGGTGGCGGGCGACATGGTGCCGGTGGTGCTCGGCGAGAAGTGGGCCCAGGCGGTTCCCCTCATGGCCGCGCTGGCGCTGGCATACGGGATGAACTCTCTGACTTCGGCCGGGAACTACCTCCTGTTGAGCCTCGGGGAGTTCCGGTGGCAGGCCCTGTTGCAGTGGGGCATGGCTGCCGTGCTTGCCTTGCTGGTCTTCGGTGCGTTCCCGCAGTCCGGAGGACGGGAGATCGCATGGTTCCGCGTCGTGCTCGGAGGGGTGGGCGTCGTTGCCGTGATCGGGCTGGTGACGTACCGGCTCCCGATCGTGACGATCACGGATATGGTGCGACAGTGTGTCCGGCCGGTGCTCGCGACGCTGGCGATGGCGGCCGTGGTGACCGGGATCCAGATCCTGGCTGCCGCATTGCCGCAGTGGCTGCGCCTGGTGATCGGAGTCGCGAGCGGTGCCGCGGCCTACGCGACGGCGTTGTTCGGAGCCTGGCGACTGGCCGGGCGCCCGGTTGGCGCCGAGCGGTGGATGCTGGAGCGCCTGGCTGCGCTCCTGGGGCGGCAGGCGTGACGACGGGGAACGGCCGATTGGACCGTGACATATTCGTGCGCGCTGCCGCAGCGATCTGTCAGACTGACAGATCGTCGGACTGCTGAGACCCAGGTCGGGATGTACAAGCTGCTGGCGTTGGCGCCGAACCCGTGGCACGGGATGTGGATGAACCGGCAGCAGCTGCTGTCGCGTCTCGGAGCGACGCGCCCGGTGCTCTATTCGAGCGGGATCTGGGATTCCTGGCAGCTTCCGAACCGGGCCTGGCTCGCGTCGCCCCTGCTCGGTCGGACCACCCGCCACTGCAACGTCGACGTCGATGCCCCGGGCTTCTTCGAAGTTCGCTGGCACCATGTCCCCTCTCTGGACCGGAGAGCCACCCGGCACGCCGGGCGGCGCTGGCGGCGCACCCTCGATCGCTTCGAGGGGCCGCTGATCGCGCATCTCTTCTATCCGACCTATGCCGACTACCTCGACGGCATCGACGCCGATGCGCTCGTCTATCACGCCTACGACCTGTATGCATCGCAGCCGGGCTGGACACCGCAGCTCTCGGCCATGGAGCGAGGGTTGCTGGCGCGGGCCGATGCCGTCATCGCGTCGTCGGACGACCAGGCGACGCACCTCGAAGGCATCGGGGGCAGACCAGTGCACCGCCTCTACAATGCGGTGGACTATCGGGCGTTCTCGACCGCCGCGTCGGATCCGTTGCCGGACGACGTGGCCGGAATTCCCCATCCCCGCATCGGTTACGTCGGGCGCATCAACAAGAAGGTCGATCTTCCGCTGCTGGCCGGCCTCGCGCGGCGTCGGCCCGAGTGGCATCTGGTGATGGTCGGGCCGGTGCACGATCTCGATGCCGACTGTGCGGCCGCCCACGATGCACTGAGGCAGTTGCCGAATGTGCATTTCCTTGGTGCCAAGGCGCAACCGCTTCTCGGAAGATACATGGCGGCCAACGACGTCAACCTGATGTGCTACCGGATCGACCGGGGTTGGATCCGCTATGCCTATCCGTTGAAGATGCACGAGTACCTCGCGACCGGTGTTCCGGTGGTGTCGAGCGACCTGCAATCGGTCGCCGGGTTTCGCGATGTGATCGACGTCGCCTCGACACTCGGCGACTGGGAGGAGGCGATTTCCCGCGCAGTGCGGCATCGATCCGAGGCGCAGCGGCACAAGAGGCAGGCTGCCGCAGCGATGAACGACTGGAGTGCGCGAGTCGAACAACTGGACGCCATCCTGCTCGGTGTCGCATCGAAGGCGCGGGGGGTGCGGTCGACGGGGCGTGGGCACGAACTGCCGCCTGCGAGGCGCGTCGAGGGCATCGATGCCTGAGTCGATGCGCGGAGTCGTGGCAACGGCGTCGATCGGGCGGCGAATGGGGATTCGTGCTTTCCTCGTCGCGCGCCGCTGGTGACGTCAGCGCGCTGGATCTGGCAGGGTGTCGGGCGGTGCGATGAAGACGTTGCTGCGGAAGATCTTCGACAGCCGCTCGGTACTGTCCGGGGCGCTGCTCTATATCGCGATGCGCTGGTTCGACCGGTTGGCCGGCGTGGTCAGCACGATCATCCTGGCACGTCTGCTGACGCCGGACGACTTCGGCATCGTGGCGATCGCGACGGTGGTGCTCGGCCTGGCGATGGTGATGCTGGATTTCGGCATCCAGGTCGCAGTGGTTCAGCTCCAGAAGCTCGATCGCGACGACATCGATACCGCCTGGACCTTGAGGCTCATCCAGAACGCGGTCATCGCCGTGCTGCTGATCGGGTCGGCGGGCTACGTGGCCACGTACTACCACGATCCGCGCCTGCAGCCGGTGCTGGTTGCGCTGGGCTTCGCCTACCTGCTCGAAGGGCTCACGGGCATGGGGCCGGTCGTGTTCCAGAAGCAGCAACAGTACGCGCGGGAAGTGGCGTTCTTCATGGCCAAGCGCGCGGGAAGCCTGGTGGTGACGATCGCGCTGGCGCTGTGGCTGCGCAACTACTGGGCGCTGGTGATCGGAACCGTCGTCGCGAACGTGCTCGGCGTGGCGCTGAGCTACACGATGTACCGTGTCGCGCCCCGGCTCACGCTGTCGCGCTGGCGCAGCTTCGTCGGGGCCTCGCTCTGGCTGTCGCTGCACAGCGTGTCCGGATACGCGTCGCAGCAACTGGACAAGCTGGTCGTGGGACGTCGAGACGGTGCGGCCATGCTGGGCGCCTACTCGATCGCAGACCAGATTTCGGCGATGCCGACCAGCGAGCTCCTGGCGCCGATCAGTCGCGCGCTGTTTCCGGCGATGGCGGCGATCCAGGGCGATCAGGAACGGCTGCGCCGGGTGTTCCTGCTCGCGCTGGGTATCCAGTCGATGCTGGCCTTGCCCGCCGCGATCGGACTCGCGCTGGTTTCGTCGGACCTGGTCGCCGTGGTCCTGGGGCCCGGCTGGAACCAGGCGGCACCGATCATGCTGGCGCTGGCGCTGGCCTATGGCGTCAATGCCCTGACGCACAGCGGCACTTACCTGCTGAACAGCCTCGCCAGATATCGTGAGCTCGCGCTGTTGCGCTGGGCCATGCTGGCCGTCCTGGTGCTGCTGATCTTCGTCGTTTCCCCGTCTTCGGATGCCCGGCAGATCGCCTGGTTTCGGGGCGAGGTCGCGGCGATCGGGGTGTGTGCGGTGATCTGGCTGGTCATGCGGCACCTTCCAGGGCTGTCCGTGATGGAGATCGCGAAGCAGGTGGTGCGGCCGGCCCTGGCGTCGCTGGTGATGGCGGGAGCCGTTCTCGGCCTGCAGCGCTTGGGCGCGGAACTGGGTGACTGGCAACGCCTGGCGGCCGTGAGCCTGCTGGGCGCGGTGGTGTATGTCGCGACGACCGGATTGCTGTGGAAGGTGGCGGGCCGTCCGCCCGGGGCGGAGGAATGGGTGTTGCAGACGCTGCGTTCGGTCGTTTCGCGCCTCAGGAACGATTCGTCCGGCGGTTGATGGCCGACCCTCCGGATCGTCCCGAACTTCCCGGCGCAGTCAGTCGACGACGCGCTCGTACAGGACGTGCAGCCATTTCGGGCGAGGGCGGGTCAACCGGATCGACAGATCGTCGAGTCGCGAGGCGGCAGATCCGAGGCACCGGGCGACGATCGACACCGTCGGCGGCGCGATCGCCGCGCCGCAGTGGATGCAGGGCTCATCCTGGTCGTAGGTGCCCCAGGGGAACCGGGCCGCGCGCATCAGCGCCCCGGCAAGAAAGGTCGTGCGCTCCCGGGTGGATCCGACACGCTCCTCCGCGACCGGCCGCAGCGTCGGGAACAGCGCATCGAGATCACGGCGCGTGAAGCGGTTGACGTGCCCGTATGGCGGATTGATGCCGCCGCAGCGGCCGCAGCGCGTGCGCGCCCGGCGCAGGTCCTGCTCGAAGGGAACCCCGATCAGAAGATGTCGCCGCACGACGCGCTGCAGCTCGTTGCACGCCTGAGCCAGGTCGCCGGCGGGGACGTGCTCGAGGACCTCGGCGCACATGACCGCGTCGAACTGCCGGTCCGGCCAGTGCAGGGCGCGCACGTCGGCGGCCACGCATTCGACGTTCGGAAGGTCGATGTCGGGACGGCTGAGGTCGAGCGCGGTCACGCGCGGGAACCGTTCGGCGATCCGTCGGGTGATATACCCGTCGCGCGAGCCGATCTCCAGGGCTTCGCTGCCGGGCGGCAGCATCCGGAGCAGGCTTCCGATACGCAACTGTTCGTCCGGGGCCTGGCGAAAGTGAGTCACTTGGTGGGGACCCCATCGGCGGGCCGTTCGGTCGAAATCGTGTGCCCCGGCGATTCCCGGGCTCACTGCCGGTCCGCGCGAACGGCGGCGTGCCCGGCGCCGAGTCGCGCCGGAGTCGGGCGCCCGGCCTGGCGGGCGGCGCGTTGCCGCGGCCACGTCGCGGCACTCGCTTTCGTCGCGAGGTCGGTGACGCGCGCGGTGCCGAGCGCTGCGACCGCCAAGTAATACATCATGTCCCAGTTGCCGATGTTGACGAAGGCGCCGCCGACGCCGAAGCCGACCAAGCTTACCTGAATCATGCGCACCAGCAGGGCCATCGCCGCACCGTCCTCGAGGCGCATCGATTGACGGACGACGCGCCGGCAGCGCGACCAGACGTAGAGCCAGATGAACCCGAACAGCGCGAAGCCGATCCAGCCGTGCTCGCCGATCGACTGGAAGTAGATGCTGTGCGACGCATGGACGTCTTCCGGGTCGGGCGCGTAGCGGGCGAAGACGCGCGGGCTGTAGTATTCGAAGCCCCCGCCGGTGAGGCGATCGTTGGCGATGTTGACCGCGGTGTGCCAGACGTTGATCCGCCCCATCGCCGAGGCGTCTTCCTTGTAGGTCTTGATCGTCTCCATCCGCTGCCAGTACTCGTCGGGCATGAACGAGACCAGCGCGGCGGCGACGATGACGCCGACGAGGCCGACCGCGAACTTGTGGTGGCTCTTGAGCAGCAGGAACGCCGACATCGCGGCGATGCCGAGGAAGGCGCTGCGCGAGTGCGAGCCGAAGATCGAGACGGCGGTCATCAGCGCCGAGAAGACGATCAGCGCGCGCAGCCACTTGCGCTGCGCCTGGGTGAAGAGCCAGTACATCAGCGGCAGCGTCACCACCAGGCCGACCGCGAGGTGGTTGTTGTCCTGGATCGCGCTTTCGGGCGGACCCCAGACCAGGAAGTCGCCGCCGTTGGCGAGGGTGAAGAGCCCCCCCTTCAGGCCGAAGAAGCCGACGCTGCAGGCTACCACCCAGACCAGTTGCTTGACGCGTTCCCAGTCGGTCAGCAGGCTCAGCGTAACGAGGCACATCAGGTGCACCTTCATGACCTGGGTCCAACGATAGCCGGCTTGCGCCGGATCGAAGGCGAAGATCGAGGTCACGCCCATCCACGCGAGATAGAGCAGGATCGGGAAGTAGCGCTTGATGCCGTCGCCGAGCATGCGCTCCTGCGTGGCCAGCATGCCGACCATGGTGACGCCGGCGTAGGCCATCGCCCAGGGCATCGAGTAGGCGAAGCCCCAGGTGAAGCGGTGCGGGTTGGCCAGGCTGATGACCGCGAACATCAGTGCGCCCAGGAACGGGCGCTTCAACGAGACCGGCAGCAGGCCGATCAGGACCAGCGTGAGGATGACGTCACGCATGGAGCGCCGTCTCTCTCGGCGGCGCTGCCCGGTCGCCGGCGAAATCGGACGACGACAGCGTGGCGGCGAAGCGCTCGAACATCAGAAGGCTCCAGATCAGCGCGCTGCGGTCGCGCTGTCCCGACAGGTGCTCGCCGGCGATGCGCGACAGCGCCCGGGGATCGAACAGGCCGGTGTGCGCCAGGGCCTCGCCTTCGAGCACGCGCTGGACCTCGCTGCGCAGCGGGCCGCGGAACCAGTCGACCAGCGGCACCGCGAAGCCCATTTTCGGGCGGTACAGCACGTCGTGCGGCAGCAGCGGTTCCATCGCCTTCTTCAGCACCCGCTTGCCTTCCCCGCCGGACAGCTTGAGCGCCGCCGGCAGGCGCGCGGCCCATTCGACCAGCTCGTGGTCCATCAGCGGCTCGCGCACCTCGAGCGAGTGCGCCATGCTGGCCCGGTCGACCTTGGTGTTGATGTCGCCGGGCAGGTAGGTCTGGTAGTCCAGGTACTGGATCAGCGACAGCGGGTCGTCGGTGGGGGCGCGCAAGGCGTGCTCGGCGAAGACGTCGCGCGCGCGGTACCCGCCGAGCCGGCGCCGGAACGCCGGCGAGAACAGGAACGCGCGGTCGTCGTCGCGGACGATCGACACCGAGTGGCAGTAGGCGTCGACCGCGTCGCGGGCGAGCGCTTGGAAGGTGGCCCGCGCCCGGAAGATCCGCGGCAAGGCATCGAACTTCGGATAGACGCGCCCGAGCGTGCCGAACAACCGCTGCCGCAGCGCGGCGGGCAGGCGGTCGCGCAGCGCCTGCTCGCGCACGTGGAACTTGTAGCGCCGGTAGCCGCCGAAGGTCTCGTCGCCGCCGTCGCCCGAGAGCGCGACCGTGACGCGCTTGCGCGCCAGCTCGCAGACCCGGTAGGTCGGGATGGCCGAGCTGTCGGCGTACGGCTCGTCGTAGAGGCCGGCGAGGCGGTCGATAAGGCCGAAGTCGTCGGCGCGCACCGTCTCGGTGTAGTGATCGGTGCGGTAGCGCTCGGCCACCTTCTGCGCGAAGGCCGACTCGTTGAACGAGGCGACGTCGAAGCCGATCGAGCAGGTTTTCACCGGCGTGTCGGACAGCCCCGCCATCGCCGCGACCACGGCGCTCGAGTCCACGCCGCCCGACAGGAAGGCGCCGAGCGGCACCTCGGCGATCATGCGCAGCTTCACCGACTCGAGCAGGCGCTCGCGCAGTTGCTCGCAGGCGTCCTCGAGGCCGAGCCCGGCGTCGGGCTCGAAGCGGACATCCCAGTAGCGCCGCAGGCGCGGGGCGCGCTCGCCGACCCGCCAGGTGAGGGTGTGCGCCGGCGCGAGCTTGGCGGCCCCGCGGTAGATGGTGCGCGGATCGGGCACGTAGCCGAACGCGAAGTAGTCCTCGATCGCCCGGTCGTCGAGCTCGCGCGAGAAGCCGGGGTGCGCGACGATGGTCTTCAGCTCGGAGCCGAACAGCAGCTGCCCGTCGGGCAGCACCGCGTAGTGCAGCGGCTTGACGCCCAGGCGGTCACGGGCCATGAACAGGGTCTGGCGGTTGCGGTCCCAGAGCGCGAACGCGAACATGCCGCGGAAGCGTTCGACGCAGGCTTCGCCCCATTGCTCCCAGCCGTGGACGATCACCTCGGTGTCGCTGCGCGTGCGGAAGACGTGGCCGGCGGCCTCGAGCTCGGCCGCGAGCGCCTGGAAGTTGTAGATCTCGCCGTTGAAGACGACGACCACGCTGCGGTCTTCGTTGAACAGCGGCTGCTGGCCGGTCGCGACGTCGATGATCGAGAGCCGCCGGTGCCCGAGGCCGACGTGGGGCTCGATGTGCACCGAGCCCTCGTCGGGTCCGCGGTGGAGCTGGATGTCGTTCATGCGGCGCAGCAGCGCCTCGTCGGGGCGACGCGGTGCGCGCGAATCGAAGATGCCGGTGATGCCGCACATGGGCGGGTCAGCTCGCAGGAAAGTCGGGAAGCGTGGCGTTCGGCGCCGTTCCGGCCGCACGGGGGCAGGCGTCGCCCCAGCCTTTGGGCATCGCGCCGCGACGCACCAGCAGCCGGGTGTACAGATCCTGGTACGCCTCGACCATCCTGTCGAGCCCGAACCGCCCGGCGGCCCGCAGGCGGGCCTGCGCGCCGTGACGGGTGCGCAGCGCGGCGTCTCGCGCATAGGATTCCAGCGCCGCCGTGAGTCCGGCGACATCCTCGGATTCGATCAGCGCGCCGCAGTCGCCGTCGGCGACCAGTTCGGCGTTGCCGCCCACGCGGGTGGCGATCACCGGCAGGCCGCTGGCCATCGCCTCGAGCAGCGTGTTGTTGATCCCCTCGGCGAGCGAGGGCAGCGCGTAGAGATCGAAGCTGCGCATCAGCGCCGGGATGTCCTGGCGGTCGCCCGCCATCCAGACGGCTTCGCGCAACGACGGATGCCGGACGCGCTCGCGCAGCGTGTCGGCGAGCGGGCCGTGGCCGACGATCGCGAGCTTCAGCCGCGCCGCGAGGGCCGGATCGGCGGCGCGCGTGCGCGCGACGAGCGCCTCGAAGGCGCGCACCAGGAGCAGCGGGTTCTTCACATCGGCCAGGCGCCCGACGCAGCCCACCACGACCGAGTCGGCGGGCCAGGCGGGGCCGCCGAGCCGGGCGAAATCGCGCGGCGCCTCGTGCACCGGATCGCGCGGACGGAAGCGTTCGGTGTCGACCCCGTTGCAGATCGAGACGAGCCGGTCGGGCGGAACGCCGACGCGGTCGCGCAGGAACTCGAAGGTGGGCGTGGACAGCGCCACCTGGGCATGCACCAGCCGGCGCAGCCAGCGGCGCGTGCGCAGCAGCGACGGGCTGCTGCCGACGATGTCGTGCACTTCCCATCCGTGCTCGCCGTGCACGCGCGCCGGCACCCGGGCGAGGGTCGCGGCGATCTGCGCCTCGAGCGTGCCGACGTTGCGCGTGTGCACCAGCGCCGGACGCAGCGACCGGAACAGGCGCCACAGGCGCGGGATCTCGCGCGACAGCGGCCCGGGCCGGCGGTCCAGCCGCAGGACCGCGACCTCCCGGTTGGCGATCCGGTCGGCGATCGGGCCGACGCCGGTGAGCGAGACGATCGTGTGGCGGAAGCGCTGGGCCGGGAGCCGGTTGACCAGGTTGACCAGTCCGTTTTCCATCCCGCCGGTGTCGAGCCGGTGAACGACGTGGAGGATGTGGGCGCGCGCGTCGCCCGGGGCCGCCGGGCGCTTCATCGCAGGTGTCCGCGCGAGACCGCGGCGGCGGCCGGCGCGAGCGCCGCGGCCGCACCGGCCAGTCGCCCATGGGCCGACTGCAGCGCCGCGCTGCCGTCGTCGTCGAGCGGCGCGGCGAGCACGAGGGCCAGCGAATGGTCGCCCTGGCCGGTCGCGAGCGACCACGCGGTCGCCGCCTTGGCGCGATAGGCGCTCGACGACTGCCGGCCGTCGACCGCGTACCAGGTCCAGACGAGCAGCGATTCGCCGCCGGCGCGGCGCAGCCGGTAGGTCGCGACATCGCCGAACGGGGTGGTTTCGGTGCCGCTGCCGCGGATCGTCCACTGGGGGTCGTCGAGGCGCACCAGCGCGTTGCGCGCGTGGATCATCTCCTGCGATTCGTGCTGGCGGGCGTAGTAGAAGGCGTGCACTTCGACTGGCCGGCCGTCGACGCGGTGCGCGCTGCGCACGGTCTCGCGCGGGTCCTGGTAGGCGGGCGCGAAGGGCAGGGACGGGGCCGGCGGGAACCCGGCGAGCGCGGTGCGCAGCGCCGGTCCGATCGCCACCGGATCGGTCGCGTCGAGCATCGCCCCGGCGATGGGGCGCCAGGCGAGCACCGCCACCACCGCGGCGATGGCCACGGCGCGGTCGAGCCGGAAGCCGGCGGCGGAGAGGGGCATCGCGACCGAGGCCGTCGCCGGGGCGGCCGCCGCGGCGCCGTCGGCCGGCCCGAGGGCGGCCGCTCGCGGACGGGCCTCCGGTTCGTTCCAGCGCGAGCCGAACCAGAACATGCCCGCCATCACGATGCCGAAGAACAGCCAGCCGTAGATCAGGTGGTCGACCCCGGCGGCGATCTTCATGTCGGACAGGTGCCCGAGCATGACGATCAGGTAGGCCCGGACCCAGTTGGCGATGACCGGCACCACGATCGCCAGCGCGACGAAGGTCAGCCGGTAGCGCAGCGCGCGGAACTGCAGGTAGGCGTAGAGCACGCCCAGCGCCAGCGAGGCGATCAGGTAGCGCAGGCCGCTGCAGGCCTCGACCACCGACCAGCGCCCGCTCGGGACCATGAAATGCAGCCCCTCGCGATAGACCGGCACCCCGGACCAGCGCAATGCGGTCACGGTCGCGTCGGCGGTGTAGTCCATCATGATCGGGGTCAGGAACTCTCCGACCGGCACCGCGAAGAACAGGAACGCGAGCGGGAACGCCAGCGCGCGGGCGATCGCGGGGCCGGTCGCCAGCAGCACGGTGGCCGGGATGATCGCGACCGCCGCGAACTCCTCGATCGAGGAGACGCCGCCCAGCCGGCCGGTGAGCCAGAGGGCGCCGCAGCCGATCACGAGCGCCAGCGCGGGCCACCAGGTGCGGGGCTCGACCTGGGCCCAGTCGTCGCGGCGGCGCCAGATCATCCAGGCCGCGCACGGCAGCGCGATGAAGCCGTGCGCGTAGGTCTCGGAGGTCCACCAGACGCGGGCCATCGCCATCCAGGCGTCGGGGAAGGCTGCGATCGAGAGCAGGCACGCGGCCACGAACACCGCGAACACCGGCAGCCAGCGTCGCGACGGCGTCGCCTGCGCCGCCGGGCCGGGGAGGGCGTCGCGCGCATCGTACGGGAGCCGGCTCGCCATCGCGGAATGCCTCAGCCGAGCCCGCGTACCAGGTACGGGCCGATCGCGTTGACCAGCCAGCGGGGAAGGCGCCGCCAGGTCGCGATCAGCAGCCGGTACTTCGGGTTCAGCGGATTGTTCTGCGGGATCGCGTCGCGCTTGAAGAGCCGGTACTCGTAGGTGAGCGGCGTGGGCTCGAAGCCCCAGTTCTTCTTGAAGTCGAACGGGCCGGTGCCGCGCTTGCTGCGTCCGTAGTTGAAGACGCGGTAGCCGCGATCGGCGCAGCGTCGCATCAGCTCCCAGTACTTGAAGTCGTTGGCGGCAAGGTCGCGCGCGCGCACGTGGTCGCCCGCGTGCATCGGCAGCGCCTCGTCGCGGAAGTACAGGTTGAATACGCCGCTGACCGGCGTGCCCTGCGGGTCGCGCACCACCAGGATGTCGGCGCGCTCGCCGAAGGCCTCGAGCATCAGCGCGAAGAAGCGCCGGCTGTGCGCCGGGGTGCCGTGCCGGTGGACGTTGTCGGCGAACAGCGCGAAGAAGGCATCGAGGTCGCCGGTTTCGCCGGTGAGCCCCGCCTTGATCCCCTTGCGCACCATCGCGCGCTGCTTGCGCGGGATCGCGTTCATGTTCGCGTCGTGGTCGGCGCCGATCGGCTTGCGGAACACGACGTACAGGTCCTGCGACGGCCAGCCGCGGTGGGAAGCGCCGAGACTGCGGTACTCGAGGTGATCGACGCCGAGCTCGCGCGCCAGCGCCTCGGCGCGGGCGTCGAGCGCGTCGAGCGTCTCGCGGTCCTCGCCCAGCGGGCCGGCGTACGGGCAGAAGGGCAGGCTGACCAGCGCGTGGCCGAACAGCAGCGTCTTCACCTGCGCCAGCGGCAGCACGCCGACCACCCTGCCGGCGCGCCGCGCGACCAGGAAGTGGGGGCGGTGGCCGAACGCCTCGGCCAGCACCCGGCGCCAGGCCCAGTCGTGGTAGATCGTCGAGGCCGGATGGCGCTCGATCCAGTCCTGCCAGTCGCGCGCGTCGTGGTCGCCCGCGAGGGCGATCGTGACGGGCCCGGCCGCCTTCGGCGGGGTCGCGGAATCGACGGGCCAGGCTTCGGTGACGGCGTTCATCGGCGGGAGCAAGCGGGGCTGCGGTGGACGTGGGCGGAGCGGCCGGCGCGTCAGTGCGACAGGTGCCGGGCGAAGACGCGATCGACCCGGTCCCAGCGGAAGTCGGCCAGCAGGCGATCCAGGCGCGCCGCCATCCGTTCCAGGTTCAGGTAGTGGCGGAAGCGCGATTTCGCCCCGGCCGCGCCGATGCGCGGCTGCTGCGGATCGACTTCCCACGGATGGAAGTAGAAGATGCAAGGCTGCCCGTCCTGCCGGTTGATGCGCCGGATGCTCCAGCGCGATACCGGGTAGGGAAGCAGGCGGAAGTAGCCGCCGCCCGAGGCGGGCAGGTTGCGGCCCAGCAGCCGCAGCGAGCTTGGCGGGATCTCGACCACGCCGGAGCCGGTGCGCCAGGCGAAGCGCGGCGCCTCGGGCATCCCGTAGTGGTCGTGGGCGATCGGGTACACGCTCGAGCTGTAGCGATGGCCGGTCTCGGCGATGACGTCGTGGGCCCAGAGATTGCCTTCGCCGATCGAGAAGCTGGGCGCCCGGTAGCCGGTGACGGCGACGCCGCCGATGTCCTCGAGGATCGTCTTCGCGACGGCGAGGTCTTCCCGGAAGGCCTCGGGGGTCTGGTCGCTCGCGCGCAGGTGGCCGTAGCCGTGGCTGGCGAGTTCGTGTCCGCGGGCGACGATGTCTTTCACCAGGGCAGGATAGCGTTCCGCGATCCAGCCGAGCGTGAAGAAAGTGGCCTTCGTCGCGTGACGGTCGAGCAGGTCGAGGATGAGAGAGACATTGCGCTCGACGCGGCACTCCATCCGGTCCCAGCGGTCGCGCTCGATGTAGGGGGCGAACGCGGCGACCTGGAAGTAGTCCTCGACGTCGATCGACATCGCGTTGACGGGCGGCGCGCCGTGCGCGCGGCCGGCCGGGAGGGCATCGGCGGGAGCGGTCACGGCGAGTCGCGCTCCGTCGCGTCGGCGCCTGCCGGGCGGCCGCGCAGCAGGCGCAGCACCTTCTTGAGCGCGCCGAAGATCATCCCGGTGGCCGACTCGAGCATCTCGACCCGTTGCTCGAGCTCGGCCACGCGGCCGTCGGCGGGGGCGCGGCCGTTGGCGCGGGCGCCGCGTGCCGGGCCCGGGAGCCCGGTGGCGAGGCCGTTCGCCGCGGGCGATTCCTCGCCGTCGAGGCCGTCGAGCGCTTCGGCGCCGGCATCGCGATCGTCCGCTGCCGCGTCGGCCGCAGTGTCGGCCGCCGTGGCATCGCGCTGGAAGCCGCGCCGCGGGCCGAGCTCCATGCGCAATTCCTCGGCGACGTCGACGACGTCCTGCTCGCCGAGCTGGTGGCGCTCGGCGAGAAAGCCGCTGAGCAGCAGGCGGTCGGCCAGGGTGTTGATCCGCCTCGGGATGCCGTGGGTGATCGTGAAGATCCGGTCGAACGCCGCGGCGTCGAAGACGGGGTCGTTCTTCCAGCCGACATGCACCAGCCGGTGCTCGATGTACTGCTGCGTCTCGGCGCGATCGAGCGGGCCGAGGTGGTACGCGGCGATGATGCGCTGCTTGAGCTGGCGCATCTCGGGGCGCTGCATCAGGTCGCGCAGCTCGGGCTGGCCGAGCAGGAAGCTCTGGAGGATCGCCTTGGTGCCGACCTGGAAGTTCGACAGCATGCGCAGTTCCTCGATCGCGCGTGCCCCGAGGTTCTGCGCTTCGTCGACGATCAGCAGCGCACGCTTGCCTTCCGCCTGCAGCTGGCGCAGGTACTGCTCCAGCCGGATCAGCAGCGTCGACTTGTCGTGCGTGTCGGTGGGCAGCCCGAACGAGCTGGCGACGATGCGCACCAGGTCCTCGGCCTCGAGTTGCGTGGTCACGATCTGCACCGGCACCACGTTGTCGACCGGGAGCCGGCGCAGCAGTTGCTGCACCAGCGTGGTCTTGCCGGCGCCGACCTCGCCGGTGACGACGATGAACCCCTCGGCCTGGTGCAGCCCGTATTCGAGATAGGCCATCGCGCGGCGGTGGCCGCGGCTGCCGAAGAAGAACTCGGGGTCGGGGCTGAGCTGGAACGGCTTGGCGGACAGTCCGTAGAACGACTCGTACATCTTTGGTCCGCCTATCGGAAGCGCATGTCGATGCCGCCGTAGATCGCGTTCTCGCTGTACTCGGACCCGGTGCCGCCGCTGGACTGCCGGGTATGGCGGTAGCCCGCGAATGCCGCGGTGTCCGAGGTGAGCTGGGTCGAGTAGCCGGTGCGCAGCGTGGTGAGGCGCGTCTCGAAGCCGCCGGAGCTGGATTCGTTGAGCCGCCGGTCGAGCGTGACGTCGACCGACGAGCGGGCATCCAGGCGATGCTGGTAGGCCACCGCGGCGCCGCGCTCGCGCAGCTCGCCCGAGAACACGCCGCCGGCCACGCTGCTGCCCCGGATGCCGGTGATCGCGGTGATCGCGACGAGCTCGGTCGTCGACTCGCGCGTGGACCAGTAGGCCGAGAAGGTGAGCGAGTTGCGCGCGCCGCGCAGGCCCCAGAAGGCGGTGATGCGGCGGTCGAACACCGCGGCGTCGGTGTACAGGCCCTGGGTGAGCATGGCGCCCGGGACCAGCAGGCCATTGGCGATCAGCGCCGCCAGGACCGAGTTGGGGAGTCCGCCGGGGCCGCCGAGCAGCGCCAGCGGGTCGAGCCGCGTCAGCGAGCCGTCGGCGCTGGTGATGATGCCGCGCGAGTACTGGATGCCGAGCGTCGTGCCCGGCGTGGTGTAGGCGGCGCGTGCGTTGCCGATGGTGCCGTAGTAGCGGCGCGAGACCGAGGCCGAGACGCTGGTGCGCGTGTTCGGCGACCAGTCGAAGCCCGCGCCCGGGCCGTAGCCGTAGTTGTCGCCGTCGCTGTTGCGGACCTCGTCGATCTGCTCGTAGTCGAGGGTGCCGCTCACGCGCAGCGCGGGGGTGACCCGGTACGACAGCTGCACGCCCGACGAGCGGCGGTTGCGCTCGATCCCGCCGTCGAACTCGCGGCGCTCGAAGTTGCCGTAGACGCTCCAGTTCCAGGGCGAGTAGTCGCGCGGCAGTCCCGCGACCGACGCGCTGCCCCGGTGGGTCAGCTTGGCCAGCGCGAAGCCGCTCGACCCCCCGGCGTGGGAGAGCGAATAGCGCAGGTCGTAGCTGGCGACGTTGCGGAACCGGTCGCGGTACCACGGCGAGATGGTGAAGTTGCGGACGTTGGCCGTGTTGGTGAACGAGGAGGCCGGGTCGGCGCTGATCGGGCCGGCGGCCGAGGCGTTGATCGTTCCCATGAAGCCCGACAGGTCGAGCCAGAGCCGGTCGTCGACGAGCGCGAACGAGCCGTTGGCGTTCAGGCCGTGCCGGAAGAAGTTGGTGTCGCCGTCGCGCACGCGCCAGAAGTTGCGCAGCTGGTAGTCGATGTTGTAGCGGGCCCGGGGCGACATCGATCGCGCATTGATGTACGGCGAGGCCTCGAGCACCAGGTCGCTGCTGCGGCCTCCGCCGGACAGCAGGATGTTGTCGCTGTAGGTGGCCGCCGCACGGACGCCCGGCGTGAGGCTCGGCCGCTCGATCGGGAAGCCGATGCCGCTGCCCTGCGCGGACGCCGGCGCCGGCCACGCGCCGGCAAGCAGGCCGGCGGCCACGCCGGCCAGCGTCGAGACGGTTCTTGCGATGCCGGCCGGAGGGCTACGCCGCCCCGTAGCCGTATCCCTGGTAGTAGCCGCTGGTTTCAATCTTGTCCGCCTTGTTCAGGACGAGCCCGATGATCTCGTTGGACTCGATGGCCGACAGTGCCTGGGTGACCGCGTCGCGCGGGGTCTTGCCGGCTTCCACGACCATCACGATCTGCCCCATGTACGAGGCGAGCACCTGGGCCTCGGTCGTGACCAGCAGCGGCGGCGAGTCGAAGATGATGATGCGGTCGGGATACCGCTCGCTGAGCTGGGCGAGCAGCCGTCCCATCGCCTCGCTCGCCAGCAGCTCGGTCGCGTGCTCGTGGCGCCGTCCCGCGGGCAGGATCGACAGTGTATCGATATTGGTCGGCAGGACCAATCGGGACAGGTCCGGGCCGCCGTCGACCAGCCAGTCCATCAGGCCGGCCTGGGTCTCGAAGCCGAGCTCGCGCGGGATCGACGGCCGGGCCACGTCGGCGTCGACCAGGATCACCCCGTGGTCGCGCTCGGCGGCGATGCTCAGGGCCAGGTTGATCGCGCAGAAGCTCTTGCCCTCGCCGGGGAAGGCGCTGGTGATCATGATGCGCTTGCCGTGGTCGACGGCGGGCTGGCCGGTGCGCCCGAAGGCATTGGCCAGCAGGGGGCGCTTGATGATCCGGAACTCGTGGGCCGTGGGTGTCGGGGTGCCGCCGGGCACGACCATGCCGCGTGCGCGCAATGCTTCCAGGTGGATGCGGATCGGCTCGGCCGCCGGGGCCGCTGCCGCGGGCGGGATCGGCGTCGGCGCCTGCACGGGGCGCGCCGGCGGCGGGGCGGCAGGCGCCTGGGGCTGGGGCTGGGGCTGTGGCTGTGGCTGGGCAGCGGCGGCGGGCTCGGCGGCCATCCGGTCGGCCAGCGCCTCGATCGTGGTCCGGCGCTCGCCTGCGCCGCGCGGCGCCGGGTCCTGCTCGGTACCGGCTCGAGGCGCGGAATCGCCCTGCGTGAGGCGTGCGACGGCGCGTTCGATGAGACTCATGGCAACCCTTACTTCGCTAGCGGCTTGAGCGCGTAGAACGCGATGGCGAGGCCGAACAGCAGGACGTATCCGGCGGTGGAGGCCGAGAACGCGACCAGGCCCACCCGGCGCCGGGCACGCTCGGCCGCGTTGGCGATGTACGACACGCCGCCCAGCAGCGGCAGGCCGGTGGCGGTGGCCAGGCTGCGCACGTCGAGGAAGGTCGGCCGGAGCTGGTCGCGGGCGAAGGCGATGCCGATCCCGGCGGCCAGCGAGGCGAGCAGCACCCCGGCCAGCAGGACCGGGCGGTTGGGCTTGATCGGCGCCGGATCGACCCGCGGCGGATCGACGACGCGGAAGTCGCCGATGCCGGCCGAGGCGTCGAGCTCGCCCGACATCTGGGCCGACTCGCGGCGCGCCAGCAGCTTGTCGTAGTTGTCCTTGTTGACCGCGTAGTCGCGGTTCAGCTGCGTGTACTCGGCCTCGATGCGCGGCACCGCCTGGGCCATCTGCTGGGCCTCGCGCAGGCGGTTCTCGAACTCGGCGGCCTTGACACGCTGCGAGGCGACCTGCGCCTCGGCGTCGGCCAGCGCGATGCGCAGCTCGCGGAACACCGGGTTCACCACCGTCGTGGTGCGTCCGCCCGTGCCGGCGCCGGTGCCGCCCTCGGTCTTGGGCTTGCGCGCCTTGGTGCGCTGCGCCTCGAGCTCGGCGAGCACGCGCTTGGTGGCGACCACGTCGGGATGCGCCGACGTGTAACGAAGCTCGAGCTCGTCCAGGCGCTTGCGCTGCGCCTCGATGCGTTCGTCGAACTCGGTGGGTTCCTCGGGCACGTAGCCGGTCGGGGTGCTGCCCAGGACGATCTCGGGCGGGCCGGCCACGAGCGGCGCCTCGCCGGTGAGCTGGCGCCGCAGTTCGTCGCGCGAGTTCTCGGCCTGGCGCAACTCGAGCTGCGCCTCGCGCAGCTTGATCTCCATCTCGCCGACCTGGGTCAGGTAATTGCGCTCGAGCCCGGGCATCAGGCGCATGTTCCGGATCTTGAACTCCTTCAGCGCGTTCTCGGCCTCGAGCAGCTTCTTCTCGTAGGCGGCGATCTGCTCGTCGATGAACTTCTGGGCCTGCTCGGTGTCGCGCCGCTTCGCGCCCAGGCTCGACTCGACGAAGATGTTCAGCAGCGACTGGACGACGTTGCGCGCTACGCCGGGCTGGTCGCTCACGTAGCTGATGGTGAACAGGTTGTTGGCGCCCGCGACCGTGCCGAAGCGGATGTCGCGCATCAGCTTGTCGACGATGATGTCGCGCTCGGTGGCGTTGCGCGCCTTCAGGTCGAGGTCGGCGGCGCGCGCCACCCGCTCGGCATTGGGCCGGTTGACGACCGTGCGGGCCATCATGCCGACGACCTCGTTGACGTTGGGCTCGACCGCCAGCCCGCTCAGCAGCGGCTTGAGGATCGTCTGCGTGTCGACGAAGACGCGCGCCGTCGCCTGGTACTGGTTCGGCATGCGCCAGACCGCGAAGGCGCCGGCGGCGCCGACGGCGATCGCGATGATCAGCGCGCTCCAGCGGTAGAACCAGATCCCGCGGAGAATCGATTTCAGGTAGGCGATGGTTTCGAGCATCTGCGCGGCACCCAGGTCAGAACCAGCTTTCCGGGATGATGATCACGTCGCCCGGGAGCACCTGCACGTTGGCGCCGACGTCGCCGCGTTTGATCAGGTCGGCCAGGCGGACGTTGTAGGCCTTGTTGTTCTCGGCCGCGCGGATCAGCACCGCGCGGTTGCCCGCCGCGAAGTCGGTCAGGCCGCCGACCGAGATCATCACGTCGAGCAGCGTCATGTTCTGCCGGTAGGGCAGCGTCGCCGGCTTGACCGCCTGGCCCAGCACGCGCACCTGCTCGGAGTTGCCGCCGCCGAAGTTCTGCACCACCACCGTGACCACCGGATCCTGCAGGTATTTCTTCAGGGCGGTCTCGATCTCGCGCGCCAGCCCGCTCGGGTTCTTGCCCTGGGCGACCATGTCTTCGACCAGCGGGGTCGTGATGCGGCCGTCCGGGCGCACCGGAACCGTGGTCGACAGCTCCGGATTGCGCCAGACGACGATGTTCAGGGAATCACCGGGCCCGATGATGTACTTGTAGTCCGGCTGGGCGGCGTTGACCGGCGCCGGGGGATTCGTGGCAGCGCAGCCGGCCACGACCAGGGCGGCCAGAAATGCGGCGAAGAGGCGAAACATCGGGAGGGCTCCTGTCGTGCCGGGTCGAACGAGTATTGCAGCTTATTGTGAATCCGGGACGACCCTCGGGGGCCGTTCGTCGGACTGATCAAGATTGCAACGGAGTGGCGTCCGCTGCGAGGTATTTTTTCACTTGGTGAAAGACACGCGACCGCCCACCATGACGGTCCGGGTGCGCTCCTGGGTCCAGGGCGAGGGCGCCGTGACCCGGGCGTCGTAGGGATGGCTGTCGCGCGGGTACAGCGCGCGGATCCGCTGGACGTAGGCCAGCGTCTCGGCATAGGGCGGGACGCCGCGATGCCGATCGACCGCTCCCTCCCCGGCGTTGTAGCCGGCCAGCGCGAGCACCACGTCGCCGCGGAAGTACGACAGCAGCCAGCGCAGGTAGCTCATGCCGCCGCGCAGGTTCTCGACCGGATCGAACGGGTCGCGGACCGCGAAGCGCTCGGCGGTCTCGGGGATGAGCTGCATCAGGCCCTGCGCGTTCCTGGACGAGCGCGCCAGCGGGTCGAAGTTCGATTCCGCGCGCATCACCGCGAAGACGAGCCGGGGATCGAGCCGGAACTCGCGCGCCATCGCGACCACCGTCTGGGCCAGCCGGCGCTGGTCGGTCGAGACGGGCGCCGTGCGGAACTGCGCCGGCCGCTCGATCACGGGCGTCGGGCCGGGATCGGGCCGGACGACGGGCGCGACGGCGACCTGGTCGGGCGCGCGCAGGCACTCGGGCAGTTTCTCGCCGTCGCCGCGGATCATCTGCGCCAGCCGCGCGCCGATCTCGCTGCCGGCGGCCGCCGCCTGGCGGAACAGCGTGCTCGCGATCGAGTCGTCGCGCGGCAGGCCGCGGCCGTTGGCGTACATCCAGCCCATGCGCAGCAGCGCGTCCGCGTCGCCGGACCGCGCGGCGGCGCAGTAGAGCGCATGCGCGCGGGCGTAGTCGCGCCCGGTGCCCTCGGCATGCTCGTAGCGGATGCCTGCCTCGACCAGCGCGCGGGCCCGCGGGGTCGGGCCGGACGCGGGCGTCTCGACCGGCGCGGCGGGCAGGGCGGCCGTGGCGGGCATCGAGACCGTCACGGGCACCGTGCCCGTCACGGGTACCGAGACTGTGACGGGCACGGAAGCCGTGACGACCGCTGCAGCCGGCGTTGCCTCGAGGGCGAGTGCCGGCGCGGTGCCGGCGGCCACGCCGGCCGCGAGCGCCGCGGCGAGCGCGCGTGCCGTGCGGCCCGCGGGAGACCCCGGAGGGAACGACTGGCGGAAGGGGGAGACCGTTCGGCCGCGAGCGTGCATCGGCGATCCGTGACTTGCAAGGCCGTATTGTAAGATCGCCGCCTCGCTGCGCGATGAATTAGTTCCTCGGCGGCGCCTCCCGGCCGCCCTAAAGTCGTGCGGGTCCCCACCCTCCGGAAATCGGCATCCCATCATGAGCATCGTCGCTGTCGTCGGCCTCGGTTACGTTGGCCTTCCGCTCGCCGTGGAGTTCGGCAAGGTCTTCGAGACCATCGGGTACGACCTGTCCGCCGCGAAGATCGATCATTTCCGCCGCCACGAGGATCCCACCGGAGAGGTGTCGCGCGAGCAGTTCGAGGCCGCCGGGCGCCTCGTCGTGACCCATGACCCGAAGGACCTGGCGCGCGCCGACTTCCTGATCGTCGCCGTGCCGACGCCGGTCGACGCCGGGCACAATCCCGACTTTTTCCCTCTGGTATCGGCCAGCGAAACCTGCGGCCGGCACATGAAGCGCGGCGCCATCGTGGTGTACGAATCGACGGTGTACCCGGGCGCGACCGAGGAGGTGTGCATCCCGGTGCTCGAGAAGCACTCGGGGATGAAGTGGCGCGAGGGCTTCCACGTCGGCTATTCGCCCGAGCGGATCAACCCCGGCGACAAGGAGCACACGCTCGCGCGCATCGTGAAGGTGGTATCGGGCGACGATGCGGAGACGCTGGACAAGGTCGCGGCGCTGTACGCCGCGGTGGTGACGGCCGGCGTGCACAAGGCGAGCGGCATCAAGGTCGCCGAGGCCGCGAAAGTGATCGAGAACACGCAGCGCGACCTGAACATCGCGCTGGTCAACGAGCTGGCGATGATCTTCGACCGCGTCGGGATCGACACGCTCGAAGTGCTGAAGGCGGCAGGCACCAAGTGGAACTTCCTGCCGTTCCGCCCGGGCCTGGTGGGCGGGCACTGCATCGGCGTCGATCCGTATTACCTGACCCACAAGGCCGAGATGCTCGGCTACCACCCGCAGGTGATCCTCGCCGGACGGCGGATCAACGACGGGATGGGCGCCTTCATCGCGCAGCGCACGATCAAGGAGATGATCGCGGCCGGCTTCGCGGTGAAGGATTCGCCGGTGATCGTGCTGGGCCTGACCTTCAAGGAAGACGTGCCCGACCTGCGCAACTCCAAGGTCATCGACGTGGTGCGCGAGCTCGAGAGCTACGGCACCCGGGTCTACGTGCACGATCCGGTGGCCGAGGAGGCCGAGGCGCGGCACGAGTACGGCGTCTCGCTGACCCCGTGGGATGCGCTGCCGAAGGCGGCGGCGATCGTCGCCGCGGTGTCGCACTCGGCCTATCGCGACCTGGGCCTGCCGGCGATCGCGGCCAAGGGCGAGCGTGGCGCGGTGTTCACCGACGTCAAGTCGGCGTTCGATCCCGCCGCGGTGTCCGCGGCCGGGCTGCGGCTGTGGCGCCTGTGAGCGACGCCAATCTCGAACTGCTGCGCGGCGCGCCGCGCCGCTGGCTGGTCACCGGCGCGGCCGGCTTCATCGGATCGAACCTGGTCGAGACGCTGCTGCGCGGCGGCCACGAGGTGGTCGGGCTGGACAACTTCGCGACCGGCTTCCGGCGCAACCTCGACGAGGTGCGCGACCAGGTGGGCGAGGGTGCCTGGGCGCGCTTCCGCTTCGTCGAGGGCGACCTGTGCGACGAGGCCGCCTGTCACGACGCGGTCGCGGGCGGACCTGCCGGCGCGGTCGACATCGTGCTGCACCAGGCGGCGCTCGGCTCGGTGCCGCGCTCGATCGAGCAGCCGCTGCGCTCGTTCGCCGCCAACGTCGATGGTTTCGTCAAGATCCTCGATGCCGCCCGGCGGGCCGGGGTCGGCCGCTTCGTCTACGCATCGTCGAGCTCGGTCTACGGCGATCACGAGGCGCTGCCGAAGGTCGAGGACCGGGTCGGGCGGGTGCTCTCGCCCTATGCCGCCACGAAGGCCGCCGACGAGCTGTTCGCCGACACCTGGGCGCGTGTCTACGGCATGACCTGCGTCGGCCTGCGCTACTTCAACGTGTTCGGGCCGCGCCAGGATCCGGACGGGGCGTACGCGGCGGTGGTGCCGCGCTGGGTCTCGTCGCTGCTGTCCGGCGAGCCGGTCTGGATCAACGGCGACGGCTTGACGAGCCGCGACTTCTGCTACGTGGCCAACGCGGTGCAGGCCAACCTGCGCGCGGGTCTCGTCGCCGAACTGCCGGCGCCGCACGAGGTGTTCAACGTCGCGGTGGGCGACCGCACCACGCTGCTGGCGCTGTTCGAGGCGATCCGGCATGCGCTGGCCGGCGCCGATCCGGGCCGGGCGGCGTCACTGGCCGCGGCCGAGCCCCGGTTCCGCGACTTCCGCGCCGGCGACGTCCGGCATTCGCTGGCCGACATCGGTCGCGCACGCGCGCTGCTCGGCTACGCGCCGACGCACCGGATCGAAGCCGGGCTGGCCGAATCGATCGGCTGGTACGTCGGGCACGCCGGTCGGGGCTGATCCGGTTGGTGCGCGTCAAGGTTGGAGCGCGCCAAGGTTGGGGCGAGCCAAGGCGCGGGCGGCCGGCCGGTGGGGCGCCGGTGCTGGCCCCCGCTGCGCGGGGGTGCCCTGCGATGCTCGCACTGCCGGCCTGCGCGGCGAGACTCGCTCCGCTCGCTGGCGCGAGCTGCGCTCAGACAGTCGCCGCGAGAGTGATTGACGAGCGCGCTGCGCGCGCCGGCCGGCAGTGCTGCGCTTCTCGGCGGCGCACAGGCGCCCCACCGGCCGGCCGCCCGCGCCTTGGCCGATAACGCTGAGGGGGTGCGTGGGCGTCCGCGAGGTTGTCGCGCCTCCCGAGCCGTCGCACCAGCCCGGTCACTACAGCTCTCGGATCGTCGAGCTCCCGAATCGTTGCCACAGCTCAGGTCCAAGGCCATCGCGCCGGGGTTCGCTCCGAACCCCCTCGAGTTAGCCAGAGCGGTTGCGGCGGCCGGCGGGGCGGGGTGATGTCGGGGTGGCGCCGAGCAGCGCAGCCTCGGGGGCGGCGCGCGCAGCGCGCCTCGTCGATCACTCTCGCGGCGACTGTCCGAGCGCAGCTCGCGCCAGCGAGCGGAGCGAGTCTCGCCGCGCGCCCCCGAGGCGAGCAGCGCGGGCAGTCGGTGCGCAGCACCGACCGCCCCCCATCACCCCGCCCCGCCGGCCGCCGCAACCGCGAACGCGCCCGCGCCCTACAGCCGATCCCTGAGCGCCTTCGCCGCAGCGGCGTGCCGGCCCTCGGGGGCGGCCTTCAGGAGCGCGTCGATCTGGGTCTTCGCGCCGGCCTTGTCGCCGGCGCCGGCGAGCGCCTCGGCCAGGTGCAGCCGCAGTTGCGGGTTCTCGGGCGCCAGCTCGATCGCCTGGCGCATCATCTCGAGCCCCTTCGGGTCGCCCTTGGCGTTCAGGATGACGCCGTAGGTGTCCAGGACCGAGGGCGATTTCGGCACTGCCTCATAGGCGCGGCGCGCCAGCTCGACGGCGCGCGGATCCTTCAGCTCGTGCAGCGCCCAGGCGGCGTTGTTCAGCGCCAGCGCGTTCCTCGGTTCCTTCTCGAGCACGACCGCGTAGTGTTCGAAGGCCGGCTTCCAGCGCTGGCGCACCGTCTCGGCGTCGCCCGCGTACATCCGCAGCGGCAGGTTGCCCGGCTCGGCGCGCACCCAGTCGCGCAGCACCCGGTCGGCGTCGTCGTCGCGCTTGGCGGCGCGCAGCGCGTTGAGGAGCTTGTGGCCGGTGGGCAGCGCCCGCTGCTGGGTGAACGCGGCGCGATAGCTGTCGGCGGCCTCGGACCACTTGCCGTCGGCGCCCAGCAGGTCGCCTTCGAGCACGGCGCCGGCAATCTTGAGCTTGTCGCCGGCGCGCATCTGCGCGGCCACGCGCAGCGCTTCGTCCTTCTTGCCCTGCCGGTACAGCGCCCGCGCGATGCCGACCTGCGGCTCGACCGCGTCCGGGGCGATCTGGGCCGCCTTCCGGAAGCTGGCCAGCGCCGCGTCGACCTCGCCGCCCGCGAGCTGCGTGTCGCCGATGCGGAACTGGGCGACCGCCGCCTTCGGGTTGACCCGCAGCAGCTTCTCCCAGGTGCCGATCGCCTGCGCGCGCTGGTCGGAGCGGGCGAACGCGGTGGCCAGCAGGTCGAGCACCTCGGTGTTCTCGGGGTTGCGATTGGACGCTTCCTGGAGCATCGGGATCGCGTCTTTCGGCGTGTTGGTCTCGATCAGGTAGCGGGCCGTGGCCAGGATCGGCAGGACCGCGTCGGGGTTGGCCTCGCGCGCCTTCTTCAGCGCGTCGAGCACCTGCTCGCGCGAGCCGCCGGTCTGCGCGATCAGGGTGGAGAGCGCCACCGCCGCCTGGGCGTGCTTGGGATCCTTGGCGAGGATCGCCTCGTAGCGCTGGCGCGCGTCGCCGGGCCGGTTGTCGCGCAGGTCGAAGTTGGCCAGGTTGGCAGCCGCCGGGAAGAAGGTCGGGTCGACCTGCAGGGCCTTCTCGAACGCGGCGCGCGCGCCCTTGGTGTCGCCCTTGGCCGCGAGGACCGAGCCGCGCAGGCCGGCCGGCACCGGGCTCTGCGGCGCCTTCTTCTCCATGCGGGACACCGCCTCGAGCGCCTTGTCGTACTGGCGTTCGCGCACCCGCGCCATGACGAGCGCGACGTCGGCCTGGATGTTGGCCGAGTCGAGCTGCACCGCCTGCTCGAGCTCGCCGATGCCGCGCTCGCTCTCGCCGCGCGCCAGGTGCGACAGCGCGAGCCCGGTCTTGGAACGCGCGTTGGAGGGGTCGATCTTCGCGGCGCGCTCGAAGTAGCGGGCCGCGGTATCGGGCTGGTTCATCTTGAGCGCGGCCTCGCCCGCGATCGACAGGACGACCGGATCGGGCGGGGTGCGGTCGAGGACCGGACGGACCGCCGCGAGGGCCCGGTCGGGGGAGTTCATGCGCAGGTACGCGGCCCCCAGGACCCGGTAGCCGAGAGGGTTGTCGGGCGTGCGCTCGACCATCATCCGCGCGTAGCGTTCGGCCTGCTCGAGCGCGTTCAGCGACAGGTTCAGGCCGGCGGCGAGGCTGACCGCGGGCATGTACTCGGGCGCGAGCCGCAGCGCTTCCTGGGCCGCATCGCGCGCGGAGGCGAGCTTGCCTTCCCGCACCTCGATCATGGCGCGCAGGTAGTGCGTGCCGGGCGCGGCGGGGGCGAGCTTGCGCAGCTCGTCGAAACGCGCGCGGGCGCCGGCGGTGTCGTTCAGCTCGAGCGCGAGCGATACGATCTTGGCCCGGGTCTCGAGGTCGCGGGGGGCCAGGTCGGCGGCCTTCTCGTACAGCGCGCGGGCCGCTCCCGCATTGCCGTCCGCCGCCTCGATATCACCCTTCAGGATCAGGGCCTCGGGCGCCTGCGGATGACGCTGCAGGATCGCATCCACGGCGACCCGGGCGGCGGGGCGGTCGTTGAGCGCCCGGACGCTGGTCGCGCCGACCTGGGCCGCGACGTCGTCGGGCCTGGCCGCCAGTGCCGCCGCGAAGCTGCGACCGGCTTCGGCCATCTGCCCGAGCCGGACCTGGGCCCGGCCCATCGTCCCGAGGGCGCGCGCCTGCGCGGCCGGGTCGCCGAGGGCGATGCCCCGTGCTTCGGAGACGACGTCCTGGTAGCGGTTCATCCGGAACAGCGTCTCGAGCAATGGCGGCATGACCTTGTCGCGGTCGAAGCCGAGGTCGCGGGCGCGCCGGTACTCCTTGTCGGCCGAGCCCAGGTCGCCCGCGGCGAGGTACAGGCCGGCCAGCAGGAAGCGCGCTTCGGCGTTCTGCTCGTCCTGCAGCAGCAGGTTCTTCAGGTGGATCTCGGCTGCCTTCGCGTCGTTGGCGGCGATCGAAGCCTGCGCCTTCGCCAGCAGCGCCTCGGGCTTCTCGGTGCCCGAGCAGGCGCTGAACGTGGCGACGACCAGGGTCGCGGCCAGCGCGTGGGCGATCGGCTTGGTGAGTCTCATCGGATGGGCTCCATCGGTGCCTCGGCGGCGCTCAGCGCAATCCGAAGCGGTTCAGCAGGTCGTACAGGGTCGGGCGGCTGATGCCGAGCAGGTCGGCGGCGCGGGCGACGTTGCCGTCGACGTGCGCCATCACCTTCAGCACCGCCTGGCGTTCGGCGTCCTCGCGGGCTTGCCGCAGGTTGAACGGCATCGGCCGCTCTTCGCCGGCTTCAAGGCCGAGGTCCTCGGCGCGGATCGCGTTGCCGTCGGCCATGATCACCGCGCGCTTGACGCAGTTCTCGAGCTCGCGCACGTTGCCCGGCCAGGCATGACGGGCGATGACATCGATCGCGTCCTCGCCCAGCGCGAGGCGGTCGCGCCCGTTCTGCCGCGCGAAGCGCTGCACGAACGCGTGCGCGAGCAGCGCCGCGTCGCCGGCGCGCTCGCGCAGCGGCGGGATCGTGACCACGATCTCGCCGAGGCGATAGAACAGGTCTTCGCGGAAGCTGCCCTGGGCGATGAGCTCGCGCAGGTTGCGGTGCGTGGCGCAGACCACGCGCACGTCGACGTCGATCTCGTTGCGGCCGCCGATGCGCTCGATCTTGCGCTCCTGCAGGAAGCGCAGCAGCTTCGATTGCAGCGCCAGCGGCAGGTCGCCGATCTCGTCCAGGAACAGCGTGCCGCCGTCGGCGACCTCGATCTTGCCGGGTGTCTGCTTGACCGCGCCGGTGAACGCGCCCTTCTCGTGGCCGAACAGCTCGGACTCGAGCAGGTTCTCGGGGATCGCGGCGCAGTTGATCGCGACGAAGCGCTTGCCGCTGCGCGGCGAGAGCTGGTGCAGCGCCCGCGCCAGCACCTCCTTGCCGGTCCCCGATTCGCCCAGCAGCAGCACGGTGGCGGCGGTGGGCGCGAGCCGTTCGATCTGGCGGCAGATCTTGAGCAGGCCGGGATCCCGGGTGAGCAGGCCGTCGAGCGGCGCCTCGGTGGTCTGGCGCGCGCGCAGGTCGCGGTTCTCGCGCTCCAGGTCGGCCAGCCGGAACGCCCGGTCGATGACCGTGTTGAGCAGCTCGGCCTCGAACGGCTTGGCGAAGAAGTCGTAGGCGCCCATCGCCACCGCCTTCAGCGCGTTGCCGCGGTCGTTCTGGCCGGTCAGGACGATCACCTTGGTGCCCGGCGCCGCCGCGAGGATCGCCTGCAACGTGGCGAAGCCCTCGGAGGTGCCGTCCGCGTCCGGGGGCAGCCCCAGGTCGAGCGTGACGACGGCCGGCTCGTGCCGGCGCAGGGCGGTGAGCGCCGTCTCGCGGTCGCCGGCGAACATCAGGTTGTACCGGTCGAAGGACCAGCGCATCTGCTTCTGCAGGCCGATGTCGTCCTCGACCATCATCAGGACCGGGCGTTCGTCGGCCATTCAATCTCCCGTGGCCTGCGCCAGCGGCACGCCGGCCAGCGGCAGGCGGACCGTGAAGACGGTGCCCGAGCTTTCGCGGCTGCGGACCTCGAGCGAGCCGCCCAGCTCGCGGATGTACTCGCGGCTCTCGAAGGTGCCGATGCCCATGCCGTGCGCCTTCGTCGACACGAAGGGCCGGAACAGCCGGCTGCGAATGAAGTCCTCGCTCATCCCCTTTCCATTGTCCTCGACCTCGATCAGCGCGTCGGCGCCGTCGCGGCGTGCCCGGACCCGTATCATGCCCGATGGCCCGGTGGCCTCGGCCGCGTTCTGGATCAGATGGCCGATGACGCGCTCCAGACGGTCGCGGTGCGCGAGCACCGCGTCGCGCGCGATGCTGTCCTCGATCGCGACCTCGGGCTCGGGGCGGATGCCGCGCCGCGCCGCCACGGCCCCGGCCAGGGCCCCGGCCACCGGGACCGGCGCCGGCTGCTCGACCGGGCGTGCGCCGACCCGCAATTGAAGCAGCAAGCCCTGCATGCGCTCCATGACGTTTTCCACCGTCGCGAGCATGTCGGCCTGGAATTCGGGATTGTCGCGGTGGCGCTGCGCGTTGCGGGTCATCAGCCCGAGCTGCGCGACCAGGTTCTTCAGGTCGTGCACCACGAAGGCCGACATGCGGTTGAACGACTCGAACTGGCGTGCCTGCACCAGTTCCTCGACGGCGCGCTGGACTCCGACGTAGCTGGCGGCCTGGCGCGCGCTGGTCTTGATGAGGTCGCGCACCTCCCAGTCGAGCGCCAGCGGCGCGAGCGGCCTCTGGAGCAGGAGGAAGCCGAGCAGTTCCGGGCCCAGCAGCAGGGGGACGATCAGCCAGGCCGTGGCCTGGCCGCGCAGCCCGTCGGGCAGCACCAGGCCGTCGTAGCGCTCGGGGTGGGCGCTGCATTCGGCGATCTCGATCACCCAGCCCTGCTTGCCGAGGAACGCGATCAGCGGTTCGGTGGCCGGGATCGATGGCTGCGGACCCCGGTAGCTGGCCGCGGCCACGCAGGCGTAGGCATCGCCTTCGCGCAGCCAGATCGCGCCGCCCGGGCTCTCGACCGGCTGGGCCAGGCCGCGGATCACGCGCAGCGGCAGGTCGGTGCCGTCGCCGCCCGCCTCGGTCAGGGTGCGCGTCAGGCGCAGCCACTCGTCGCGGTAGTCGAAACGGTAGGAAAAGAAGTGCTTGGAGAGGAAGACCCGCAGGCGCGCCCGGATCGCCCCGGAGGCGAGCGCCACGACCAGCCCCAGCAGCGCGACGAACACCAGGACCGCCTGGGCTACCGCGCCCCATTCGCCGCCGAAGTAACGGACGTAGTAGCCGCCGGCCGCCACCAGCACCATGTAGGCGCCGGCGATGAATAGCGCCGCCGAATGGAAGACCGCCTGGCGCGAGACTGCGATATCGAGCTTCCACTGGGGGTTGCGGGCGGCGGAAATCGCCATCAACGGCACCAGCAGGGCGTTGCCGAAGCCGCGCGCGACCCACCAGGACAGGTTCATGCGCTCGTACAGCATCGCGTCGCTGTACATCAGGAGATCGAAGCCGAACATCGCCACCAGGGCGATGGCCATGAACTTCAGCGCCCAGCGCCGGGTGCGCGGCGTGTTCCGGTAGACCTGCTCGAGGCAGACCAGCCCCACCACCGCCATGACGGTGCTGGCGGCATAGCCGAGCGCCGGGCCCGCCTCGGCGAAGCCGGCCGCGAGCGAGACGGTGGCGAGGACGGCGACCAGCACGGTGCCGGCCCGGCGGCCGCGCTCGGCCGGGTCTTCCGCGCCGCCGGCCGCCTGCCCGCCGGGGATGAGCCACAGCAGCAGGAGGATCCAGGCCACGCTGCGCAGCGGCTCGAGGATGCCGGCCAGCGGCAGCGCCGCCGCGAACGGCGCCATCGCGAGGGCGACCGAGGCGGCCCAGGCGGCCTGGACCGCGACGGCGGCGAGGAGCAGGTTGCCGATGCGGTCACCGGCGGCGCGCCGCGCGGCGAGCAGCCCGGCGAGGACGGTCCACGCGAGGGCCGCCGCCGCGAATCCGAGGACCCCCAGCGAGCGCGCGTCCATCGACCCCTACCGGGCGCCCTTGCCGAGCAGGACGACCTGGACGGTGTCGATGAGGATCAGCAGATCGAGGAACAGCGAGTGGTTCTTGACGTAGTACAGGTCGTACTGGAGCTTCGCCAGCGAATCCTCGACCGAGGCGCCGTACGGGTAGCGCACCTGCGACCAGCCCGTCACGCCAGGCTTCACGCTGTGGCGGACGTCGTAATAGGGGATGTCCTCGAGCAGGTGACGCACGAAGAACGGCCGCTCGGGCCGCGGACCGACGAAGCTCATGTCGCCGCGCAGCACGTTGATCAGCTGGGGCAGCTCGTCGATGCGGGTGCGGCGCAGGAAGCGGCCCACCGGCGTGATGCGGGCGTCGTTCTGCCCGGCCCAGCGCGGCTTGCCGTCCTTTTCGGCGTCCTGGACCATCGTGCGCAGCTTCAGGATCATGAACGGCACGCCGCCCTGGCCGACCCGTTCCTGGCGATAGAAGATCGGCCGGCCGCTCTCGAGGAAGATGGCGAGCATCGCCAGCAGCAGGATCGGCAGCGTGAGGATGAACAGCACCAGGCTGGCCAGCACGTCGAACGAGCGCTTGATCATGTCGCGCACCAGGCCCTGGTCGAAGCCCTGGCTGAAGATCAGCCAGCTGGCGCGCAGGTTGTCGACCTTCAGCACGCCCATCTCGCGCTCGTAGAACGAGGTGAGGTCCATCACCTTCACGCCCTTGAGCTTGCAGTCGAGCAGCTGGCGCAGCGGCAGCACGCCGCCGCGCCGCTCGCGCAGCGCGAGCACGATCTCGGAGACCCGCAGGTCCTTCACGGTGCGCAGCAGGTGCTCGTGGTTGAACCGGCGCTCGCCCTCCGGCGTGTCGCGGTCGGGCACCACCGGGTACAGCCCCGCGTACTGGATCGTGCGTCCGCGGCCGGTTTCGTGCAGGAAGCGGATCGCCTCCTCGGCCTCGCCACCGTTGCCCAGGACCAGCACGCGGCGCTTGGGCAGCCCGATGTCGGTGACGCGGAAGAACATGACCCGGATCGCCAGCACGCCGGCCACCGCGAACACCGAGGTGACCGCGAACACGCCGCGCCCGACGTAGGTGTCCGGGAACAGGTAGAACACGACGCTCATCACCATCAGCGACAGCCCGTAGGCGACGATCAGTCGCTGGATCGTGATGCGGAACGGCTCGGCCTGCGCCTGGTACAGGCCCAGGCCGGTCATCATGAGGAGCATCACGGCGGTGAACAGCCCGGCCTGCAGCAGCGGCAGCGGCACCGCCTGGTTCAGGAAACGGATCTCGAAGCCGAGAACCATCGCCTGGAACAGCACCATCGTCTCGAGCAGCGTCAGCAGCAGGACGCGCAGGGACAGGTAGTGATTGAAGATGCGGATCATGAGTGGCTTTGGTCCCGGGCGGGTTCGACGCGCGATCGTTCCATCCTGCGGCCGCCACCGTTGAACTGTTATGACATTCCTCACGCGGCGCTTCGCGTGTTGCCTGCGCGCTGCGCCGCGTACCGGGACCTGCAAGGATAGGCGAGTCCGGGTTTTCGCGCATCCCCCGGCTTTCCAGGGGGGCGAAAGCGCTTCGGACGGGCGTCAAAAGGGGGAGGTGCCGGGCGCTTCTGTCAAGGGTTCCTGACCGAAGTAGTCGCAAAAGAGGCGGTACAGGGCGGGGTAGGCGTGCTGCAGGGTGCCGGGGTCGGTGAAGAACACCTCGGCGGTGACCGCGAAGAACTCGCCCGGGTCGGTGGCCGCGTAGGGGTCGAGCGCCAGCCGGCCGTACCAGCGGTCGGCGGCGGCCGATTCCGGGTCGACATGCGGCGGAATCGCCGCTTCCACGGCGTCGACGCTGGCGCAGAAATGCTCGTAGGCCTCGGTCATCGCGCCGGCCCAGCGCGGGCGCATCGCCGCCGGCATCGGCGGCGCCCCGTCCGGGTCGCCGTCGAGCATGTCCAGCTTGTGGACGAACTCGTGGATCACCACGTTGTAGCCGAGCTGGCCCGCCGACGGGTCGGCGTCGGGCCAGGACAGCACCACCGGGCCGCCCTGCATCGCCTCGCCGGCCAGCTCGTCGTCGTACTCGTGGACCACGCCGGCGTCGTCGACCTGGCGGCGCGGCGCGACGAAGCGGTCGGGGTAGACGACGATCTCGACGAAGTCGCGGTAGCCGGCCAGCCCCAGGTGCAGCGCGGGCAGGCAGGCCTGGACCGCGATGCCGACCCGGACGTCGTCGTCGACCTCGAAGCCGGCCGCGCCGCTGAACTGCTTGCCGCCGAGGAAGGCTTCGCAGCGCACCTTCAGCAGCGCGCGCCCCGCGGCATCGAGGTGGCGCAGGAACGGCAGGCCGGCGGTGATCCGTTGCCAGCGCGCGGCGTCGATCGGGACGCTTCGCGGCCGGCGCAGCAAGTGTCGCAGCATGGCGATGGGAGTGTGCCACGACGGACGCCGGCGCCTGCCTATAATCGGCCAGGGGAGCGGAACGATCGAGCGGAACGTTCGAGTGCGAGGCGATGGGCATGGTGACGCAGCCGGCTGCCGTGGACGAGCGAGGGTCGGGATCGGGCACCGCGCCGGACGATCCGGCGACGCGGGCGCTGGCCTGGGCCGCGCAGCGGGCCGGCGATGCGCGCGGGCGCAGCGGCGAGCCCTACCTGGCGCACGCCCGGGCGACGATCGCGATCCTGCGTGAGCTGGGCGTCGACGGGGCGGTGCTCGCCGCGGCCGCGCTGATCTCCCCGGCCGAACGCCTGCCGCTGCGCGAGATCGGCACCGAGTTCGGCGACGAGGTGGCCCGGCTCGTCGACGGCATGCGGCAGATCCAGCGGCTGCGCGAGCTGCATTCGATCCCGGGCGCCGCAGCGCAGGGGCAGGTCGACACGCTGCGCCGGATGCTGCTGGCGATGGCCACCGACATCCGGGTCGTGCTGCTGCGCCTGGCCTCGCGCCTGCAGACGCTGCGCCATCACGCGGCCGAGCGGCAGGCGCCCGATCCCGCCATCTCGCGCGAGACCCTCGAGGTGCTCGCGCCGCTCGCGAACCGGCTCGGCCTGTGGCAGCTCAAGTGGGAGCTCGAGGACCTGTCGTTCCGCTTCGTCGATCCCGAGACCTACCGGACGCTCGCCCGCCAGCTCGAGGAGCGCCGCGTCGAGCGCGAGGCGTTCGTCGCGGCCGCGATGCAGCGACTGCGCGCCGAGCTCGGGGCCGCGGGGCTGGAGGCCGAGATCAGCGGCCGGCCGAAGCACCTGTACAGCATCTACAACAAGATGCGCAGCAAGCGTCGCGCGCTCGAGGAGATCAGCGACCTGCGCGGGCTGCGGGTGATCGTCGACACGGTGGCGCAGTGCTACACGGCGCTGGGCGTCGTGCACGGGGTCTGGACCCAGGTGCCGCAGGAGTTCGACGACTACATCGCCCGGCCCAAGCCGAACGGCTATCGCTCGCTGCACACGGTGGTGCTCGCCGACGACGGGCGGCCGCTCGAGGTGCAGATCCGCACGCGCGAGATGCATCGCTTCGCCGAGTACGGCGTCGCCTCGCACTGGCGCTACAAGGAACGGGGCGGCGGCACGCCGGCCCGGGGCGCGCGGGCCGCCGAGGCGGGGTACGACGAGCAGATCGCCTGGATGCGCCAGCTGCTGGCCTGGCAGCAGGAGGTCGGCCAGGCACTGGGCGGCGCGCCGGAGCCCGGCGGCGCGGCGCAGCCCGCGCCCGAGGGCCGGATCTACGTGCTGACGCCGCAGGCGCGGGTGATCGAGCTGCCCGCCGGCGCCACGCCGGTCGACTTCGCCTACCACGTGCATACCAGCCTCGGGCACCGCTGCCGCGGCGCCCGGGTCGACGGCCACATGGTGCCGCTGAACACGTCGCTGCAGAGCGGGCAGACGGTCGAGGTGGTCGCGGCCAAGGAGACCGGCCACGAGGGACCTTCGCGCGACTGGCTGAATCCGCAGCTCGGCTACGTGCGCAGCGCCAGGACGCGCAACAAGGTGCGCCAGTGGTTCAACGCGCTGGAGCTCGAGCGCGACACCGCCGCCGGGCGCGAGCGGGTCGAGCGGGTGCTGCAGCGGGAGGGGCGCACCGCGCTGTCGTTCGAGGAGCTGGCGCGCCGGCTGCGGTTCGAGGCGGTGGGGCCGATGTTCGTCGCGGTCGCGCGCGACGAGGTCGGCCAGCGCCAGCTCGAGGAGGCGGTGCG
>JBDHRX010000028.1:0-29205 GCA_039807785.1 Burkholderiaceae bacterium
TGCCGGAGCGTCGCGCGGGCCGTCGCGGCGGCGATCGAGGCGGCCGGTCGACGCGGCCGATCGAGGCGGCCGATCGAAAACGAGGGTTGTCATCGGGTGTACTCTCCGTTAATCTGAATATGGAAATCAGTTCCAAATATTGGAACTGCTGTCGTACTGGATCGAACCCGCTGGCTCGACGCTGGACCGAACCCGCTGGACCGAACCACCGGCCCGCCCCGGCGCGGCGCACCGAAAGGAGACTCCTGTCATGTCAGCCCGTAGATCCCTGCTTCGCAGCTTCCTCGTCACCGCCGGCCTGGCCGCCGTCGCGGCGGGGCCCGCCACCTGGGGCGTCGCGCATGCCCAGTCCTACCCGTCCCAGCGCGTCGCGCTGATCGTCGCGTTCCCGCCGGGCGGCGGGGCGGACATACTCGGCCGCGTGCTGGCCAAGCACCTCACCGAGGCCTGGAAGCAGTCGGTCGTGGTCGAGAACAAGCCGGGCGCGGCGGGAACGCTCGGGGCGACCATCGTGGGCAGCTCGGCCCCGGACGGTTACACGATCCTGGTCGGCGCGAGCGGAGCCGTGACGTCCGCGAACGCCGCGTCGCTCGCTCCGGTCTCGCTGCTGAGCGCGCCGCCGTACATCATCACGGTCAACGCGTCGATGCCGGTCAACAACCTGCAGGAGTTCATCGCCTACGCGAAGGCGAATCCGGGCAAGGTGTTCTTCGCGTCGTCCGGCGCCGGTTCGGCGTCGCACCTGTCGGGCGAGCTCTTCATGGGCCTGACCGGCACCCAGCTCACGCACGTGCCGTACAAGGGGATGGGCCAGGCGGTTCAGGACCTGCTCGGCGGACAGGTGACCGTGATGTTCGGGCCGCCGCCGGTGCTGCTGCCGCACGTGCGCACCGGCAAGCTCAAGGCGCTGGCGGTGGGCAGCACCGAGCGCTCGCCGCTGTTCAAGGAGATCCCGACCGCCGAGGAGCAGGGCGTCAAGGGCTTCGAGTCGGGCGCCTGGTACGGCCTGCTCGCGCCGGCGAAGACGCCGCGCGCGGTGATCGACAAGATCTCGCAGGACACCGCGCGCGTGCTGAAGGAGCCTGAAGTGGTGAGCGCGCTCGCCTCGATCGGCGCCACGCCGGCCGGCAGCACGCCCGACGAGTTCGATCGGTTCCTGGCGGCGGACGTCGCCAAGTGGGACGAGTTGCTGAAGAAAGCGGGCGTGCCGCAGAAGTAAGCATCGACGAGCCGGGCCGCGGGCCCGGCGATGGCCTCGGAGCTTGGAGACGACATGGGGACGACGGTCGAACCGGGAGTGTTCATCCGCCGCGCGCCGGACCGGGATCCGGTTCCGGTGCTGGTGGACGTATCGAGGAGCGGGCGCGAGTATCCGCCGGACTTCCGCTCCCCGCTGCCCTTCAGCGAGGTGCACGACAACGTCTCCATGTACGTCGAGGAGCTGTGCGGCAAGGCGCCGCAGCTCGGCGCGACGCTGCTGTTCGCCTGCTTCCCGAACACCTACATCGACACCAACCGCAACGCCTCGGACATCGACGAGACGCTGATCGAGGGCAAGTGGCCGGGGCCGGTGGTGCACAGCGACTTCACCGAGCGCGGCCTCGGGCTGCTCAAGCGGCTCTCGCGCTACGGGACGCAGATGCAGGAGCGCAAGCTGACGGTGGCCGAGGTGCAGGAGCGACTCTCCACCTACCACGAGCCGTATCACCAGGAGCTCGCGCGCGTGCTGCGCGAGTTCCGCGAGCGTTTCGGCGTCGCCTGGCAGATGAGCTTCCACTGCATGTCGGCGATCGGCGCGCCGACTCACGCGGACCCGGGCAAGGATCGCGCCGATTTCTGCATCGGCGACATCCACGGCGCTACCAGCCGGCCCGAGTTCCTGGCGCTGGTGGTCGACACGCTGAAGGGCCTGGGGCACACCGTGTCGGTGAACTTCCCCTACTACGGCGGCGAGCTGACGCGTCGGCACTCCGATCCGAAGAACGGCGTGAGCAGCCTGTTCATCGAGATCAACAAGCGGCTGTTCATCGACACCAAGACGTTCAAGCGCACCGCCGGCTTCGATGCCACCAAGCACTCGATCGACAAGCTGATCGAGACGGTCGCCGCCCAGGCGCGCGCCTGAGCGCGCGGCCGCGCGCCGGGCCGCCGGGCGCGCGCTTCAGTCGGGAATGCAGCGGAACAGCGACAGCGGTCGCGCGCGCCGGCGCGCCGAGGCCTGGATCGCGAGATAGGCGGCCGCCGACCGCCGCGCGGTGAACATGCGCTCGAAGTGGCCGGCCTCGATCACGCCGCAGGCCGAGCCGAAGAACAGCTCCCAGGCCTCGTCGGGCACGCGCGCCCCGTCCATCGACGACTCGACCGCCCGGGCGCGCTCGATCAGCGCCGCCGACGGCGGTTCGAAGGCGCGATAGAACATCTGGTCTTCGGGGCGAAAGAAGCCGCACATCTCAGTACTCCTCGGGACGGTCGGGCGCGCTCAGCGGCGCGTGCGCGAGGCCATCGCGTGCGCGATCGCCTCGGCCGCATCGATGACCAGCGGCGCGAGCGAGCGCGCCTTGCGCGGGCGCAGCCGATCGAGCGGCCCGGAAATGCCCACCGCGGCCACGGCTTCGTTGGCGCCCAGCCGGATCGGCGCGGCGAGCCCGGCGACGTTGTCGCGGAACTCGCCCAGGTTGATCGCGTAGCCCTGGCTGCGCACGCTCGCCAGCTCCTTCGCGAGCGCGGCATGGTCGCGCACCGTGCTGTCGGTGAGGGGAGCGATGGTCGCCGCCACGGCGCGCACCGTGTCGGCCGATTGCCAGGCGAGCAGCGCCTTGCCGGAGGCGGTGCAGTACGCCGGGGCCCGGCCGCCGGTGACGGTGTAGGCGCGCACCGGATTGGCGGTCTCGACCTTGTCGAGGTAGATGGTCTCCATGCGGTCGAAGATCGCCAGATGCGCGGATTCGCCGGTCTGCTCCATCAACCGGCGCAGGACCGGGCGCGCCTTGGCGGCGATGCTCACGCGCCCGTAGACGTGCTGTCCCATCTCCCAGGTGCGCAGGCTCGGCTCGTAGAGGCTCGAGTCGCCGCGCGACACGTAGCCGAGCGCCCCCAGCGTGGCCAGCAGGCGATGCACGTTGCTCTTCTGCAGGCCGGTCTCGGCGGCGATCCGGGTCAGGCTCACCGGCTCTTCCGCATGGACGAGCAGCTCGAGCACGCGGAACGCCTTGACGACCGTCTTGTCCATCTGCGCCTTCCCTCCGGCCGGTTTCCTGTCGCTCACCAGCGCACATCGAGAACCCCGTGTTCGCCGCGCTCGGTGCCGAACGCGAGCCGCGACCCGCCATTGTGCCAAGCCACCGTGCCGATCGGGCCGCGCGCGTCGCCGGGAAGAGGGCGCAGCGTGCTGTCGTCGATGCCCGCCAGGGACAGCGTGCCGTCGGCGCGGGCGATCGCCAGCCAGGCCCGCGTCGGGTGGCAGGCGACGGCGGTCACCGGCGCGTCGTTCCGCGCCGGGCCCAGCTCGAGCGCCGCGCTGCCGATCGGGCCGTCGGGGCCCTCGAACGGCCACAGGATCGCCCGGGTCGCGCCGGCGGTGGCGAGCCAGCGTCCGTCGGCGCTCCACGACCAGTCCCGGACCCGCTCCGGATAGCCGGTCATCCGGAAATGCTGGCCGTCCTCGAGCCGCCAGCCGTGGATCAGCGCCTCCTGCATCGACGCCACCAGGAAGCGGCCGTCGGGCGAGAACGCGAGGCCGGTGTAGAGGCCCTTCCATTCGAGCTCGGCGCCCGGCGCGTCGGGATGGACCGGGTGGATCGACACGCCGCCGGGGCGCGCCACCGCGATGCGCGCCCCGTCGGACGAGAACGCGAGGCCCGCGACGCTGCGCGGCTGCGGCAGCTCGCGCGGTTCGCCCGGGCCGTCGAGCAGCCAGACCGAGCGGCCCGCCGCGTAAGCCAGCGTCCCGCGCAGGCTCGCGGCCAGGTACGGCACCCACTTGCGCGGAACCGCGGCGATCTCGCGCGGCGCGCCGCTGCCCTCGGTGCGGCAGACCCGGCCGTCCTCGCCGCTGGTGACGAGCGCGCGCTGATCGGCGCTGGACACCGCGGCCAGCAGCGCCGGATGCGCTTGCAGCGGGGGCTCGCCGCCGCGCCGGATCGTGCCGTCGGCGAAGGCGAAGACCGGCGTGTCGCCGACGAAGCGCGCCGCCAGGCAGGGGCTCGCGGTGCCGGGCGTCCCGGTGCCCATCCTTCGGGCAGCCTTCAGGCGGCGCAGTCGAGCAGGCCGGCCCGCAGGCGGTCCTCCTGCAGGTGGCGACCGATGAACACCAGCCGGCTCCGGCGCGTCTCGTCGGCCAGCCACGGGCGCTGGTATTCGCCCTCGACGATCATGTGGACGCCCTGGACGACGTAGCGCCGGTCCTGGCCGCGCAACGCGAGGATGCCCTTCATCCGCAGGATGTTCGCGCCCTCGGCCTGCGCGAGGGCGTGGATCCACGGGAAGAAGCGCGCCTCGTCCAGTTCGCCCGCGAGCAGCGAGATCGACGCGACCGTGCTGTCGTGGATCGGCGCGGCGCCGCGCCGGCCGTGCCCGGTGTGGTCGCAGCCCGGCGCGCACCCGGGCCCGTGCGCGTGCCCGTGCCCGTCGTCGTGTTCCGGGTCGAGGAACGCGGGATCCCGCTCGAGGACGCGCTGCAGGTCGAAGGCGCCCTGGCCGATCACCCGGTCGAGCGGGACCGACGCGCGCTCGGCGCGGTGGAGGCGCGCATGCGGGTTGATCGCCCGGACCGCCGCCTCGACCGCCTCGAGCTCCTGCGGGGTGACCAGGTCGGACTTGTTGACCAGCACCACGTCGGCGAAGGCCACCTGGTCCTCCGCCTCCGGGCGCTCGCGCAGCTGCATCGGGAAATGCCGCGCGTCGACGACGGTGACGATCGCGTCGAGGCAGGTCGAGGCCTTGGCGGCGTCGTCCATGAAGAAAGTCTGCGCCACCGGGGCCGGGTCGGCCAGCCCGGTGGTCTCGACCACGATCGCGTCGAAGCGCCCCGGCTGGCGCAGCAGGCGCTCGATCACGCCGATCAGGTCGCCGCGCACCGTGCAGCAGACGCAGCCGTTGTTCATCTCGTAGATCTCTTCGTCGGATTCGACGATGAGATCGTTGTCGATGCCGATCTCCCCGAACTCGTTGACGATCACGGCGTAACGCTTGCCGTGGCTGCCCGTCAGGATGCGGTTGAGCAGCGTCGTCTTGCCGGCGCCCAGGTAGCCGGTGAGGACCGTGACCGGGATCTTCGACGGTGCGTCCTGCATGGCCTCAGGTGCGCTCGAGGATGTGCATCCCCCGGTTGCGGTCGATGATGTACATCAGGCCGTTCTCGGTCAGGAACACGTCGTTGGTCTGCGGCCGGTCGAAGCCCGAGGGCGTGTCCGGCACGTAGAAGGCGACTTCCTTCGGCGCGTGCGGGTTCTTGATGTCGACGACGCGCAGGCCGAACTGGAACCAGGCCACCGGGATCTCGGTGCTGTAGATCTGCTCGGCGGGCTCGTGGCAGCCGCTGAACTCGGGCAGGTTGACGTTCTCGAAGCCCTCGATCTGGTAGGTCGAGATCGGCACCGGCTGCTTCTCGTTGGTGATGTCGAAGATCCACATGAACGCGCCCGGGGAGGGACGCAGCTTGCGCACGTCCTCGTCGGTCACGATCGCGAGCTGGCGGCCGGCCACCGGGAACGGCATCGGCAGCATCGTGTGCGTCGGGTGCGCGAACGAGGGGCTGTACTGGAAGCGCGAGATCAGCTTCGGCTTGGTGATGTCCTCGATGTCGAGGATCGCCAGGCCTGCGTGCCAGTACGAGAGATAGAGGCGGTTGCCGCGCCGGATCGCGTGGTGGCACCAGGTCATGCGGTAGCCCTCGTCGGGCGTCTCGCCGCCCGCGACCCACTGCCCGGGCATCCACCAGCGCGAGACTTCTTCCGGCTTGGCCGGGTTCTTGAAGTCCAGGATCATCGCGATGTTCAGGTGGTAGCCGTCGACCGGCGGCGTGACGTAGGCGTAGCGGCCGTCGAAGTCGAAGCGGTGCACGCCGGCGCCGCCGCATTTCCAGAAGCAGATCTTCTTCGGGTCGCGCGGGTTCGAGACGTCGTACGCGATCAGGCCCCCCTGGAAGCTCTCGTCGTACTCGTACGGCGGCGGGCATTCCCAGTTGACCAGCATGATGTCGTTCTCGACGCGCACCTTGTGCGAGTGCACGCCGGGCGGAATGCTGAGGTGGGCGACCTGCTTCGGGTGCCGCGGGTCGCTCACGTCGACCACCGACGTGCCGTGCGGCGCATCCATGTGCGCGATGTAGGCGTAGTTGCCCTGGATCGTGACCTGGCCGCCGCCGGCGCAGTCGAAATAGGCGATCTCGCGGATTCCCTTGGATTGCGGCATGGAGCTCGACTCCCTCGTGATGTGCGGATGTGATGGACGGTTGCCGGAGGTGCCCGGAAGCTTCGATATCGATTCTAATATTTGGAATCGAATTCCAATTAAGAGTATCGAAACCGGCCGCGCCTGACAACTCCGCCGGCGCGGCTTCCGGACGCCGGCGCGATCATCGTGTCCAATGCTCGATGTCCGCTGCCTCGCGTCCGGCGCCGGTCGCCGGGGCCGCCGCTGAAGCTGGCGCTCGACCTCGATGCCTACCTGGCCGGCCAGCGCAGCGCCGCGCTGCTGGTGCTGCACGACGGCAAGCTGCGGCTCGAGCGCTATGGCCTCGACTTCGACGCGGCGCGCCGCTGGACCAGCTTCTCGGTCGCCAAGTCGATCACCTCACTGCTGGTCGGCGCGGCGATCCGCGACGGCGCCATCCGGAGCATGGACGACAAGGTCAGCGACTACATCCCCCAGATGAAGGGCTCGGCCTACGACGAGGTCAGCATCCGCCAGCGGCTGACCATGACCTCGTGGGTACGCTGGATCTTCGTGCTCGACGGCGCCCGCGTCGACGGCCGCGGCATCGTGCCCGAGGGCTGGCTGGCCGAGGCGACGACCGAACGCACCGGCATCGGCGTGCCCGGCCGCGGCTACGGCTACCAGTGGTGGACCTATGCCGACGGCAGCTTCGCCGCGCGGGGCATCTTCGGCCAGGGCCTGTTCGTCGACCCGAAGCGCCGGATCGTGATCGCGTCGAACGCCAACTGGGCCGGTGGAGCGCGCGACCCGGTCGCGAGCGAGGCGCGCGAAGCGTTCTATCGCGCGGTCCAGCGGGCGATCGACGACGAGGGCGGCCCTACTCGGCCTTGATGTCGGCCGCGGTGACGATGGTCTGGTAGCGCGCCACCTCGGTATCGATGAAGCGGGAGAAACCGGCCGAGTCGCGGTAGACCGCTTCGAAGCCCTGGGCGGACATGCGCTGCTTCCACTCCGGCGTGGCGACGATGCGCTGGACGGTCGCCTCGAGCTTCTGCCGGATCGCCCCGGGCAGGTTGGCCGGCGCCCACAGGCCGTACCAGGTGTAGAACTCGAAGTCCTTGAACCCCGATTCCTGCATCGTGGGGATATCGGGCAGAAGCGGACTGCGGTTGCTCCCGGTGATGGCCAGCGCCTTCAGCTTGTTCGCCTTCACGTGCGGCATGGAGGTCAGGATCGCGTCCATCTTGGCCGAGACCTGGCCGCCGATCAGGTCGGCCAGCGCCGGCGCACCGCCCTTGTAGAGCGCGATCGGAACGCTCGACTGCCTGATCTCGTGCAGGAAGTAGGCCGACGCCAGGTGGTCGGCGGCGCCGAAACCGCCGGTGGCGAAGGTGTAGTTCTTCGGATTGGCCTGCACCAATGCGGCGAAATCACGGGCCGTTCCGGCCGGAACCTGCGGGTTCACCACGAACAACAGAGGACCCTGCGCCAGCATGCTGATCGCCGTGAAGTCCTTCACGGCGTCGTACTTCATCGATTTCTTGTAGAGCAACGGGTTGATCGAGTGGATCGAGGCATTGATGTAGAGCGTGTAGCCGTCCGGCGCCGCCGCCGCGACCTGCGCCGCCCCGATCATGCTCGACGCGCCGGCACGGTTGTCGACGACGACGTTCTGCTTGAGTTCGGCGCTCAGCTTGTCGGCGAGGAATCGGCCGACGGCATCGACCGGTCCGCCCGGCGCGTGCGGCACGACCAGGACGATCGGCTTGCTCGGGTAGGCGTCTTGCGCGGCGCTGGAGGCGCCGAAGGCGATCAGACCCAGGCCGGCGAGCGTGCTGCACAGCAGTTTGCGGCGTGCGGACGGGATGTTCATGCGATTCCTTCGAGGAGGGTGGAGGGATGCGGCTAGACCGAGCGCAGGGCGTTCGAGGTCCAGCCGTACTTCTTGTCCAGTCCGAGCTCGCGCACGACGCGCAGGCCCTTCGCCAGCGGTTCGCCTTCGAGCGCCTTCAACGGCTTGCGCAGCGCTCCGGCAGGCAGGCCAACCGCCCGCATCAGGGACTTGATCGCGACCGGATTGATGGCCGAGTACGAGTAATGCAGCATCGGCAGCATGCGCAGGTACTCCTCGCGGAAGCCGACCGACACTTCGGGGTCGGTCCACGGCCTGGATATCCGGGCCATCTCGGCGGGGGCGATGTTGCCCGTCATGTTCGCCGTGCCCTGGCCGCCCAGGCTCATCGTGGGCACGACCAGGCCGAGGTTGGGGGAATCGCAGCACATCACCGCCACGTCGGGGCGCGCGCGCAGCACCTGCGCGACCTGGCCCACGCGCGTCGTGGATTCCTTGTGCACCACGTAGTTCGGATGCGCGAAGATGCGCAGCAGGTTGTCCCAGTGCAGGTCGGTCTTCACGCGCGGCGGATTGTTGTACAGGCCCAGCGGCAGATCGGTCGCATCGGCCACCTCCAGGAAGTAGTCTTCGATATCGGCTTCCGACGCGCAGATGTACGCCGGCGCAGCCAGGATGGCGCCGTCGGCACCGTTGTCGCGGGCGAATCGCAGGTACTCGATCGTGGCGGCGGTGTTGTTGCCGGTGCAGCCGTAGAAGAAGCGCATCCCGCCGGTCTTCATCCGGGCCGTTTCGACGATGATCCGCTGCCGTTCGGCCGGCGAGAGCATCGACACCTCGCCGGTCGAGCCCATGATCAGCACCGCCACGGTGCCGTTGTCCTCGTGAAACCGCAGCAGCGTGCGGAAGCCTTCGAAGTCGACGCTGCCGTCGTTGTTGAAAGGGGTGATCAGGGCGACGAACGACCCTTCGATTTTCATCCTGGCCATCGCGGTTTTCGTGCAGTGGTTGATCCGGGTGATCGTGCCGGCTCGGCGGTGGGCTGTCAATTCGGAGGCGCGACCGGGGGCGCGACCGGGGGCGCGACGGACCGGACGCCGAGGCGCGGGCCGGGCGCCGCCGGCGCGGCCCGCCTTGACACCCTTCCGGCCGGCCGACACACTTCCCCGGCTGCGCCAGGGGCGCGGACCGGACGAGCGGTCGCTGCTGCGGCCGGCGCACCGATTTCCTGATCCTGCAATGGTCGAGATGGACGCATCGAGAAAGGCGGTCGTCGCGAGCCGGCCCGCGGCCGAGCCGTTCGATCGCGATCGCCTGCGCGGCGAGCGTCGCGCAGCGATCGTCCGCGCCGCCGGCGACATGTTCTGCTCCGAGGGGTACCGGAACATCAAGGTGGAGGACATCGCCGCGCGGCTCGGCCTGACGAAGACGATCGTCTACTACTACTTCTCGAGCAAGCAGGCGCTGTTCAGGGAATGCCATCTCCGCGCCACCGAGCTGCTGGAGCGCGCCTACGACGAGGCGGCCGACCCGGACCCGACCGTCCACCTGGGGCGGTTCGTCCACGCCTACGTGCTGTCGCTGATCGGCGACGAGAGCCCGGGCGCCGTGCTGCTCGACGTGGAGCTCCTGCTCGAGGAGGATCAGGCCGAGATCGTCCGGCGCAGGGAGGCGGTCCACGCGAAGCTGCGGCGCCTGATCGAGGCCGTCGCGCAGCGGCGCGGCGGCGCGGTGGACGTCAAGCTGCTCGAGGTGGTGATGATGAGCGCGCTGAACATCATCCCCAAGTGGTACCGTCGCTCGGGCGCCTGGTCGCCCGAGGACGTCGCGGCCTTCTTCGGGCAGGCGCTGATGCGCCAGCTCGGCGTGGAGGGCCCGCGGCGACGCGGCGCGGACGCCGCGCGCGGGGATGCCCGGCTCAGGGGTCGACCCGGCTCACGATGACGGGGCTCGTGGTCAGCGCCCGGTGGACCGGGCAGCGCTCGGCGATGCGCATCAGCCGGTCCATGACGTCCCCGGAAGGCATCGGGTCCACGTGGACGAGCTTCTCGAAATGATCCCGGTTCCTGCCGTTCTCGTCCCGGACCCACCGATGCTCGACCGCCACGGTGATCTTCCCCACTTCGAGCGCGTGCTGCTCGACGTACATGCGCAGCGTCATCGCGGTGCACGCGGCCAGGCTCGACATCAGCATCTCGACCGGATCGGGACCGGTATCGCTGCCGCCCAGGCCGACGGGCTCGTCCGCGGTGTAGACGTGGCGGCGGGCGACGACCACCTGGCCGTAGGGGCCGAGGCCGCTCTCTCCGGTGACCACGCGTCGCGTGCGCTCGAACGACTCATCCATGGCGCTTCGGCTCCTGCCCCGGCCGGCGTCGCGGACCGCGCCGCGCGAGGCCGCGGGCGGGTCGCGGATCGATTTTGAACATTGAGTCAGTATATTGACCCACAATTTAGTCATCAATAGACTGCGACCCGGGGCGCATCGATGCGGAAGGCCGGTGCGCTGCTCCGGGAACCCGCGGCGCACGGGCGGCGCCGGCCCGGGTCCGGACGTTCCGGCATTCCGCATCCTGCTCAAAGGTCGTGCATGGACGAAGCGCTGACCCTCGCCCAGCTGGTCGAGCGGCAAAGTCGGATCCCGGGCGTCGCGGAGCGCGAGCTGCTGAGGTTCGTGGCGATCGACGAGGGCGGCGGGTACTCGGTCCGGTCGATGAGTCATCGCAGCCTGTGGGACCGGGCGCGCCGGATCGCGAGCGCGCTCGCGCGCGCCGGGATCGGCGAAGGCGATCGCTTCGCGATCATGATGGAGAACCACCCCGAGTTCGTCGAGGCGATGGTCGCCTCGGCGATCGTCGGCTCGGTGTTCGTGCCGATCGATCCGAGGGCGCGCGGCATCAAGCTGCGGTACCTGCTTGCCGCGAGCGAATGCCGCGGCGTCGTCACCGCCGACTATTGCGTGGCGAGCCTGGCCGACGCGGTCGCCGGCACCCGGGTCGAATGGGTCTGGAGCGTCGACGGCTGCGCAGCGGCGCCCGCCCCGGCCGGGTTCGTGCCCTTCGAGACGGTCGTCGGCGAGGCCGATCCGGAGGCGGCGCCGCCGATCCGTGGCGATCACCTCGACAAGACGATGCGGATGATGTTCACCTCGGGCACCACCGGGGACCCGAAGGCGATCGTCGGCAGCTATCGCAGGTTCTGGCATCGCGGCCACGGGCTGCCCGCGCTGTTCGGCATCCGCCCCGACGACGTGATGTACACCGGCCTGTCGCTCACCCACGGCAACGCGCAGAACCAGTCGCTGGCGGTCGCGCTCTACAGCGGGATTCCGCTCGTCGTTTCGCGCCGCTTCACCAAGAGCCGCCTCTGGCAGGTGATCGCCGATTTCGGGTGCACGACGATGACCGCGCTGGGCGGCATGTACGCGGCGATCTACGCCGAGCCGCCCGGACCGCTGGACGGGAAGACGCCGCTGCGCCTGATCACCGGCTCGGGGATGCACCGCGACCTGTGGCAGCCGTTCCGCGAGCGGTTCAAGGTGGACATCCTCGAGTTCTACGCCACCGCCGAAGGGGGGATGGTCGTCAATCCTCCCGGCGTCGGCCCGGTCGGCAGCGTCGGCAGGCCGGTCGAGGGCTTCGTCGCGCGGATCGTGCGCGACGACGACAGCGAATGCGCGCCGATGGAGCACGGCGAGATCGTGTTCCGGCACGGCGACGGCCGGCCGGTCAGGGTGGAGTACCACGGCAACCCCGAGGCCTCGAGCGCGAAGACGCGCGGCGGCTGGCTGCGGACCGGGGATATCGGGTACCGCGATCGCGACGGCTGGCTCTACTTCGTGTGCCGGAAGGGGCAGGAGATCCGGCGCAACGGCGAGTTCATCTCCGCCAGCTTCATCGAGAAGGAGCTTGCCGAGCACCCGAACGTGGCCGACGTCTACGTCTACGGCATCGCGGCCGCGAACGCCGCGGCCGGCGAGAAGGATATCGTGGCGGCGGTCGTGCTCCGGAACCGGGACGACTGGCGGCCCGACGAGATGTTCGGGTACCTCGCGCAGCGCGTCGAGCGCAATGCCGTGCCCGGATTCATCCAGCTTCTGGACGAGATCCCGAAGACGGCCTCGGAGAAGCCGGTCGAACGGCGCCTGTCGGAACTGCTGCGCACGTCGCCCGGATCGGTCCATCCGCGTCCGTGAACCCGTTACACCAGAGAGGAGGCAAATCATGTCACGCCGGAGTTTTCTGACTCGCGCATCGGGTCTCGCCCTCGCCGGGATGGGCGGCAACGCCCTGGGGCAGGCCGACAGCCGGACCATCAAGCTGATCGTGCCGTTCCCGCCGGGCGGGCACGCCGACTTCACCGCGCGCCTGATCAGCGGCCCGCTCGGCGAGGCGCTGGGCGAAACGGTGGTGGTCGAGAACAAGACCGGCGCCGGCGGCCTGATCGGTGCGCAGGCCGCCCTGCAGCCCCCGTTCGACGGCCGGACGCTGATCATGCACGTGTCCTCGTCGGCGGTGCTGGTCGCGATCACGCGCGATCCGATGCCGTTCGATCCGCTGACCGCGTTCGAGCCCATCGCGATGATCGGCTCGCAGCCGCTGGCGCTCGCGGTCGGTCCGTCGGTCAAGGCCCAGACCGTGCGCGAGTTCGTCGACGACGCCAAGCGCCGCCCCGGCAAGCTGTCACGCGGCAGCTCGGGCCTGGGCAGCGCCGCGCACATCGGCGGCGAGTACTTCAACATGCAGGCGGGCAACATCGAGATCGCCCATGTCCCGTACCGCGGCGGCGGCCCGGTGATGAACGACCTGGCCGGCGGCACCGTGGACTGCGCGGTCGAGGCGCTGTCGGTCATGCTGCCCTTCCATCGCCAGGGACGGATCCGCCTGCTGGCGGTGCTCGCCGAGAAGCGCTCCGAGCTGGCGCCGGAAGTGCCGACGGCCCGGGAGGCCGGCATCGACGCCGTGGTGCCCGCCTACGCGCTCCTGGCCGCTCCCAGCGGCATGCCCCGCGAACGTTTCGCGAAGATCGCGGCCGCCACGCAGGAGGTGATGAAGCGCCCCGACGTGCTCGACGGCCTGAAGCGCGCATCGATCGAGCCGCACCCGGGCTTCGGGCCCGACCAGACCAGGCGGTTCATCGCCGAGGAGGTCGAGACCCTGACCCGGGTCGTCAAGCGGGCGAAGATCTCCGTGAACTGATTCGAGGCGGCGCCGGCCCTAGCCGCCGCGGCCGGTCCAGCGCGGCGGTCGCTTCTCGAGGAACGCCTGGATCCCCTCGCGGGCGTCGTGGTGCTGGCTGTTGCGGGCCGACAGCTCGCCGGCGTAGGCCAGCGCAGCCTCGGTCGTCATCTCGAGTTGCCGGTAGAAGGCCTGCTTGCCGAGTCCGAGCGTGTAGCTCGACTTCGACCCGATCTCCTCGGCGACCTGCCGGACCGTCGCGTCCAGCGCGCCGGCATCGACGACCTCGCTCACGAGCCCGATCCTGAACGCGTGCTCGGCGTCGAACAGGCGCCCGCGCGCGAGCATGTTCATCGCGTTCTTGGGCGTCACGCAGCGGGTGAGCGACACCATCGGGCCCCAGCACCAGAGCCCGATGTTGACGCCGGGCGTGGCGAACCGGGCCTCGCGGGAGGCGATCGCGAGGTCGCAGGCGGCCACGAGCTGGCAGCCGCCGCCGGTCGCGATGCCATGGACCTTCGCGATCACGATCTGCGGCAGGGCGCGCATCGCGAGCACGAGGTCGGCCAGATGCCCGGCCGAGTCGCGGCCGTCCTCGATGTCGCGCTCGGGGTCGGCCTCGCGCAGGTCGTGGCCGGCGCAGAAGAAGCGGGTGCCGGCGCCGGTCAGGACCACGACGCTGATCCGGTCGTGCCGGCGCAGCGACTCGAGCTGCGCCAGCAGCGCCTCGACCGTGGCGTGCGAAAGGCTGTTCCCGGCGTTCGGGCGATTGATCGTCAGGTAGCAGACGGCTCCGTCGTCCTCGCGCAGGACGTCGGCCTCGACCCGGGGTTCCACGGCATTCATCTCGGCTTCCTCGGTGGATGCGGCGAGCCTCGCTCGCCTTGCGGTGCCGAGACTATAGCCCCGCGCGGGCGCCGCTTCGAGCGCTGTTTCGCTGGTCGGAACCGGAATGCGCGCCGCCGATCGGCCCGCACGGCGCGTGCCGGCCCCGCGCGCCGGCCGCGACGGCTACCAGATCTCGATGTGGATTCCGCGGCGCCGCGCGGAAGCGGTTCTCCGCTCGATGTCCGCATCGCTCAACGTGGTGCGGACGGCGCGTTGCCGCATCCAGGTGAACAGGCGCTCGTGCATCTCCGCGACCGGCGCGCCGGGGATGCGGCCCGCGCCCAGGTCGACCCGCTCCCCGGGGTCTCGCCGCAAGTCGAACAACTGGGGCCTGAACCCCTCGAAGAACACGTACTTCCATTCGCGCGTTCGAACCATGTACGAGCGCGCCCTCGAAGGGTGGAGCCCGAGGTCCAGGCGCGCCTGCAGGAATGCGTAGTCGTGCTCGGAAACGACCATGTCGCGCCAGGCCTGCGGCGTGCCCGTCCGCAACAGGGGGACGAGCGAGCGCCCTTCCAGGACGTGCGCCGGTATCGGGCGGCCCAGCCAGTCGAGCAGGGTCGGCAGCACGTCCACGGCTTCGACGAACGCATCGGATCCCGTGCCCCGGAGGGGATCCGCTTCCGGCGAAGGGTCGACCACGATCAACGGAATGCGCACCGATTCCTCGTGGAACAGGTACTTCTCGCCGAGCCAGTGGTCTCCCAGGTATCCGCCATGATCGCTGGTGAGAATGATCAGCGTATCGTCGATCTGCCCGGTTTTCTCCAGGAAATCGATCACCCGCCCGATATGGGCGTCGAGCTGGCTGATCAGCCCCATGTAGGTGGGGATCACGTGGCGCCGCCGCTGCTCGTCCTGGAAGCTTCGGCTGTCCTCGTGGTTCATGAACGCGCGGACGACGGGATGCGGATCGTCGAGCTCGCCGGCCGCCCGATTGGCGGGAAGGACGTCGTCCGGCGCGTACCGCCGATGGTAGGGTGCCGGCGCCATGTACGGCCAGTGCGGCTTCATGTAGCTGAGGTGCAGGCACCATGGGGTACCGGCCGAGTCCGCGATGAACTCGATCGCCCGGTCGGTCAGATAGGCCGTCTCCGAATCCTCCTCGCGCACTCGTGCCGGCAGGTGGGCGTTGCGCATCTGCCATCCGGACAGCAGCTCGCCGTCCGGGCCGCTGGCCGAGTACACATGGCTGTGCCAGGGGTTCCTGCCCTCGTAGCCGCGGGCGCGGAGATAGCGGTTGTAGGCGAAGTCGGCCTCGGGCGCTTCGTCGGGGTGCAACTGGTCGTCGCGCTCCCACGGCTCGAATCCGGCCTGGCCGACGAGATCGCCCGGCGGCGTGTCGCGGCGCACGCCCAGCCGGTCCATGCCGGCCTGGTCGGGATCGATATGAATGATCCCGACCAGGCCGACACGGTGACCGAGCGGGCGCAGGTAGTCGCCGATGGTCAGCTCGCTCACGTTCAGGGGCACGTTGTTCCAGGTGACCCCGTGGCTGTACGCGTACCGGCCGGTGTAGAACGAGGCGCGCGACGGCACGCAGACGGGCGATTGGCAGTACGCGCTCGAGAACCGGACACCGCGGCGCGCGAGCCGGTCGATGACCGGCGTCTCGATGCCGGGATGGCCGTAGCAGCCGAGATAGTCCGCGCGCAGCTGGTCGCAGATGATGAACAGGACGTTCTTGCGCGCCGGTCCGCGATCCGTTGCCGTCGCTTCCGTCACGTTCGCGTCCTCGGTCCGCGGGTTCTGGCTTGCATGGCCGTGGGTCCGGTCAATCGATCTTGATGCCGGTTTCCTTGACGACCCTTCTCCATTTCTCGATCTCGTCCTTGACGACGAGCGCGAATGCGGCCGGGTTCGAGCCGACGACCACCATGGAGCGACTTTCGAGCAGGCTGGCGACCCCTTCCGAGCGTACGGCTTCGACCAGGTCCCGGTTCAGGCGATCGATCAGCGCGGCCGGCGTCCCGGCCGGCACCACCATGCCGAACCAGCTGTTCACCACATAGCCCGGCACGGAAGCCTCGATCGTCTCGTGTTCCGGATACGCGGGCAATCGGCCCGGGTCGGCGACCCCGAGCATCCTGACCTTGCCGGCCTTCAGGTACTCGACCTCCGGGCCCACGGCATCGAAGAACAGGTCGATCCGGCCGGCGATCAGGTCGACCTGCGCGGCGACGCTGCCCTTGTAGGGCACGTGCACGAGATCGACCTTCGCCAGCACCTTGAACAGCTCTCCGGCCATGTGCGAGCCCGAGCCCACGCCCACCGATCCGAACGTCAACTTGCCGGGCTGCTCGCGCGCGGCCCGGATCAGCTCGGGGACCGTCCGGAACGGCCGGTCGGGATTCGCGAAGAGCCCCAGCGGGATGCTGGCGAGCTGGGTGACGGGCGCGAGGTCCTTGAGGGGATCGAAGGTCATCGACGACCGCGTCGCCGCGCCGATGGCGATGGCGGGGAGGACCAGCCCGATCGTGTACCCGTCCGGGGGCGACTTCGCCAGATACTCGGCGGCGATGAGGCCGCCGGCGCCGGGTTTGCTCTCCACGACCACGGGCTGCTCCCATTTCTTCGAGAGGAAGCCCGCCATTCCGCGCAGCATGGCATCCGACACCGCCCCGGGCGGGAACGGATTGATCAGCCTGACCGGGCGCGTCGGGAACGTCGCGTCGGCCTGGGCGGCCGCGTGCGCCAGGGGCAGGGTCAGCAGGATTGCCGTGGCGAACAGCCGTGCTGCGCATCGCTTCATGTCGAGCCCTTTCCGCGTGGTCCGAGGAGGTCGGCAGTGCCGCAGATCGCGCCTGCGATCTGCGTCGGACTATAGCCCTGCGTCCGGAAAGGTCAGGTCCCGTTTTCTTCGAATCACGTTGCACGTCGACGCGGCGGCGTGGACGGGGAATCCGCGTCAGTGCGCGATCGGGCTCCCGGTCTCGCGGCGCCAGGCGCGATGGCGCTCGAAGTAGGCCGGCCGGAGGTGCCGACGCCAGCCTCCGGCGTCGTCGGTGACCGGACGCAGCGCGGCGGCGATCGCCTGCGCCGAGACGGCGGGGGCCGCTTCGTCGCCGGAGTCGGCCGCGATGACGACGACACGGTCGCCCGCGGTCGCGTCGGCCGCGAAGACGGCCTCGATCGCGGGGCCGGCGGCGTCGCGCGACAGCACGCGCAGCGCCGCGCGATACGCGTCGATCCGCTCCCCGACGTAGGCCGGCTCATCCCACTCCTCGTCGAGAACCGGCGGGCGCTCGCGCGCGAACCGCGCGCGGATGCCCGCGACGTCGATCGAGATCCGGAGGCGCAGGGCCGGCACGATGCGGCGTGGTGCCGGGTCGGCGCGGCGCCTAGGCGCGGGCCGGCCTGCGCGCGACCATGTTCACCGCGCGCATCGTCATCACCGGCTCGTCGCGCTGGTTGATCACCTCGATCAGCGAGCGCACGACGCCGCGGTCGGGTTTCGACGCGGAGGCGCGCGCCTCCTCGACGGTGACGCGCACGGTCAGCATGTCGCCGGGGCGCACGGGTCTGAGCCAGCGCAGTTCGTCCACGCCGGGAGACGCGAGGCTCGAAGCCGGCGAGAGGTAGTTGAGCGCGTACTGCCGCATCATCAGGCTGCCGGTGTGCCAGCCGCTGGCGATGATGCCGCCGAACGGCCCGCGTCCGGCGAGCTCGGGGTCGGTGTGGAACGGTTGCGGGTCGAAGCGCCGGCCGAACTCCAGCACCTCCGTCTCGTCCACCGTGACCGTACCCAGATCGTGCACCGTGCCGGGCACGTAGTCCTCGAACCAGCGCTCGGCCATCTGTCTCTCTCCGGTTGCGTCGTTGGCGCGGATGCCGGCGCGTTCATGGAAGGCGCGCAGCGCTGCATGGTAAGCCTCGATGTCCTGCGGCGCGACCGGCTCGCCGCATTCGTAGCAGGCACCGGTCATCCGGTCGAACCAGCGGCAGCCACAGGCGTTGCAGGCCAGCTCCGGGGCGCCGGCCGGGTTTTCGAAGATCATCGGCAGGCTCCCATGAACGCCAGCCCCAGCGTCTCGAGGAAGTCCTCGTAGCCGTCGTCGAGCAACTGCGACTTCGGCGCCAGCACGTACAGCAGCATGCCGCCTTGCCGAAGCTGCAGCTTCATCTGGCCGAGCGCGTTTCCGTGCAGCGCGTCGTGCACCGCGGGCAGCGCCCCCGGCTCGGCGACGAACAGCACCGCCGCGCCGCAGTCCGCGAAACCGCCGAAGCGGCGGCGCTCGGCGTGCATCGCGCCCGCGCGCCGGGTCCAGGCGAGCATCTCGCCATGGCCGGCATCGGCGGCCGCGCGCGACACGACGCCGACCGAGCCGCCGTCGATCCAGGCGTCGAACAGCCGGCCATGGCGCTCGAGCAGCGCCTGCCAGCCGGGCAGGTCGGCCCAGGCCGCCGCCTCAGAGACGGGCGCCGAGACGGAAGCCATCGTGGATCGCCTGCGTGAGGCCGCGCGGCACCAGCGAATCGCCGCAACCGTGCAACTCGTCGATCATCCACTCGAGCTCGTGGAACAGCTCCTGGTTCGGGCGCCGCGGCACCGCGGCGATCACGGTGTCGGCGGGCAGGAATTCCTCGGTGCCGTCCGCGCGACGGATCCGGACGCCGCCGTCGCCGATCGCCAGCACCCGGCAGCCGGTGTGGGCCGGAATGCCCAGCTCCTCGATCCACGCGGTGTGCCGCCACTTGAACGACGGCATCACGTCGCCGGCGATGCGCTTGTCGCTCTCGACCACCGTCACCTCGCGGCCATGGTTGTGCTTGAGCGACTCGGCCAGCGTCAGGCCGATCTTGCCGCCGCCGAGCACGACCACGCGCTGGCCCGGCATCACCTTGCCGCTGGCGACCTCGGCGGCATCGACCAGCAGCCCGTCCTGCGTCGGCTCCGGCAACAGGGAATGGTCGATGCGCGCCCCGGTGGCGACCACGGCCACGTCGTACTGGTGCAGCATGCCGCGCATCGCCTTCGGGTCGATGGTCGCGCCGAGCTTCACCTCGATGTTCAGCGCCTGCGCCATGCTGCGATAGTAGTCGACGACGCTCTTCAGGTCGTCGCTGTTGGCCAGGTCGTTGCGCGCGTAGCCGGCCAGCGAGCCGCCGATGTCGGCGCCGCGCTCGAAGACCGTGACCTTGTGGCCGCGCCGCGCGGCGGTCACCGCGCATTCCATCCCGGAGGGTCCGGCGCCGATCACCATGATCCGCTTCGGCGCGATCGCCGGGGTGATCTGGTAGGCCGGGTCGTATTCGTGACCCAGCTGCGGGTTCATCGTGCAGGTGTAGGGGAGGTCGCGGAACAGTCGCGACAGGCAGTTCAGCGAACCGACGCAGCGCTTGACCTGGTTCATCTTGCCGGCCTGCGCCTTGCGCACCAGGTCGGGGTCGGCGAGCAGCGGGCGACAGACTTCCCAGAAATCGAAGTCGCCGTTCTCGATGCACTGGTTGGCCATCGCCGGATCGGGCAGCCGGTTGCCGAAGGCGATCGGCGTGTCGGGCAGCAGCTTCTTGGCGCGCGTCGCGAGCCGGTTCCAGTAGCCGGGCGGGATGTCGCGCCCGATCGACGACTCCGGGGCCTCCTGCCAGCCGACCGTCACGCTGATCATGTCGACCCCGTGCTCGGCCGCCATCTGCATCAGCTCGAAGCACTCGTCCTCGCTGTTGCCGCCCCAGCGGTCCATCAGCTCGGCCCCGTTCAGCCGCACGACCAGCGGCGCGTCGCCCTGCGCCTGCTTGATCGCGTCGATCAGCTCGCACATGAAGCGGCCGCGGTTCTTCAGCGAGCCGCCGTACTCGTCGGTGCGCCGGTTGGTGAACTTGGAGTTGAAGTTCGCCAGCAGGTAGCCCATGAAGCTGGTGATCTCGGTGCCGTCGAAGCCGGCCCTGAGCGCGCGCTTCGCCGCGTCGGCGTGCTGGTCGATCGTCGCGCGGATCTGCTCCTTGGTGATCTCGCGCGGCGGGCGGAAGTGCGGCAGCGTCTGCGGCACGATCGACGGCTGGATGCAGTACCCGAGGTCGATGCCGCCGTAGCGCCCGGCGTGCAGGATCTGCTGGATCGCGATCGCGCCGGCGGCGTGGATCCAGCCGGCGATCTTCTCGAACTCGGGCAGGAAGCGATCGTCGTGCAGCGCCACCTGCCTGAAGTAGGCCTTGCCTTCGCCGAGCGGATCGGGGTACGCGCCCTGGTTGGTGATGATGCCGCACTGCGTGCCGGCGATCACCTGCATGCGGCCGAGCTCGCGCACCGTGATCGTGCCGTCGCGCTCGTTGTAGTTCGACACGCAGCAGGCACCGTACTTGATGCGGTTGCGGCTCTCGAGCTTGCCCCAGCGGGCGCGCTCGAACAGGCGGTTCAGGGTCTGGGTCATGGTCATCCTCTTCGTGACGGGTCGTTCGCGGCCTCGGCGGCGAGGGTCGCGACAATTCGTTCGCGCAGCTCGCGGCGCAGGATCTTCCCGGCCGGGCTGATCGGGAACCGCTCGATGATCTCGAGGCGTTCGGGCAGCTTGAACTTCGCGATCCGCTGGCCGAGCAGGAACCCGGACAGCTCCGGCAGCGTGAGCGAGTGGCCGGGCTGCAGGACGACGAATGCGCAGGCGCGTTCGCCGAATACCGGGTCGGGCATCGCGACGACGCAGCAGCCGTCGACGGCCGGGTGCTTGAGGATCAGGTTCTCGATCTCGTCGCTGCTGATCTTCTCGCCGCCGCGGTTGATCAGGTCTTTCCGGCGCCCCTCGGTGAACACGAAGCGCCCCGACTTGCGCACCACGTCGCCCATCCGGTAGAAGCCGTCGGCGGTGAACGCGCCGGCGTTGGTCTGCGGCGCGTTGTAGTAGCCGCGGATCGTGTACGGCCCCCGGGTGAGCAGCTCGCCGGCCTCGCCGTCGGGCACTTCGCGGTCGTCCAGGTCGACGACCTTCAGCTCGTCCTCGGCGCAGACCGGCGTGCCCGAGCTTTCCATCATCAGCGCGTCGGCGGCATCGGGCGGCACGATGTTGATCAGCCCCTCGGCGGTGCCGTAGATCTCCTGCGGGATGCAGCCCCATTGCTCGCGCACCCGTCGGCGCAGCTCGGGCGCCAGGCGGGCGCCGCCGTTCTGGACGATCTGCAGCGAGCCCAGGTCGTGCCGCGACGGAAGGTCGGAGTTCAGCCACGCGGTGATCAGCGGTACCGCCGCCGGCACCAGCGTGACCCGGTGGCGCTCGATCAGCGGGAACACCACCTCGGCGCCGTGGCCGGGCGCGAGCACCACCGTCCCGCCGCAGGCGAGGCAGGCGAGAATTCCCGGACTGGCCAGGTTGTAGTTGTGCCCCAGGGGCAGGATCGCCAGCATCACGGTCGACGCATCGATCCTCGCGACCCGGCCCGACGCCTTCGCGTTCAGCACGTAGTCGTTGTGGGTGCGCGGAATCAGCTTCGGCAGCGCGGTGGTGCCGCCCGAGAGCAGCATCAGCGCGACCTCGGCGGGATCGACCCGCGGCAGCTCGGCGGCCTCGGCGGCGGCCGGGTCGTCCAGCAGCCGGGTGAGCGACACCTGGCCGGGCAGCGCCTCGCCGGCGACGAACACCTGCTCGAGCGTCGGGCACTCGGGCCGCAGTTCCTCCGCCATCTGCCGGTGGTCGAAGTCGCGGACGCGCTCGGACACGAACAGCGCGCGGGCGCCGGCGTGCCGGATGAAGTGGCCGAGCTCGCTGTGCCGGTGCGGCGCCAGCGCCATCACCGGGATGACCCCGATGCGCACCAGGGCGAAGAACGCCAGGACGAACTCGGGGACGTTGTGGATCTGCATGACCACGCGGTCGAGCGGGCGCAGCCCGGTCGCCGCGAGGCGCCGCGCCAGGCGTTCGCTGTCCTGCAGCAGCCGGCCGTAGCCGATGCGGCGCTCGCCGTGGATCAGCGCCGTCTTGTCGGGCAGCTGCCGCGCGGTGCGCTCGAGCATCTGCCACAGCGTGACGTCTTCCCAAAGGCCGAGCCGCCGCCAGCGGGCGGCGTCTTCTTCGGGCCAGGGGGTGCAGCCTTCCAGCATCGGGATCCCTCGCTTGCGGGGCGCCCGTCGATGCTACCGGGAAGCGCGGTCCTTGCAAGCGCAATCAATCGGCGGATTTGTCATGCATCAAGCGGCCGAGATTCTCGTGGATCTGGACCAGCAGCCGCTTCAGGATGGCGACCTCGGCGTCGCTCATCCCCTGCAGCGCCGTCCGCTCGCAGCGCAACGCCAGCGGAACGATCCGGTCGGTGAGGGCCGCGGCGCGCCGGGTCAGCGAGACCGTGATCGCGCGGGCGTCGCCGCGGCTGCGGGTGCGCCGGACCAGGCCGTCGCCCTGCATCTTCCCGAGCAGGCGCGACAGGGTCGAGGCCTCGATCGCCGTCAGGACCGACAGGTCGCCGAGCCGCTGGGGGCCGTCGTTGCGCAGCGAGGCCATGACCCGCCACATCGGCAGCGTCACGCCGAAGGCGGCGAGCTCGCCGGTGAACGCATCGGCGGCGCGCCGGCCGGCCCGGTTCAGCAGGTAGGGGACGTATTGTCCGAGATCGAGCACGCGGCGGGGCTTCCGTGCCAGAATGGTTGCAAATGCAAATATTAAGCCCGTTCGCGAAGCCGGCGCACGCGATCGACGACGAGCCGCGCGGCGCGGTCGATCTCGTCCTCGGTATTGAACCGGCCGATCCCGAAGCGCAGCGCCGCCCGCGCGCCGCCGCGCGCGGCGCCGATCGCCTCGAGCACGTGCGAAGGCTTCACCGATCCGCTCGAGCAGGCGGCGCCCGCCGACACGGCGACTTCCGCGAGCCCGAGCAGCAGCGCCTCGGCCTCAACGCCCTCGATGCCCACGTTCAGGTTCCCGGCCAGGCGTTCGTCCGGGTGGCCGTTCAGCGCGATGGCATCGAGCTCGCGCGCGAGCGTCGCGAACAGCCGCTCGCGCAGCGCGCGCAACCGCGCGCATTCCTCGTCGATCGACCCGGCCGCGAGCTCGCAGGCGACCCCCATCCCGACGATGCCGGGCACGTTCAGGGTCCCGGAGCGCAGGCCGTTCTCCTGCCCGCCGCCATCGAGCAGCGGCGCCAGCTCGACGCGGCGCGGACGCCGGCGCAGGTACAGCGCGCCGATGCCCTTGGGGCCGTAGAGCTTGTGCGCCGACAGCGACAGCAGGTCGATCGACGCGGCGTCGACGTCCAGCGGCATGCGGCCGAGCGCCTGCGTGGCGTCGACGTGGAACAGCGCGCCCCGCTCGCGCACGAGCGCGCCGATCGCGGCGATCGGCTGCAGCGTGCCGATCTCGTTGTTGGCGGCCATCACCGACACGAGCGCCGTGTCGGGACGCAGGGCGCGCTGCACGTCGCCGGGGGCGACGCGGCCGAAGCGGTCGACCGGGAGCACCGTGAGGCCCCAGCCCGCGCCTTCGAGGCGACGGCAGGTGTCGAGCACCGAACGATGCTCGATCGCGGTCGTCACCAGGTGGCATCCGGGGCGCGCCCGCGCGATGCCCTGGATCGCCAGCGCGTTCGACTCGGTCGATCCGGCGGTGAACACGATCTCCGAGTAGCGTGCGCCGATCGATCGCGCCACCTGCTCGCGCGCTTCCTCGACCGCCGCGGCCGCCGTCCGCCCGAACGCGTGGCTGCGGCTCGACGCGTTTCCGTAGTGGTCGACGAAATACGGCAGCATCGCCTCGAGCACGCGCGGGTCGACCGGCGTGGTGGCATGGTGGTCGAGATAGATCGGGCGCGTCATGATCGGGTTCGGCCGGGCGGCTTGGCGGCGGGATGCCGGCGACAGGATAGCGCCGCGCGGCGCCGCCTGCCGCGTGCCGGCGGTCCGGGGAGGGAAATGCGATGAAGGTGCTGATTCTCGGGGCGGGGCCCGCGGGGCTCTATCTGGGCTATCTGCTGAAGCGGCGCTCCGCGGGAATCGAGGTGCGCGTGGTCGAGCAGAACCCGCCCGACGCCACCTTCGGCTTCGGCGTGGTGTTCTCCGACCGCGCCCTCGAGTTCCTGCGCGGCGACGACCCCGAGACCTGCGATCTCGTGGCTCCGGAAATGGAGCGATGGTCCGACCTGGTGCTGAACCACCGCGGCATCCGGATCGCGATCGACGGCGTCGGTTTCGCGGCCATCGGCCGGCTGAAGCTGCTGCGCCTGCTGCAGCAGCGGCTGGCAAGCGTCGGCCTGGTTCCCGAGTACCGGAGGACGATCCGCGCGCAGCGCGAGCTGGAAGGGTTCGACCTCGTGGTGGGCGCCGACGGGGTCAACTCGTTCGTGCGCGGCGGGCACGAGGCCGAGTTCGGCACCCGCGTCGAGTACCTGGACAACCGCTTCGCCTGGTACGGGACGACGCAGCGCTTCGAGACGCTGACCCAGACGTTCGTCGAGACCGGGGCCGGCGCCTTCAACGCGCACCACTACCGCTACGCGCCCGACATGAGCACCTTCATCGTCGAGTGCGACCCGGCCACCTGGGCGCGCGCCGGCTTCGCCGGGATGAACGAGGACGAGACCCGGGCGTACTGCGAACGGGTCTTCGCGCCGGCGCTCGGCGGCCATCCGCTCGTGGCCAACCGCTCGCTGTGGCGGCGCTTCCCGAAGATCTGGAACGAGCGCTGGTCGGCGGGCAACCGGGTGCTGATCGGCGACGCGCTGCGCACCGCGCATTTCTCGATCGGCTCGGGCACGCGGCTGGCGTTCGAGGACGCGATCGCGCTGGCCGGCGCGCTGCGCGAGCACCCGGCATCGATCCCCGACGCGCTGCGGGCCTTCGAGGACGCCCGCAAGCCGATCGTGCTCAAGCTGGTCGCGGCCGCGAATGCGAGCGCCGCCTGGTACGAGAATTTCGCCGGGCACCTGCGGCTCGCGCCCTGGGACCTCGCGTGGTCCTACATCCAGCGCAGCGGGCGCGTCGACCTCGAGCGGCTGCGGCAGGTGTCGCCGCGCTTCGTGGCCGGGTACGAGGCGCATCGGGCGGCCTCCGGCCGGTAGGCGGGGGTGTTCCGCGCCGCAGACGCACGAAGGGCCTGGCATCTCTGCCAAGCCCTCGAATGTGTTGGTAGGCCGTGCTGGATTCGAACCAGCGACCAACGGATTAAAAGTCCGCTGCTCTACCAGCTGAGCTAACGACCCATCGTACGAAGCCCATAATTTTAGTATGGGCGCCGCCTCGGGTCAAACGATCCGCGCCGCCGGCGCGCGGCACCGGTGGCGGCGTGCACCGGCTCACCGATACCGGGTCGGGTCCGGAACCCCGGCCGCCGCGAACCCGTCGCGGCGGATCCGGCAGGCATCGCAGCGCCCGCAGGCACGGCCCCGGTCGTCGGCCTGGTAGCACGAGACCGTCATCGAGAAATCGACGCCGAGGCGCAGGCCCTCGCGGATGATGCGGGCCTTCGTCATGTCGATGATCGGCGCGCGGACCCGGATCGGCCGGCCCTCGATCCCGGCCTTGGTCGCGAGGCCGGCCATGTGCTCGAACGCGGCCACGTACGCGGGCCGGCAGTCCGGATAGCCCGAGTAGTCGACCGCGTTGGCGCCGAAATGGATCTCGCCGGCGTCGAGCGCCTCCGCCCAGCCGAGCGCGACCGACAGCATGATCGTGTTGCGGGCGGGAACGTAGGTGACCGGGATGGCATCCGGCGCACCGGGTCGCTCGGGGACGGCGATCGAAGGGTCGGTGAGGGCGGAGCCGCCGAAGCGCGAGAGGTCGAGGTCGACGACTTCGTGGCGCACCGCGCCGAGGCGGCGCGCGACCTGCGCCGCGGCGTCCAGTTCGGCCGCGTGGCGCTGGCCGTAGCGCAGCGACAGCGCATGGCACTCGCGGCCCTGTTCACGGGCCAGGGCCAGCACCGTGGCCGAGTCGAGCCCGCCCGAGAGCAGGACGACGGCACGCATCAGCGCGCCGGCAGCTGCGCCAGGCGGTCCTTGGCGAGCGGGGCGGCCTGGCTGTCCGGATAGCGGGCGACGACCGACTCGAGCGTGGCCCGCGCGGCCCGCCGGTCGCCGCTCTCGGCCTGCGCGTAGCCGACGTTGAGCAGTGCGTCGGGGGCGCGCGGGTTGTCCGGGTAGCGTGCGATCAGCGACTGGTGGCTGGCGATCGCGCCCTTATAGTCCTTCAGCGCGAACTGGCTGCTGCCGATCCAGAACAGCGCCCCGGGCAGGTAGGCGCTGTCCGGATACTGGCCCTGGAACAGCTGGAACGCGGTCTGGGCGCCGCGGAAGTCGCCGTTGCGGAACAGCGCGAGCGCGGCCTCGAAGGCGCGCTGCTCGCCCTGGTCGACGGTGACGGTGCGCCCGTCGATCTGGGCGGAGACGGGCTCGAAGCGCTTGATGCGCGAGTCGACGGTGGCGAGCTGGTCGCGCATCTGGCGCTGCAGCGTGACCAGCTCGTTGGTCTGCACCTCGAGCTGCCCGCGCAGCCGCGCGATCTCCTGGCGCATGCCGTCGAGCTGCGACTGCAGCTCGAGCTGCCCGCGCGCCGACTGCTCGATGCGCTCGATGCGTCGTTCCAGCGCGTCGAGGCGGTCGTTGGTCTGCTGTTGCAGCACCTGCACGCGTCCGCGCACGTCGAGGATCGCGCGCCGCGCCTCGTCGTCCGAGAACAGCGCGTGCGCGCCGGGAGCGGCCGACAGCAGGCCGGCGGCGACGCAGGTCGCGGCGAGCGCGCGGCGCGGGACCATCGACGCGGCCGCCTTACTGGTAGACCAGGTCGGCACGGCGGTTCTCGGCGAACGACGCCTCGTCGGCACCGGTGGCGCGCGGGCGCTCCTCGCCGAAGCTCACCGCCTCCATCTGCCGGTCGGCCACCCCGAGCGCCGACATCGCGCGGCGCACCGCCTCGGCGCGCTTCTGGCCGAGCGCCAGGTTGTACTCGCGGCTGCCGCGCTCGTCGGTATTGCCCTGGATCACCACGCGCTTGGCGTCGTTGCCGAGCAGGTAGCGCGCATGCGCCTCGACCGTGCCGCGGAACTCGTCCTTGACCACGAAGCTGTCGAAATCGAAGTAGATGCTGCGCTTGGCGAGCGGGCTGGCCGGATCGTTGAGCGGGTCGGTGGCGCCGACGCTGACCTGCTCCACCGAGCGTCCGCTGCCCGCGCCGCCGGCCGTCGCCGCACCGGTCCCACCCGCGCCGCCCGCGCCGTCCCGGCTCTCGATCGGGGCCGGTCCCTTGGCTGCGGCGTCCTCCTCGAGCTTGACGCTCGAGCATGCCGCGAGGAAGGCCGTCAGCGTGGCGGCCAGTAGGATTCGGATCTTCGGTTTCATCGTGCCCTCTGTGTGGTGACGGTTCGTGGTCGACGGGGCAGCTTCGCGGTCACTTGGCGAAGGGCCCCCAGGTCGGTTCGCGGATGTCGCCGGCATTCGAGGTCAGGCGCTGGCGCACCCGGCCGTCGATGCTGACCGCGACCAGCGAGTCGCGTCCGCCGAGCTGGGTGGTGTACATCACCCAGCGTCCGTTCGGGGCGAAGCTCGGCGATTCCTCCCGGCCGGCTTCGGACAGCAGCGTCTCGGCGCCGCCTGCGAGATCGCGCACCGCGACCAGGAAACGGCCTTCCCGGCGCGTGAGATAGGCGATCGACTTCCCGTCCGGGCTGACTCGCGGGCTCACGTTGTACGAGGACCCGAAAGTGACCCGCGCGGCGTCGCCGCCCCCGGCCGCGATCCGGTAGATCTGCGGCGAGCCGCCGCGGTCGGAGGTGAAGTAGACCTGCTTGCCGTCCGGCGCGAACGCCGGCTCGGTGTCGATGCCCGACGAGCTGGTGAGTCGCCGCGGCGAGCCCGAGCCGTCGGCGTTGATCAGGTAGATCTGCGACAGGCCGTCCTGCGTCAGCGCGACCGCGAGCGTGCGGCTGTCCGGCGACCAGGCGGGCGCGCTGTTGCTGCCCTTGAAGTTGGCGACCGGCTTGCGCTGCCCGGTGGCGAGCGTGTGCACGTAGACGACCGGCTTCTTCAGCTCGAACGACACGTAGGCGAGCCGCGTGCCGTCGGGCGACCACGAGGGCGAGATGATCGGCTCGGGCGAGGTCAGCGGCGAGACGACGTTCTCGCCGTCCCAGTCGGCGACGTTGAGCCGGTAGCGGTTGCCTTGCCGGGACACGAAGGCGATGCGGGTCGAGAAGATGCCCTTCTCGCCGGTGATCTTCTCGTAGACCCAGTCGGCGACGCGATGCCCGCCGTAGCGCAGGTCGGCTTCGGTCACCACCAGCGATTCGCCGCCGATGGCGTTCTGGCGGACTGCGTCGCTCAGGCGGAAGCGGATGTCGTAGCGCCCGTCGGCCAGGCGCGACACCGAGCCCGCCAGCACCGAATCGGCGCCGCGCGTGCGGATGTCCGGGAAGTTGATCGACGCCAGGTCCGACATCGTCGCCTGCGGATCGATGACGCGAAAGGCGCCGCTGCGGGAGAGGTCGCCGCGGACGACGTTCGCCACGTCCTGCGGCACGCGGCCATCGGTGGCGAAGTTGGCGATCGCGATCGGATACTGGGTGGCGCCCACCCCGGAGACGTCGATGCGCATCTGGGCATGCCCGAGGGGCAGGGCCAGCGCAAGACACAGCGCCAGGAACGGTCTCCTCATGAAACTCCTCATGACGACCAAGCGCGGATTATAGCGAGCCGTGGCGCAAACCTCGGGTATCGCCGGACGCCGCGCACGGCCCCGGTCCGGGGCGCGCTCACCGGTCGTCCTTCGGCCCGCGCGCGATCTCGATCTCGGGGGGGCAGCTGCCGTCGCGCTGCCGCGGCAGCGGCGAGGAGCGCTGGATGCCGCGCTCGGCGGCCTCGTCCCAGGCGGCGATGCCGCTGGAGCGGCGCAGCTTCACCGACAGGATCGCGCAGTCGGGGGCGACCTTCACCAGGAACACGGCTTTCGGGTTCCCGGCGAGGTCGGGCGGGGCCTGGTAGACCGTGTTCGAGCGGATCAGTCCGGAC
>JBDHRX010000171.1:0-4958 GCA_039807785.1 Burkholderiaceae bacterium
GCGGCGCGCGCGCGCAGCGCCCGGGCCGCCCCGGGCCGGACCCGGCCGCGCCGGTGCACCTGTCCGCGGAGCGTCTCGGGGAGCTCCAGGCCGACTATCTGCAGCGGCTGGGCGCGTTGATGAGCGGCGCGCCGGCGCCGGTCGCGGACGACCGGCGCTTCGCCGGCGATGCCTGGAAGCAGGGCCCGTTCGCCTGGGCGGCGGGCTTCTACCGGCTCAACGCGGAGTTCATGCAGCGGCTGGCCGGCGCCGTCGAGGGCGATTCGCAGGCGCGCAACCGGATCCGCTTCGCCACGCAGCAGTGGGTCGACGCGATGTCGCCGGCGAACTTCCTCGCGACCAACCCCGAAGCCCAGCAGCGCCTGGTCGAGACCCGGGGCGAGAGCCTGCGGCAGGGGGTGCAGAACCTGCTCGGCGACCTGAACAAGGGCCGCATCTCGCATACCGACGAGTCGGCCTTCGAGGTCGGACGCAACGTCGCGACCTCGCCGGGCAGCGTGGTCTACCAGAACGGCCTGATCCAGATCATCCAGTACGCGCCCTCGACGCCGACGGTCCACACCCGCCCGCTGCTGATGGTGCCGCCGTGCATCAACAAGTTCTACATCCTCGACCTGCAGCCCGAGAACTCGCTGGTCGCCCACGCGGTGTCGCAGGGGCACACGGTATTCATGCTGTCGTGGAAGAACGTCCGGGCCGACCAGGGCCACCTGACCTGGGACGACTATCTCGAATCCGGCGTCATCGAGGCGATGCGCGTGGTGCGCGAGATCTCCGGCGAGGCCCGGATCAACGTGCTCGGTTTCTGTGTCGGCGGCACCCTGCTCGGTACCGCGGCGGCGGTGCTGGCCGCGCGCGCGGAGAAGTGGGTCGAGTCGATGACGTTGCTCACGACCTTCCTCGATTTCTCCGACCCGGGCGTGCTGGGGGTGTTCATCGACGAGAACTTCGTCGCCTACCGCGAGTCGACCATCGGCGGCGGCGGCGTGGTCCACGGGCGCGAGCTCGCGGTGACCTTCAACTTCCTGCGCCCCAACGACCTCGTGTGGAACTACGTGGTCAGCAATTACCTGAAGGGCGAAGCGCCGCCGGCCTTCGACCTGCTGTACTGGAACGCCGACAGCACCAATCTGCCGGGCCCGATGTACAGCTGGTACCTGCGGCATACCTATCTTCAGAACGAGCTGCGCGAGCCGGGCCGCCTGATCTGCTGCGGCGTGCCGGTGGACCTGGGCGAGATCGGCGTGCCGACCTACGTCTACGGCTCGCGCGAGGACCACATCGTTCCCTGGCATGGCACCTATGAATCGACGAAGCTGCTGAGCGGGCCGCTGCGCTTCGTGCTCGGCGCGAGCGGGCATATCGCCGGCGTCATCAACCCGGCCTCCAAGGGCAAGCGCAGCCACTGGCTGGGCGAATCGCTGCCCGAGGATGCCGACGCCTGGTTCGCCGCCGCTACCGAGCATCCGGGCAGCTGGTGGCCCGACTGGATGCGCTGGCTCGGCGGCTTCGGCGGCGAGCGCCGGGCGGCGCCGAAGCAGCCCGGCAACGCGCGCTACCCGGCGCTCGAGCCTGCGCCGGGCAGCTACGTCAAGGAGAAGGCCGAGTAGCGTCGGGGCCGGGCAACGGCGGGGCGGTGATCGGCGCGACGAGGGGCGAACCGGCAACAGGGAGGTGGGAGCAGCAGCGGCATCATCGATCGAGCGCGCGAGAACATTGACCCGGCACGGGCGGAACGCCGTCGGAGCGGCCCGGGCCATCCCCAAAGACAGAGAGGAAGACACCGATGAGCAAGAAGATCGCCTACGTGACCGGCGGCATGGGCGGGATCGGCACCGCAATCTGCCGCCGCTTCCACGACATGGGATTCCTCGTGATCGCCGGTTGCGGGCCGACACGTGATCACGCGAAGTGGCTGGCCGAGCAGAAGGCCACCGGCTACAGCTTCCAGGCCTCGGTCGGCAACGTCGCCGACTGGGATTCGACCGCGGTCGCGTTCGAGCGGGTCAGAGCCGAGATCGGGCAGGTCGACATCCTGGTGAACAATGCCGGCATCACCCGCGACGGGGTGTTCCGCCGGATGTCGCTCGAGGACTGGCGCTCGGTCATCGACACCAACCTGAACTCGCTGTTCAACGTGACCAAGCAGGTCATCGACGGCATGCTCGACAAGGGCTGGGGCCGGATCGTCAACATCTCGTCGGTCAACGGCGAGAAGGGGCAGTTCGGCCAGGCGAACTACTCGGCCGCCAAGGCCGGCATGCACGGGTTCACGATGGCGCTGGCCCAGGAGGTCGCGAGCAAGGGCGTGACCGTGAACACGGTCTCGCCGGGCTACATCGGCACCGACATGGTGATGGCGGTGCGCGAGGACGTGCGCGAGAAGATCATCCAGTCGATCCCGGTGCGGCGGCTCGGCCGGGCCGAGGAGATCGCCTCGATCGTCGGCTGGCTGACGACCGACGACGCCGGATTCACGACCGGCGCCGATTTCTCGTGCAACGGCGGCCTGCACATGGGCTGATTGGAGAGAACGCGATGGCGAACGCCACCCGACTGATCAAGAAGTACCCGAACCGACGCCTGTACGACACGCAGACGAGCGCCTACATCACGCTGGCCGACGTCAAGCAACTGGTGCTGGAGAACGAGGACTTCAAGGTCGTCGATGCCAAGAGCAGCGAGGACCTGACCCGCAGCATCCTGCTGCAGATCATCCTCGAGGAAGAGGCGGGTGGCGCGCCGCTGTTCTCGTCGCCGATGCTCGCGCAGATCATCCGTTTCTACGGGCATGCGATGCAGGGGATGATGGGCGCGTACCTGGAGAAGACGATGCAGGCCTTCGTCGAGATCCAGAACAAGATGCAGGAGCAATCGAAGGGTTTCTACGACGCCAAGGGCATGCCGAACCCCGAGATGTGGGCGCAGTTCATGTCGGTGCAGGCGCCGATGATCCAGACGATGATGGGCAACTACATCGAGCAGAGCAAGAACCTGTTCGTCCAGATGCAGGAGCAGATGCAGGCGCAGACCCGCAACATGTTCCAGAACTTCCCGTTCCCGGGCGCGCCCGGGCAGGGCCCCGGCGACAAGAAGTAGCGTCCCGCATCGCCGTCGCGCTCCGGCCCGGCCGGCGAGCCGCGCCAGCGAGGGCGGCATGAGCAGCCGGCCCGGCGATGATAGCCGCCGTACGCAGCCCGCGCAGGCGGCGACCGCTTGGTCGTTCGGCGCGCTCTCGACCATCCCGAACGCTCGTTCCGTATAGAGTTCGGATGCGAAACCTTTCCACAGCCGGGTCTTGGCGCAGCGCTTTCCTTGGCCTCGCCCCGGCGTTGCACGCAGGCGATCGATGACAGTCCTCGAGAAACGCTCACGGCGGCGCAGCCGCGGTGCCATACCGAAAGTCGGCTTCGTCTCGCTCGGCTGCCCGAAGGCGATGGTCGATTCGGAGCGCATCCTGACGCAGTTGCGGGCCGAAGGCTACGAGATCGCCGCCGATTACGGCGGCTCGGACCTCGTGGTCGTGAACACCTGTGGGTTCATCGACGAGGCGGTGCAGGAGTCGCTCGACGCGATCGGCGAGGCGCTCGCCGAGAACGGCCGGGTGATCGTGACCGGCTGCCTCGGGGCGCGCCGCGGCGCCGGTGGCGGGACGCTGGTCGACGAGGTGCATCCGAAGGTGCTGGCGGTGACCGGCCCGCACGCGGCCGACGAGGTCATGGCCCATGTGCACGCGCACCTGCCGAAGCCGCACGACCCCTTCGTGGACCTGGTGCCTCCCGGCGGCGTGAAGCTCACTCCCCGGCACTATGCGTACCTGAAGATCTCGGAGGGCTGCAACCATCGCTGCACCTTCTGCATCATCCCCTCGATGCGCGGAGACCTCGTGAGCCGCCCGATCGGCGAGGTGGTCCGCGAGGCCGAGGCGCTGGTGAAGGCCGGCGTGAAGGAGCTGCTGGTGGTGTCCCAGGACACCAGTGCCTATGGCGTCGACCTGCGCTATCGCACCGGCTTCGTCGCGGGCCGCCCGGTGCGCACGCGCATGACCGAGCTGGTCCGGGAGCTCGCGGCGCTCGGCGCCCGGGTGCGGTTGCACTACGTCTACCCGTATCCGCATGTCGACGAGGTGGTGCCGCTGATGGCCGAAGGCAGGGTCCTGCCCTATCTCGACGTCCCGTTCCAGCATTCGCATCCGGCCGTCCTGAAGCGGATGAAGCGGCCCGCCTCGGGCGAGCGCAACATCGAGCGGATCCGCGCCTGGCGGGCCGCTTGCCCGGAGCTCACCATCCGCAGCACCTTCATCGCAGGCTTCCCCGGGGAGACGGAGGAGGAGTTCGAGCACCTGCTCGCCTTCCTGCGCGAGGCCGAGCTCGACCGCGTCGGCTGTTTCGCCTATTCGCCGGTGGACGGCGCCGCGGCCAACCGGTTGCCCGGGCAGTTGCCGGCAGAGGTGCGCGAAGCGCGCCGCGCGCGCTTCATGGCGCTGCAGTCGGAGATCAGCGCGCGCCGGCTGGGGCGGCGGGTGGGAAGCACCTGCCCGGTGATGGTCGACGCGATCGAGCACGACCCGGGGGCGGGCGCCTGGCGCGCGGCCGCGCGCTCCGCCGGCGAAGCGCCCGAGATCGACGGGCTGGTCTACGTGGCGCTCGACGGCGAGGCGCAGGCGCGAGCGCTGCGGCCCGGCGACGAGCTGATGGTACGCATCGTCGAGACCGACGCGCACGACCTGTTCGCGGTGCCCGTCTGAGGTCTGGCGGCCGGTTTCCGGGCCCGGTTCCCTGGCGTCCCGTTTCCCGGCACTCAGTTTCCCGGCACCCCGTTCCCCGGCACCCCGTTCCCCGGCATCCGACGCCTCGTGCCCGGCGCGGGCCCGTATCCGGGAGCGGGACCCGCGGGCATCTCAGGCGTTTCCGGCGCGCGCGCCGTCGCGCCCCGCGGCCGCGGCCAGCGCGGCGCCC
>JBDHRX010000029.1:0-28011 GCA_039807785.1 Burkholderiaceae bacterium
ACGGGTCCGGCAACGGTGACGGGTCGGGCAACGGCAATGGGTCCGGCAGCGGTGACGGGTCAGGCAACGGCAACGGATCCGGCAGCGGTGACGGGTCGGGCAACGGCAATGGGTCCGGCAGCGGCGACGGATCGGGCAACGGCGACGGATCCGGTAATGGCAATGGGTCCGGCAGCGGTGACGGCTCCGGCAATGGCAACGGATCCGGCAGTGGCGACGGCAACGGATCGGGCAACGGCAACGGTGGCGATCCGAACGATCCGCCACCGCTGTCCGGCGACGGGACCATCGGCGACCAGCGCTCGGTCGTCCTGCGCGGCCTGCCCCGCGTGCTGGGCGTCTTCGACTGGTCCCAGCTGACCTCGACAGGCAATTCCTTCAGGCTCGATGCGCAGGGTCGCCTCGAATCGGTAGGCTTCGATGCCGATGGCGGCTGCGGCTTCCTCTCGTACTGCCTGGCGCGCGGCACCGCGACGGCGGCCGAGGCCGGGGCCGATGCCTTCACCAGTTGGGGCCGATGGACCGACGGCACGCTCCAGGTGCGAGGCCTGCTCGCGAGCCTGACCCTCCCGGCCGACCGGACGCTGTCGCCCAACGAGGGCATCCACTATCTGGTCGGCGTTCCCGCGACGACGGTGCCGACGCAGGGCCAGTTCGGCTACCAGCTGATCGGGGCCACGATGCCGACGATCAGCGGCGGCAGCGTCGTGCCGGGCACCTTCAGCGGGTCCGCGGGGGTCGTCTTCGGGCCGACGCAGGTGCGGATCGGACTGGAAGGCACGGTCTCGATCGGCGACGGCAGCTACGGCTTCAGCACCACCGGCGGTGCGGCCGATCCCTCGCGCAGCACGTTGACGACCGGCGCGGCCTCCAATTACACGTTCAGCGGCAGCGTCGGCGCGAGCACGACCGGCAGCGGGCCGCTCGCCTGCGGGGCAGCGGGATGCACGGTCGACCTGCGCGGCGGCCTGTTCGGACCGAACGCGGCCCGGCTCGGGCTCAGCTACCAGATCCAGGCACCGACCGGCGGTTCTACAATCTCGGGCGTGGGCGTATTCGCGCAACAACCCGCGCTGGCGCACTGACGCATCCGAGACCGCCGATTTGAGATCCCGTCCGACCGAGTTCACGCCCGACCCCGCCGACAATCGCCGCCTCGCCAACCTGTGCGGCGCGCTCGACCGGAATTTGCGGCAGATCGAGGAAGCCTTCGACGTGCGGATCACGCGGCGCGGCGCGAGCTTCGGCGTCGAGGGCGCCGCCGCCGCCTCGCGCCGGGCCGTCGATGCCCTGGCGCGCTTCTACGCCCGCGCCGGGCAGCCGCTGTCGCTGGAGGACGTCCAGCTCGGGCTGGTCGAGCTGAAGGCCCCGGTCCGCGCGGCGAGCCCCGTGCAGTCCGACGCCGACGCACCGATCCTGCACACGCGCCGCGCCGACCTCCAGGGACGCACGCCGCGCCAGCGCGAGTACCTGCGCAACATCCTGTCGCACGACATCACGTTCGGCACCGGCCCTGCCGGCACCGGCAAGACCTATCTCGCGGTGGCCTGCGCCGTCGACGCGCTGGAGCGCGACGCGATCCAGCGCATCGTGCTGACCCGTCCCGCGGTCGAGGCCGGCGAGCGGCTCGGTTTCCTGCCCGGCGACCTGGCGCAGAAGGTCGACCCGTACCTGCGGCCGCTGTACGACGCCCTGTACGACCTGCTCGGGTTCGACCGCACCGCGCGCATGTTCGAGAAGCAGGCGATCGAGATCGCGCCGCTCGCCTACATGCGCGGCCGCACGCTGAACAACTCGTTCATCATCCTCGACGAGGCCCAGAACACGACGCCCGAGCAGATGAAGATGTTCCTCACCCGGATCGGGTTCGGCTCGCGGGCGGTCGTCACCGGCGACACCACGCAGATCGACCTGCCGAAGGGACAGGCGTCGGGGCTGATCGAGGCGTGCCAGGTGCTGCGCAAGGTGCGCGGGCTGGCCTTCACCGAGTTCGACAGCTCCGACGTCGTGCGCCATCCGCTGGTGGCGCGCATCGTCGACGCGTATGCGCAGGTCCAGCCGGGAAAGCGCTGAACCGGCCCGGCCGCGCGGATCGGCCCGGCGCCGGGCCGGCGCGCCCGCGCGGCCGGCGCTGTCGCTCGCGATCCAGCTGGGCGACGGCGTGCGCGCATTGCCGGCCGAGCGATCGAGGCTGCGTCGCTGGGTGGCGGCGGCCATCGACGCCGACGCGACGCTCACGCTGCGTTTCGTCGGCGAGCGCGAGGCGCGCCTGCTGAACGCGCAGTACCGGCACCGCGACTACGCCACCAACGTGCTCACCTTCGCCTATCCGGCGCCGGACGCCCGGGTGCACGCGGACATCGTGATCTGCATCCCGATCGTGCGGCGCGAGGCGCGTGCCCGAAGCAAGGAGCCGCTCGCGCATCTCGCCCATCTCGTGGTCCACGGCGTGCTGCACGCGTGCGGACACGATCACGAAGTTCCCGAGCAGGCCGAACGCATGGAGGCGGTCGAGTCGGCGCTCCTGGCGCGCTTCGGCTTCGCCGACCCCTGGGGCGCGCCGGCCTGAGGCGCGCCGGCGCGGGCGGCCGTGCCGCCCGAACGCCTTGGCAGCGCATCGAGCGTTCCGGTATGCTCGATCGCACGCCAACCTCCCGCCACCCCATGTCCGGCCCCGCCTCGGGCAGCGAACCTCGAAGACCCCTGCTCGAACGCCTGGCCGCGTTGCTGCTGCGCGTTCCCGAGGACCGCGAGCAGTTGCTCGGCGTGTTGCGACAGGCGCACGAGCGTTCGCTGCTCGACGCGGAAGCGCTGTCGATGATCGAAGGCGTGCTCCAGGTATCCGAGCTCGCGGCGGGCGACATCATGGTTCCGCGCGCGCAGATGGACGTGATCGACATCGGCCAGCCGCGCGAGGCATTCCTGCCCCGCGTGATCGAAACCGCGCATTCGCGCTTCCCCGTCGTCGAGGGCGATCGCGACAACGTGGTCGGCATCCTGCATGCCAAGGAGCTGCTCCGGCTCTACACGGAGGAACGAGTCGGCATCAGGGACCTGCTCCGGCCGGCGGTGTTCATCCCCGAATCCCAGCGGCTCGACGTCCTGCTGCGCGACTTTCGCGGCAATCGCCTGCACCTGGCGATCGTCGTCGACGAGTTCGGCGGGACGGCCGGGCTGATCACGATCGAGGACGTGCTCGAGCAGATCGTCGGCGACATCGAGGACGAGTTCGACTTCGACGAGGAAAGCGATCACATCGTTCCGGTCGAGGCGGGCGCATACGGGCCGCGCTTTCGCGTGCGCGCGATCGCCGGAATCCCCCGGTTCAACGACACCGTCGGCACGCGATTCTCCGACGAGGCGTTCGATACGGTCGGCGGGCTCGTCACCGACGAGCTGGGGCGCGTGCCGCGTCGCGGCGAGCGCATCGACCTGGGCGGCGTCCGCTTCGAGGTGCTGCGCGCGGATGCGCGCCGGGCGCAGCTGCTGCTGGTCGAGCGCCTGCCCGGCGAACCCGAACCCGCGCCGGCCCCCCGCTGAGCGTGCCGCGGCGCCTGGCCTCCGGAGCGCTCGCGGCGCTGATCGCCGGAGTCGCGCACGCCGCCAGTTTCGCGCCGGCCGGCGCCTGGTGGCTGCAGGTCGCCGCCCTCGCCGCGCTGGTGGCGCTGGTGCTGCTCGCCGTCGACCGCGACGACGCGGGCCCGAAGCGCGCCGCGGCGCTCGGTTTCGCGTTCGGCCTCGGCTGGTTCGTCGCCGGCGTCGCCTGGCTCTACGTCAGCATGCACCGCTACGGCGGCATGCCGGCGCCGCTCGCGGCGCTGGCGCTGCTGCTGTTCGGCGCCTACCTGGCGCTGTTCCCGGCCGCCGCCTGCGCGTTCGCGGCGCGGGCGCTGCGCGGTGCGCGGGGCGCGACCGCGCAGGCGCGGGGCGCGCTCGCCATCGCCGTCCCGGGGCTGGGTTTCGCCGGCGCCTGGACCCTGGCGGAACTGGCGCGGGGCTACCTGTTCACCGGCTTCCCGTGGCTGGCAGCCGGGTACGCGCACGTCGACGGCCCGCTGGCCGGGTTCGCCCCGCTGCTGGGCGTCTACGGCATCGGCGCGTTCGCCGCCTTGTCCGCGTACGGCCTCGGCGCAGCGCTCGCGGCCCGGCGCGGCGCGGCGACGGCGACGGCGGCCGTGCTCGTGGCCGCACCGCTCGCCGCGGGTTGGGCGCTGTCCGATCTCCAGTGGTCGCAGCCGGCCGGACGCGCGCTCGCGGTCCGCCTGCTGCAGGGCAACGTCGCGCAGGACATGAAGTTCGATCCGGCGCGCAGCCTGGCCGCGATGCGGGCCTATGCGGCCGAGGCGGCCCGCGCGCCGGCCGATCTCACCGTGCTGCCCGAAACCGCCTGGACCGTGCCGTGGCCGGCCACGCCGGCCCCGCTGCGCGCGGCGCTGCGCGAGCATCTCGCGCGCAGCGGCGGCGCGATCGCGATCGGCATGCCGCTGCCGGAACGCGCCGGCGGCGCGGCGGCGGCACCGCGCCTCACCAACAGCGTCGCGGTGATCGACGGCGCCGGCGCGCTCGCGGCGCGCTACGACAAGCGCCACCTGGTGCCCTTCGGCGAATTCGTCCCGCGCGGCTTCGGCTGGTTCGTCGCGCTGATGGAGATCCCGCTGGGCGAGTTCGGGCGCGGCGCGCGCTCCCAGCCGCCGCTGGACATCGGCGGTCAGCGCGTCGCGTTCGACATCTGCTACGAGGACCTGTTCGGCGAGGAACTGGCGGTACAGGTGCGCGACGGCGCGACGATCCTGGTCAACGTCAGCAACATCGCCTGGTTCGGCGACTCGCTGGCGTTGCCGCAGCACCTGCAGATCGCCCGGATGCGCGCGCTCGAGCTGGCCCGGCCGATGCTGCGCGCGACCAACACCGGCGTGACCGCCGCGATCGACGCGCGCGGCCGCGTGATCGATGCGCTGCCCGTGCATGCGGCCGGCGCGCTCACGGTCTCCCTGCGCGGCAGCACCGGCCTGACGCCGTTCGCGCGCTGGGCCAACGCCCCGGCGCTCGCGCTCGCGCTCGCGCTGACCGCCGCGGGCGCGCGCCCCGCGCGCATGACCCGCGTGCGCGTGCGCCCCCCTCACGCGGCCGATCACGGGGAGCAAACCCGTTAGAATGACGGCTTTGTCCGTCTTCCCCGCCCGATGCTCAGCTTTCAGCAAGTGATCCTGCGGTTGCAGGCTTACTGGGACAGTCAGGGCTGCGCCCTGCTGCAGCCCTACGACATGGAGGTCGGCGCCGGCACCTTCCACACGGCCACGTTCCTGCGCGCGATCGGGCCCGAGCCCTGGCGGGCGGCCTACGTCCAGCCGTCGCGCAGGCCGAAGGACGGCCGTTACGGCGACAACCCCAACCGCCTGCAGCACTACTACCAGTACCAGGTGGTGCTCAAGCCGTCGCCTCCCGACATCCTCGACCTGTACCTCGGGTCGCTGCGGGCGCTGGGCATCGACACCTCGGCCAACGACGTCCGCTTCGTCGAGGACGACTGGGAATCCCCGACGCTGGGCGCATGGGGGCTCGGCTGGGAGGTCTGGCTCAACGGGATGGAGGTGACCCAGTTCACCTATTTCCAGGAGGTCGGGTCGCTGAAGTGCCAGCCGACCACCGGCGAGATCACCTACGGCCTCGAGCGGCTCGCGATGTACCTGCAGGGCGTCGAGAGCGTGTTCGACCTGGTGTGGACCGACGGCATCAGCTACCGCGACGTGTTCCACCAGAACGAGGTCGAGCAGTCGACCTACAACTTCGAGCATGCGAATGCCGCGATGCTGTTCCGGCACTTCGACGACTTCGAGGGCGAGGCCCGCCGCCTGATCGCGGCGGGGCTGGCGCTGCCGGCCTACGAGATGGTGATGAAGTGCTCGCACTGCTTCAACCTGCTCGATGCGCGCGGCGCGATCTCGGTCACCGAGCGCGCCGCCTACATCGCCCGCGTGCGCAACCTCGCGCGCGCGGTCGCGCAGGCGTACTACGAGGCGCGCGAGCGCCTCGGGTTCCCGATGTCCAGGACCCCCGCCCATGCCGCCTGAGTCCGCATCCGGCACCGGGGCCGGCGCGCCGCTGCTGATCGAGCTGTTCACCGAGGAGCTTCCGCCGAAGGCCCTGAAGCGGCTCGGCGACGCGTTCTGCGCCGGCATCGTCGACGGGCTGAACGACCGGGGCCTGGCCGAGGCCGGCGCGCGGGTCGACGGCTTCGCGACGCCGCGGCGCCTCGCGGTGCGCGTCGAGGGCGTCGTCGCCCGGGCCGCCGATCGCCGGGTCGAGGCCAAGGGTCCGTCGGTGAAGGTCGGGCTCGACGCTTCGGGCGCGCCGACCCAGGCCCTGCTGAAATGGGCCGAGCGGCAGTCGGCGCCGATCGAGTCGCTGGTGCGCGCCAGCGACGGCAAGCAGGAGTGCTTCTGGTACCGCAGCACGGCGCCCGGCGAATCGCTCGACGCGGTCGTCGCCGCGGTCATCGAGCAGGCGCTCGCCCGGCTGCCGATCCCGAAGATGATGCAGTACCAGCTCGCCGACGGGCGCACCACGGTCAGCTTCGTGCGGCCGGTGCACGGCCTGCTCGTGCTGCACGGCACGCGGGTGCTCGATGCCTCGGTGCTCGGGCTGCAGTCCGGGCGCGTCACGCACGGGCACCGGTTCCAGTCCGCCGGACCGCTCCGGATCGACGACGCCCGGGACTACGAACGCGTGCTCGAGTCGCGCGGGCGCGTGCTCCCCGCCTTCGAGGCGCGCCGCGCCCGCATCGAGTCGGTGCTGCGCGAGCGGGCCGCCGCGCTCGGCGCCTCGCTGGGCGACGAGGCGCAGGTCGCGACGCTGCTCGACGAGGTCACCGCGCTGGTCGAATGGCCGGCGATCTACGTCGGCGAGTTCGAGCGCGAGTTCCTGCAGGTGCCGCAGGAATGCCTGATCCTCACGATGCGCACCAACCAGAAGTACTTCCCGCTGTTCGAGGCCGACGGCCGCCTGCTGCCGAAGTTCCTGATCGTCTCGAACATGGCGATCGACGACCCGCGCTTCATCATCGACGGCAACCAGCGCGTGGTGCGCCCCCGGCTCGCCGATGCGCGCTTCTTCTTCGAGCAGGACCGGAAGACGCCGCTGGCCGCCCGGGTCGAGCGGCTGGGATCGGTGGTCTACCACGCCAGGCTGGGTTCGCAGGGCGCCCGCGTCGAGCGCGTGCGCGCGATCGCCCGCGAGGTCGCGACGCTGCTGCGCGCCGATGCGGCCCTGGCCGACCGGGCCGCGCTGCTCGCCAAGACCGACCTCCTCACCGGCATGGTCGGCGAGTTCCCGGAGCTGCAGGGCGTGATGGGCACGTACTACGCGCGTCACGACGGCGAGCCCGAGGCGGTCGCCCGGGCGATCACCGAGCAATACCTGCCCCGCTTCGCCGGCGACGCGCTGCCGGCTACCGAGACCGGCACCGTGCTCGCCCTCGCCGACAAGCTCGAGACCCTGGCCGGCCTGTTCGGCATCGGCCAGCAGCCGACCGGCGACAAGGATCCGTTCGCGCTGCGCCGGCATGCGCTGGGCGTCATCCGCATGCTGGTCGAGCGCCGCCTCGAGCTGCCGCTCGACGCGCTGATCGACGCCGCGTTCCGCGCGTTCGGCGACCGGGTGACGCACGCCCACGCCGATCTCGAGGGCTTCTTCCACGAACGGCTGGCCGGGTACCTGCGCGAGCGCGGCTTCGCGGCCCAGGAGATCGCCGCGGTCGTCGACCAGCGCCCGGCGCAGCTCGCGCCGGTGCCGGCACGGCTCGAAGCGGTGCGCGAGTTCTCCAGGCTCCCGGAAGCGCAGGCGCTGGCCGGCGCCAACAAGCGCATCGTCAACATCCTGAGGAAGGCCGGCGACGGGATCGGCGGCGCGGTCGATCGCGCGCTGTTCACCGAGCCCGCCGAGCGCGAACTGGCCGACCGGATCGCGGAGCTCGGGCCCCGGGTGGAGGCGCGGATGGCCGCGGCCGACTTCACCGGCGCGATGACGCTGATGGCGCAGGCGCGCGAGCCGGTCGACCGCTTCTTCGAGCAGGTGATGGTGATGGCCGACGACGCGCAGGTGCGCACCAACCGGCTCGCGCTGCTGTCGAAGCTGCGTCACCTGATGAACCAGGTGGCCGACATCTCGAAGCTGTCCTCGGCCTGAAGCGGTCGTCGCGCCGTGAAGCTGATCATCCTCGACCGCGACGGCGTCATCAACCACGACAGCGACGCCTATATCAAGAACCCCGGGGAATGGCAGCCGCTTCCGGGCAGCCTCGAGGCGATCGCGCGCCTGTCCCGGGCCGGCTACCGGATCGTCGTCGCCACCAACCAGTCGGGCGTCGCGCGCGGGCTGTTCGACCTCGCCGCGCTCGCCGCGATCCATACCCGGATGCAGCAGGCGGTGAACGCCGCCGGCGGGCGCATCGACGCGATCTTCTTCTGTCCGCACGGTCCGGACGCGGGCTGCGCGTGCCGCAAGCCCCGGCCCGGATTGTTCCTCGAGATCCTCCGGCGCTTCAAGACCGCGCCGGCCGAGGTCCACGCGATCGGCGACCAGCTGCGCGACCTGGAAGCTGCCCATGCGGCCGGCTGCAGGCCGGTCCTGGTGCTCACCGGCAAGGGCGCCAGGACGATGCGGCACGGCGGCCTGCCGCCCGATACCGCGGTACGGGTCGACCTCGCCGCGGTGGCCGCCGAGCTGGCCCCCTGATGAGCGGCGCCCGGGCCGCAGGGCTGGTGCTGCGCTCGGCCCTGTTCCTGCTGTTCCAGGTGGTCACGGTGGCGCCGTACGCGCTGCTGTGCCTGCTGTGGTCGCCGCTGCCGCTGCACTGGCGCTACCGCCTCACGGTCGGATGGCCGCGGCTCGTCATCTGGGGCGCGCGCAGGATCGTCGGCATCCGCCACCGCGTGATCGGCGCCGAGCATCTCCCCGACGCCCCGGCGATCCTGCTGTCGAAGCACCAGTCGACCTGGGAGACGCTGTTCTATCCGACCTGGATGCCGCGCGAGCTGTGCTACGTGTTCAAGCGCGAGCTGCTGTTCCTGCCGTTCTTCGGCTGGGGGATCGCCCTGCTCGGCATGATCCACATCGACCGGAGCCGCGGCAACGACGCGTTCGACCAGGTCCTCCGGCAGGGCGAGCGCAAGCTCGCCGAGGGACGCTGGATCATCCTCTTTCCGGAAGGCACGCGCACGCGCGCCGGCTCGCAGGGCAAGTACAAGACGGGGGGCGCGCGGCTCGCGGTGCGCACCGGTGCGGTGGTGGTGCCGATCGCGGTGAACTCCGGCGAGTGCTGGCCGCGCAGGCGATTCATCCTGCGCCCGGGACTGATCACGGTCTCGATCGGCGCGCCGATCGAGAGCACCGGCAAGACCCCCGAACAGTTGAACCAGGAAGTCGAAGGCTGGATAGAATCGGAGATGCGCCGGCTCAGCCCGCACCTGTATCGCAACGAAGCGGCCACGGCCGCGACGAAGGACCCGATCGCTTGAAACGTCCCCGAGAACGAACCGGCCGGCGGCCCGCTGCACCGGCCCGCGAAGCTTCCCCCCGCACGCAGCCCGCCGGCGACGCCGCGCTGCAGTTGTCCCTCCCGCTGTTCGATCTGCAACCCGCGGCGCCGCCCGCGCCGCCGCGCGCGAGCACCGGCCTGCGCGCGACGATGCTGTGCGAGCAACCGGTCCACTACGAGCTGCGGCGCTCGCGCAGGCGCACGATCGGCTTCGTGATCGACGATCGCGGACTGCGCGTCACGGCGCCGCGCTGGGTCCCGATCGCCGAGATCGAGCGTGCGCTGCAGGAGAAGGCGCGCTGGATCCTGCGCAAGCTGGTCGAATGGCGCGCCTACGCGGCACGACGCGAACGGGTCTCGATCCGCTGGGAGCACGGCGCGTCGCTGCGCTTCCTCGGCGAAACGCTCACGCTCACGCTCGACCCCGGGGCGCGCGGCATCTCGCGCGAGGGCGACCGGCTGCGCATCGGCCTGCCGCCGCAGGCCGGCGCCGAGCAGCTGCGCGACCGGGTCCAGTCCTGGCTGCAGGCGCGGGCCCGCGAGGTGTTCGCCGAGCGCATCCCGGTGTTCGCGTCCCGGCTGGGCCACGCGCCGACCCGCTGGGCGCTGTCGTCCGCGCGCACGCGCTGGGGCAGCTGCACGCCCGACGGCGCGATCCGGCTCAACTGGCGCCTGGTGCATTTCCCGCTCGAGATCGTCGACTACGTGATCGCGCACGAGCTCGCGCACCTGCGCGAGCTCAACCACGGACCGCGGTTCTGGTCGACGGTCGGCGAGCTGTTCCCCGATTTCGAACGCGCCCGGGCCTGGCTGCGCGACTTCCCCGACGACATGCCGGTCGGATAGGACCCGAGGAGCGCGAGCCCCCAACCACCGGACCGCGAGGCCAGTCATGCGAATCCTGCACACGATGCTGCGCGTCGGCGACATGCAGCGCTCGATCGATTTCTACACGCGCCTGATGGGCATGAGGGTGCTGCGGACCACCGATCGTCCCGAACAGAAGTACTCGCTGGCGTTCGTCGGCTATGGCGACGAATCGAGCCATGCCGTCATCGAGCTCACCTACAACTACGGCGTCGATCGCTACGAGCCGGGCACCGGATACGGCCACCTCGCGATCGAGGTGCCCGACGCGGCTGCCGCCTGCGAGCGCATCCGCGCGGGCGGCGGCGCGGTCACGCGCGAGGCCGGCCCCGTGAAGGGCGGCACCACGGTGATCGCCTTCGTCCAGGATCCGGACGGCTACAAGATCGAGCTGATCGAACGCGCGCCCGGCTGAGGACGCAGGCGCAGCGCGTCGCGGGCGTTGCGCAACAGCAGCAGCAGCACGATCGCCAGCGCGATCCACTCCATGGCGAGGACCACGCCGATGCCGGCGACCGGGCGCGGCGCGAACGCCCAGCGCCACCCCAGCAGCGCGGAAGGGGCCAGCACCAGCGCCGCCACCGTCGCGACGAAGTAGACGCGCTCGCGCAGGCGCGCGAGATTGCGATCCTCCTGCAGCCGCCCGATCCGGGCCGCCGTGACGGCCGCGCCGCCGAGCATCAGCGCGAGGACGGTCAGGCCCGGATGCAGCATCGCCGCCCGCATCGTGCGCGCGGTCGACGCATCGGCAGCGACCATCGCCACCAGCGCCACCCCCAGCAGCCCGATACAGGCTGCGACCGCGAGCAGGCAGAACCCCTGCAGCGCCCGCAACATGAAGCGCCGCTCGCCGGCGGCGGCGCGTCCGCCCAGGGGTCCGGTGATATCGGCCATTACACCTCCCGGCGAACCGGCCGCTGCAGGAGCGACCCCGCCGACCGGCGGGGCGCGTGCTGCCAGACTGTGCGCCGAATCGGCGCCTGCGTCAATGAGCCGGCGCGCCCCGCACCCGTGCCGCCAGGTCGATCCAGGTCGCCACGTCCAGGTCCTCGGGACGCAGCGCCGGATCGAGTCCGGGATCGGGCACCCCGTGCGCGGCGAGCCAGGGCAGCAGGGTCTTGCGGATCATCTTGCGCCGCTGCGCGAAGCCCGCCGCGAGCACCTCCTGCAGGGCCGCCGGGTCCTCGGCAGCGACGTCCCGGCGCACCGTCATCCGCACCACGGCCGACTCGACCGCCGGCGGGGGATCGAAGGCGCCGGGCGGCACGTCGAACAGCGCCTCCACTTCGTAGAAGGCCTGCATCAGCACCGACAGGCGCCCGAAGCTGCCGCCGCCGGGCGGCGCCGCGATCCGGTCGACGACCTCCTTCTGCAGCATGAAGTGCTGGTCCTCGACGCGCCCGCGAAACGCCAGCAGGTGCACCAGCAGCGGACTCGAGATGTTGTACGGCAGGTTGCCCGCCAGGCGCAGCCGCGGCGCGGCGTCGCCAGCCGGCTCGAGCGCCGCGAAATCGAAGCGCAGCGCGTCCGCCTCGTGCAGCGCGAGGCGTTCCGGCCCCCAGCGGCGGCGCAGCCGGGCCGCAAGGTCGCGATCGATCTCGACCGCATGCAGGCGGTCGACCCGCTCGAGCAGGGCCGCCGTGAGCGCCGCCAGCCCCGGGCCGATCTCGACGATCGCCTGCCCGGGGCGCGGATCGATCGCCGCGACGATCGCGGCGATCACGGACCGGTCGACGAGGAAATGCTGCCCGAAGCGCCGGCGCGCGACGTGACCGGACACCGGGCGCACGGAGGTCCTAGCCCTCGAGCTTGTACTCGACGTAGGTGCGGTCGCGCAGCTGGCGCAGCCAGTCCTGGTAGTTCTCGTCGCTGCGGCGCTCGCGCAGCGCCTGGCGCGCGGCCTGGCGCACCCGATCGGGCGAGGCGGCGTCGGTGCGCCGCTCGATCACCTGGATCAGGTGCAGTCCGAACGGCGTGCGCACCGGCTCGCTGAGCTGGCCCGGCGCCAGCGCAGTCATCGCCTGCTCGAACTCGGGAACCGTGTCGCCCGGATAGATCCAGCCCAGGTCGCCGCCGCGGCCGGCGCTGCCGTCGGCCGAGTACTGGCGCGCGAGCTCGGCGAAATCGCCGGTGCCGGTCTCGACGCGCTGCCGGATGTCGCGCAGGCGTCGCAAGGCCTCGTCCTCGCCGAGGATCTCGTTGGGCCGGATCAGGATGTGGCGTGCATGCGTCTGCGTGACCGGCGCGCTGCCGATCGCCGGCGCGCCGGCGCTGCGCCGCTCGAGCAGCTTCAGGACGTGGAAACCCGCGGGGCTGCGCAGCAGCGGCGTGGCCTGGCCGGGCGCCAGTCCGGCCACTGCGTCGACGAACAGCTGCGGCAGGCGATCGGCGCTGCGCCAGCCGAGCGACCCGCCGCTCATCGCCTCGGGCGCATCGGAGAACGCGGCGGCGAGGCGTGCGAAGTCGTTGCCGCGCTGCAGCTGCCGGAGCAGCTCCTCGCCCCGCAGGCGCTGGCGCTCGATCTGCTCGGCCGTCGCCCCCTCGGGCACCGCCAGCAGGATCTGCGCGACGTGCAGCTCGGCGGCCGCGGCCGCCCCCTGCGGCTGCGCCGCGAGGAAGGCGTCGATATCGGCGTCGCTGACCTGCACCCGGCTGTCGACCTCGCGCTCGCGCAGGCGCCGGCGCAGGATCTCTTCGCGGACATCCTCGCGGAACTGCTCGAAGCTGGTGCCGTCGCGCTCGACGCGCTGGCGCAGCTGCGGCACCGTCATCCGGTTCTCCTGGGCGATCGAGGCGAGCGTCCGCTCGAGCTGGGGACCATCGACACGGATCCCGGCCTCGCGCGCCGCCTGCAGCTGCGCGCGATCGAGGATCATCCGCTCGAGCACCTGGCGCTCCAGCACCTCGGTGGGCGGTGCCTCGATGCGCTGCGCCCGCAGTTGCGCCTCGGCCACCTTCATCCGCGTCGCGAGTTCGCCGGCGGTGATCGCCTCGCTGTTCACGACGGCGACGATCCGGTCGAGCGGACGCGGCGTCGCGCCCGGCTGCGCCGTCGCAGGCGCGGGGACGACGAGCGCGACCAGCAGCGCCAGCGCGATGGCCGGAATCGACGGCGCCCGGCGCGCCGTGGCCGGGCGCCGCTGGACGGGAGCGGCCGCTGCGGGACGGGAAAGCAGGTGTCGAAGCATCACTCGTAGCCGAAATAGCGCGACGGCAGCTCGGGCCGGTCGTGGGGCAGGCGATAGCCCGGAATGTTCCGCCGCAATATACCAAACGGATCGGAGCCGATTCGGGCCAGGCCCTTGAGCTCGAGCTGGAGGAAGAACGCCGTCGTCGACTGGCCCTGGGCGGTCCGGAAGCGCTGCAGCACGAGACTGGTGCCCCAGCAGCAGGCGCTGTACTCGAGCCCGAGCACCGCCTCGATGACCCCGCGGTCATTGGGCACGCCGCTGATCGGGTCGACGCCCTTGCCGAGGAACGAGTAGTTCAGTCGCCCGAGCATCGTCCATTGGCGGGCGATCGGCCAGCGCCACGAGGTATCGATCTGCCCGAGCTCGTCGCGCCGGTAGCGTGCCCCGATGTTCAGGATGCGCCCGTCGGCCGGGAGGTAGCGCCACAGCACGGATGCGCGGGGAACGCCGCCGTCGCGCACGCTGTACTGGAGCCCGGCGTCGAAGTTCATGCCGCCCCCCAGGTCGCCGGCCGCCGCGAGCAGCACGTCGGAGCGCTGGTCGGTGGGCGGCGCCATGCCGGGGATCGTCGCGCGCTGCTGCGAAAAATAGAGGCGCTGGCCGACGGCGAAGCGAAAGCGCTCGGCGCCGGTCCCGGGATCGATCACCCGCGACACCGCCGCCGCGGTCAGCTGGTTCACATCCGCGATGCGGTCGTTCCCGATGAAGGTGTTCTCGGAGAACAGCTGGGCGAAGTTGAAGTCGGCCACGGTCGTGTCGAACACCGGCAGCCGCGACTGGTCGCGGTACGGCGTGCGCACGTAGAACAGGCGGGGCTCGAGCGTCTGCGTGACGTCGCGGCCGAAGAAGCGCGCCGGCCGCTCGAACACCATGCCGGCGTCGATCGACCAGGTCGGCACGACCAGGCTGCTCGAGGCCGGCAGCGCGCCCGCGTCGTCGAGCTGGTAGCTGGTCGCGTGCAGCGACATCTTCGGCACGATCGACCAGCCCGGGCGCACGATCGGGAAGCTGACCTGCGGGTTGGCCACCACCCGCCAACCGTCGACCTGGCGGGCCAGCGGCGCGGCGAAGCGGGTCGCGTCGAGCACGGTGTCGACGTCGAAGCCGTGCACGTCGCGCAGCACGTTCCGGAGCTGCACCTGCGGCACGCGCTCGTACGGACCCGGGCGCGCGTCGAGAATCGCCTGCCACGACTGCAGGCTGAACAGCAGCGACCAGTCCCGGCCCAGCGAGCGCGACGCGCTGAAGGTCCGCGGCAGCACGCGCTGCGAGCTGTTCAGGATCGAACGGGAATAGTCGATGAAGTAGTCGTCGTCGGAGACGCCGCGCACCACCCAGTTCCCCGACCAGCCGGCCCAGTTGGTGAACGTGTTGTGCAGGTCGTAGTAATAGCGGCTGCTGTGCGTCTTCGGGTCCGACGGGTTCATCTCGAAGCGGACGCCGCCGAAATACGTGGGCTCGAGGTAGCGGAACTCGCCGCCGAGCTGCGCGCCGCGCCGGACGCTGACCCCGGGATAGAAAGTGAAATCGCGGTTCGGGGCGATGTTCCAGTAGTACGGCACCACGACCTCGCCGCCGGTGCGCGAGTTGATCGACAGCGATGGCGCGAGGAACCCGCTGCGCCGCTCGTCCGAGAGCGGGAAGGTGAACACCGGCGCGCCGAGGATCTTCACGCCCTTGAAATACAGGCTGGCCGAGCGCCCGGTGCCGTCGCCGGCCGCTTCGTCGATCGTCAGCGAATCGCTGAGCAGCAGCCAGTCCGGAGCGTCCGGCTCGCAGGTGGTGTAGCTCGCCCGGATCAGCCGGGTGAGGTCGGGGCCGAGGAAATCGATGCGCTCGGCGCGGCCGCGTCCGCCGTACTGCGCGAACTCGTAGCTGGGCGTCGTGAACTGCCCCTGGTTCGCGTCGATCCTGAGCTGCAGCTGCGGGCCGGTGAAGACGCTGCCCTGTCGCGCGATCCGCACGTTGCCCACCGCCACCAGCTCGTCGTCGGCCTCGTAGTAGGTCAGCCGATCGGCCCGGATCACGGTGCCCGCCTTGCGAACCTCGGCGTCGCCCTCGAGGGTGGTCTCCCGCCCGGTCCGGCCGGACAGCCGGTCGCCGCTGCCGTATACCGGACGCCCCTCCCGGACCTCGGCGCGCTCCTCGCCGAGCCGCGGATCGAGCTTCAGGGGAAACGGGTCGACCCGGGATCCCGACACCTGCCCGGTCGGCGCTCGCCCCGCCGACGGCTGCGCCGCCGCGGGCTGCGGCGGGATCGCGGCGGCGCCGGCGAGCACGCAGGCGTACAGGCCGGCAGGCAGGCTCGTCAGGTGCGCGAGGATCGTGCGGATACGTGGCCGGCGCATGCGTCGCGCAATGGGTCGCGCGGGGCCTCGCGCGGTGCTGGGGAACCCGCCGGATCACGGGACACGGTGACGCCGGACTGCCGTGAACGGCAGTCGACTATTATACGGACTGCCCTCTCCTGCACCCCGCATGAAGCACGCCGACGACGACCTCCGCCTCGCCGAACTGCGCGCCTGGCTCGGCGCGACCGGCGCCGGCCGGACGCTCGCGCTGGATACGATCCGTCCCGCCTCCGACGACGCGAGCTTCCGCCGCTATTTCAGGATCGACGCCGCGCGACCCGGCGCGCCCGGACGGATCGCGATGGATGCGCCGCCGCCGATGGAGGACTGCCGCCCGTTCGTGCATGCCGCGGGCGTGTTCGCCGCGGCCCGCGTGAGCGTGCCCGCCGTGCACGCCGCCGACCTCGAGCGCGGGTTCCTCCTGCTCGACGACTTCGGGAGCACGACCTACCTGGCCGCGCTGGACGGCGGCGGCGACGCCGACGCCCTGTATCGCGACGCGATCGCGGCGCTGGTGACCCTGCAGGCGGCCAGCCGGCCGGGTGCGTTCCCGGACTACGATCGCGCGCTGCTCGCGCGCGAGCTCGACCTGTATCCCGACTGGTACCTCGCGCGGCACCGCGGGATCGTCCCGAACGCCGCCGCGCGCGCCACCCTCGCGGCCGCCTTCGAACGCCTGATCGCGAACAATCTCGCCCAGGGCCGCGTCTTCGTGCACCGCGACTACCACTCGCGCAACCTGATGGTGCTCGCCGGCGACGCGAATCCGGGCATCCTCGACTTCCAGGACGCCGTCTACGGTCCGGTCACCTACGATCTGGTGTCGCTGCTGCGCGACGCCTACCTGGCCTGGCCGGAGGCGCGCCAGATCGACTGGGCCGCGCGCTACTGGGAAGCCGCGCGCCGGGGCGGGCTGCCGGTGGCCCGCGCCTTCGACGACTTCTACCGGGACTTCGAATGGATGGGGCTCCAGCGCCACCTGAAGGTGCTCGGGATCTTCGCGCGGCTGTGCCATCGCGACGGCAAGGATCGCTATCTGGCCGACATCCCGCGGGTGCTCGACTACGCGCTGCGCGCCGCGCGGCGCTACGGAGAGTTCGATGCCCTCGCGCGCCTGATGGAGGACGCCGGGCGGCAGTCCGGCGATGCCCCGGCGCCCGCCGCCGGCTACACGTTCTGACGCGGGCGCGGCGGCGATGCGCGCCATGATCCTGGCCGCGGGCCGCGGCGAACGCATGCGCCCGCTCACCGATGCCTGCCCGAAACCGCTGCTGCGCGTGGGCGGACGCGCGCTGATCGAATGGCACCTGCTCGCGCTGCGCCGCGCCGGCATCCTCGACGTCGTGATCAACCATGCCCATCTGGGCGCGATGATCGAGGCGGCCATCGGCGACGGTGCGCGCTGGGGCCTGCGGGTACGCTATTCGCCCGAGGCCGAGGCGCTCGAGACCGCGGGCGGCATCGCCCGGGCGCTGCCGCTGCTCGGCGCGGGCCCGTTCCTGGTGATGGCCGGCGACGTGTTCACCGGTTTCGACCCGGGGCGCGCGCCGACCATCGCGGCGCAGATGCGGGCCGCCGGCCTGAGCGCCTGGTGCGTGCTGGTCGACAATCCCGGACACCATCCGGAGGGGGATTTCGGGCTGCGCGACGGGCGGCTGGACCTCGACGGCGCTCCGCGGCTCACCTTCAGCGGCATCGGCCTGTACCGCGCGTCGCTGTTCGAGGACGTCACGCCCGGCGCCAGGGCCCGGCTGGCTCCGCTGCTGCGCGACGCGGCGCGGCGCGGACAGGCCGGCGCCGAGTATTTCGACGGTCGCTGGACCGACGTGGGCACGCCGGCGCGACTGGCCGAACTCGATGCACAATTGACCCGGCAGGCGCCGCAGGCGCCCGGACGAGGCTGCGCATGACCCCCTTCGACACCCGCAGACAGCAACTGGCCGAGACGATGCGCGCGCACGGCGGCGGCGTCGCGATCCTCTTCACCGCGCCGGAGGTGGCGCGCAACCGCGACAGCGAGTATCCGTACCGCTGGGACAGCTACTTCTACTACCTGACCGGGTTCCCCGAGCCGGAGGCGGCGCTGGTCCTGGTCGTCGACGACGCCTCGGCCGAATCGATCCTGTTCTGCCGCGAGAAGAACGAGGAGCGCGAGATCTGGGACGGCTTCCGCTTCGGGCCGCAGGCGGCGCGCGAGCGCTTCGGGTTCAATCGCGCCCTGCCGTTCCCGAGCCTCGACCAGACGCTCCCCGGGCTGCTCGCCGACCGGCCGGCGCTGTGGTACGCGCTCGGCAACGACGCGACGCTCGACGCCCGCATGCACCGCTGGCTGGGCGGCGTGCGCGGCCTGGCGCGCGCCGGCGTCGCGCCGCCGGCGCGCGCCTTCGACCTGCATGCGGTGCTCGACGAGATGCGCCTGGTGAAGGACGCGCACGAGGTCGCGACCTTGCGCCGCGCCGCGCGGATCTCCGCGGCGGCCCACGTGCGCGCGATGCGCGCCACGCGGCCCGGCGGCCGCGAGTACGAGATCGAGGCCGAACTGCTGCACGAGTTCCGCCGCAACGGTTCCCAGTCCCCGGCCTACGGCTCGATCGTCGCCGGCGGCCGCAACGCCTGCGTGCTCCACTATCGCGACAACGACGCGCGGCTCGCCGACGGCGACCTGCTCCTGATCGATGCCGGCTGCGAGCTGGACGGCTACGCGTCCGACATCACCCGGACCTTCCCGGTCAATGGCCGTTTCAGCGGCCCCCAGCGCGCCCTCTACGAGATCGTCCTCGAGGCGCAGCGCGCCGCGATCGACGCGACGCGGCCGGGCGCGCGCTTCGTCGATCCGCACGACGCCGCGGTGCGCGTGCTCGCGCAGGGCATGATCGACTGCGGGTTGCTGGCGGGCAGCCTGGACGGCGTGATCGAGTCCGGCGACTACCGCCGCTTCTACATGCATCGCACCGGCCACTGGATGGGGATGGACGTCCACGACTGCGGCGACTATCGCGAGCCCGATCACGGCCCGGGCGCCGCCCGCCGCGATGCGTCCGTTCCGGCGGGCGCCGGCGCGTCGCCCGCCGACGCCGGCCGGCCGTGGCGCCTGCTCGCCCCCGGCATGGTGCTGACGGTCGAACCGGGCATCTACGTGCGCGCGGCCGACGACGTGCCGGCCGCGTTCCACGACATCGGCATCCGGATCGAGGACGACGCGCTCGTCACCGCCGCCGGCTGCGAGCTCCTCACCGCCGACGCTCCCAAGCGCGTCGACGACATCGAGGCGTTGATGCGCGGATGAGCGCCGCGCCGGACATCCGGATCGAAGGCCGCGGCCCGGTCGCGATGGCGCTGGCGCTGTTCCTGGCGCGCCAGGGCCTCGGCCCCGGAACGGTGTCGGTCGACCCGGTGCCCGCCGACCTCCCGGACTGGCTCGCATCGCGCCCGATCGCGCTGTCCATGGGCAGCTGGCAACTGCTGGCGCGGATCGCCCGCCTGCCGCCGGCCGCGCCGATCCTGCGCGTCGAGGTCTCGCTGCGCGGCCGCGGCGGGCGCACCCGGATGCAGGCCGCCGATCTCCGGGCGCCCGCGCTGGGCTACGTATTGCGCTACGGAGCGCTGCATCGCGCGCTGGCCGAGGCGCTCGCTGCTACTGCTACTGCTACTGCTACTGCTACTGCTACTGCTGCCGCCGCTGCCGCTGCCGCTGCCGCTGCTGCGGCTTCGACCGCGGCCGGGGGGCAGCGCGATCCGGACGCGGCGCCGGGCGACCCACGCCAGGCACAGCGCGACCCGGGCGCGGCCGGGCGCGACTCCGCGGCGACGCTGACCGTGCTCGCCGACGGCGACCCGGGAGGCGCCGCGCGCGTGCGCGACTTCGACCAGACGGCGCTGCTCGCCGAGCTGGTCGCCGAACGCGACGGGCACGGCACGGCGTTCGAGCGCTTCACCGGCGAAGGCCCCCTGGCCCTGCTGCCGCTGCCCCAGGCGCGCCGGCATGCGCTGGTATGGTGCGCCCGCCCGGCCGAGGCCGAGCGGCGCGCGGCGCTCGACGCGCCGGCCTTCGAAGCGGAACTGCGCGACGCGTTCGGCGACGCGCTGGGCGCGTTGCGGCTCGACGGGGCGCGCGTGCTCGCGCCGCTGCAGCGCCGCGTGCGCATCGACGACCCCGCGCCGGCGACGATCGCCGTAGGCAACGCGGCGCAGGCGCTGCATCCGGTGGCGGGCCAGGGCCTGAACCTCGGGCTGCGCGACGCCTTCGAGCTGGCGGCGCTGCTCGGCGACCTGCATGCCTCGGGACGCACGGTCGACGCCGCGCCCGCGCGCTTCGCGCGCGCGCGCGGCGCCGACCGGCGCGCGACGGTCGCGGTCACCGACGCGCTCGCGCAAGTGTTCACGTATCCGGCGCTCGCGCGCCTCGAGTCGCTCGCGCTCGGCGCACTCGATCTCGCGGGGCCCGCGCGCGACGCGCTCGCCGCGTCGCTGGCCTTCGGCATGCGCCGCGCCTGAGCGCTCGCTCGCGCTCGATCGGCGTGTTCCGCAGCGGCCTTCTGCACCGAACGTCTCTTTTTGCGGGTTTGCTGCCTTGCACACTTCTTGGGCAGCGACGTTTTCGATAGAATCGCGCTCCCCTTTGCCGCAGCACATGCCCGGTTCGCCCGCGATGCCCCCGACGACGATCAGAATCGGCTCCCACACGCTGCCCAATCGCGTGTTCGTGGCGCCGATGGCCGGCGTCACCGACCGTCCGTTCCGCCAGTTGTGCAAGCGCCTCGGCGCCGGTTATGCGGTGTCCGAGATGGCGGCATCGAACCCGCGCCTGTGGGCCAGCGTGAAGACCTCGCGGCGCACCGACCATGCGGGCGAGATCGAGCCGAAGGCGGTGCAGATCGCGGGCGCCGACCCCGCGATGATGGCCGAGGCCGCGCGCTACAACGTCGATCGCGGCGCGCAGATCATCGACATCAACATGGGCTGCCCGGCGAAGAAGGTTTGCAGCGTCGCGGCGGGCTCCGCGCTGATGGCCGACGCGCCGCTCGCGATCGCGATCGTCGAAGCGGTAGTGCGCGCCGTGCCGGTTCCGGTCACCGTCAAGCTGCGCACGGGCCCGACACCCGCCGCGCGCAACGCGGTCGCACTGGCGCGCGCGTTCGAATCCGCCGGCGCGGCGATGCTCGCGGTGCACGGCCGCAGCCGCGCCTGCGCGTTCGGCGGGCGGGCCGAGTACATGACCATCGGCGAGGTCAAGGCGGCGGTGTCGGTGCCCGTGGTCGCCAACGGCGACATCGATTCGCCCCAGGCCGCGCGCGACGTCCTGCGCGCCACCGGCGCCGATGCGGTCATGATCGGCCGGGCCGCGCAGGGGCGGCCATGGATCTTCCGCGAGATCGTGCACTTCCTCGCCACCGGCGAGCCGCTCGCCGCCCCCGACGACGCCGAGATCGCGGCCTGGCTGCGCGAGCACCTGCTCGACCACTACGCATTCCACGGCGAGGAACGCGGCGTCCGCAGCGCGCGCAAGCACGTCGGCTGGTATCTGTCCGGCCGGCCCGGCGCGCAGGCGTTCCTCGCCGCCTTCAACGCGCTCGACGACGCGGCCGCGCAGCTCGCGGCGGTCGAGGGTTTTCTCGCGCAGTGCGGCCGCCGCGCGGCGGCCAACGACACCCCGTTCCTGCGGAGCCACGCAGCATGAGCCGACACACCCCCCTGGACGATGCCGTCGTTCGCAGCCTCGAGCGCTACTTCGACGACCTCGAGGGCACGCAGCCCAACGCGATCTACGAGATGGTGATCCAGGCCGTCGAGCGCCCCATGCTCGAGGTGGTGATGCGCGAGGCGCACGGCAACCAGCTGCGGGCCAGCGAGATGCTGGGCATCAACCGCAATACCCTCCGCAAGAAGCTCCAACAGCACGGAATGCTGCGCTCATGATCCATCCCGTCCGTCGCGCACTGATCAGCGTCTCCGACAAGTCCGGCATCGTCGAGCTCGCGCGCGCCCTCTCCGGCCTCGGCATCGAGATCCTCTCCACCGGCGGCACCGCCCGGCTGCTCGCGCAGGAGGGCCTTCCGGTGGTCGAAGTCTCCGACCACACCGGGTTCCCGGAGATGCTCGACGGGCGCGTGAAGACGCTGCACCCGAAGATCCACGGCGGCCTGCTCGCGCGGCGCGAGCTCGACACCCACATGCAGGCGATCGCCGCGCACGACATCGTGCCGATCGACCTGCTGGTCGTGAACCTCTATCCGTTCGAGGCGACCGTCGCCCGCGCCGACTGCACGCTCGAGGACGCCATCGAGAACATCGACATCGGCGGCCCGGCGATGGTGCGCTCGGGCGCCAAGAACTGGCGCGGCGTAGGCGTGCTCACCCAGGCCGGCCAGTACGCCGGCGCGCTGGCCGAGATCCGCGAGACCGGAGGCCTGTCGGACGCGTCGCGGTTCGCGCTCGCGGTCGCCGCGTTCGACGCGATCGCCTGCTACGACGGCGCCATCTCCGACTATCTCTCGTCGCTGCGCCCCGACGGCAGCCGCGGCGAGTTCCCCGGCCAGGCCAATGGGCGCTTCGTCAAGCTGCAGGACCTGCGCTACGGCGAGAACCCGCACCAGCGCGCCGCGTTCTACCGCGACCTGCATCCGGCGCCGGGCTCGCTGGTCACCGCGCGCCAGCTGCAGGGCAAGGAGCTTTCCTACAACAACATCGCCGATGCCGATGCCGCCTGGGAATGCGTGAAGGCCTTCGACACGCCCGCCTGCGTGATCGTCAAGCACGCGAACCCCTGCGGCGTCGCGCTCGGCGCCGACCCCGCCGACGCCTACGGCCGCGCGTTCCGCACCGACCCGACCTCCGCCTTCGGCGGCATCATCGCCTTCAACCGCCCGGTCGACGGCGCCGCCGCGCACGCGGTCTCGCGGCAGTTCGTCGAAGTGGTCCTCGCGCCGGCCTACACCGACGAGGCGCGGCAGGTGTTCTCGGCCAAGGCCAATGCCCGGGTGCTCGAGATCCCGCTCGATGGCGTCCGCGCCGGCGGCGAAACCGACTGGGCGCGCGGCCGCAACGCGCAGGACGCCAAGCGCATCGGCTCGGGCCTGCTGATCCAGAGCGCCGACAACCGCGAGATCGCGCTGTCCGACCTGAAGGTGGTCACCCGGCGCGCCCCCACCGACGCGCAACTGCAGGACCTGCTGTTCGCCTGGCGGGTCGCCAAGTACGTCAAGTCCAACGCGATCGTCTTCTGCGGCGACCGCATGACGCTGGGCGTCGGCGCCGGCCAGATGAGCCGCATCGACTCCGCGCGCATCGCCTCGATCAAGGCCGCCAATGCCGGCCTGGTGCTGGCCGGGTCGGTGGTCGCCTCCGACGCCTTCTTCCCGTTCCGCGACGGGCTGGACGTGGTCGCCGAGGTCGGCGCGATCGCGGTGATCCAGCCCGGCGGCTCGATGCGCGACGACGAGGTCATCGCGGCCGCCGACGAGCGCGGCATCGCGATGGTGTTCACCGGCGTGCGGCATTTCCGGCACTAGCCGAGCGGTGCGCATCCTCGGCATCGACCCGGGCCTGCGCCTGACCGGCTTCGGCATCGTCGACGCGCAGGGCCGCGCCCTGCGCTACGTCGCCAGCGGCGTGATCCGCATCCCCCCGGGCGCGTTGCCGCCGCGGCTCAAGTCGATCCACGACGGCGTCTCCGAGGTGATCGCCGAATACCGTCCCGAGATCGCGGCGGCGGAGATCGTCTTCGTCAACGTCAACCCGCAATCGACCCTGCTGCTGGGCCAGGCGCGCGGCGCCGCGATCACCACGCTGGTCGCGCACGGGCTGGCCGTCCACGAGTACACGGCGCTGCAGGTCAAGCAGGCGGTCGTCGGCTACGGGCGCGCCGCCAAGTCCCAGGTCCAGGCGATGGTGCAGCACCTGCTGCGCCTGCCGGGCGTGCCCTCGACCGACGCGGCCGACGCCCTCGCCTGCGCGATCTGCCACGCCCACGCGGCCACGATGGCCGGCGCGGCGGGCGGCACGGGCATGCGGGGCGGCCGCCTCCGGTAAGATGCCCCGCATGATCGGCCGCCTGAACGGAACCCTGCTCGACAAGCGCCCGCCGACCCTGCTCGTCGACACGGGCGGCGTCGGCTACGAGGTCGACGTGCCGATGAGCACCTTCTACGACCTGCCCGCGGTCGGCGAGCGCGTCGTGCTGCTGGTCCAGCAGGTCGTCCGCGAGGATGCGCACCTGCTGTACGGCTTCCTGCGCGCCGACGAGCGCGAGGCCTTCCGCCATCTGATCCGCATCTCGGGCGTCGGCCCGCGCACCGCGCTGGCGGTGCTCTCGGGAATGTCGGTCGCCGATCTGGCGCAGGCGGTGGCGATGCAGGAATCGGGCCGGCTGCAGAAGGTCCCCGGGATCGGCAAGAAGACCGCCGAGCGGCTGCTGCTCGAGCTCAAGGGCAAGCTCGCGCACGAGCCGGGCGCGGCCGCGCGCCCGGCCGAGGCCGAGGCGGGCGTCGACGTGCTCCGCGCGCTGCTCGCGCTCGGCTATTCCGAGCGCGAGGCGGGCGCGGCGATCCGCCAGCTGCCGGCCGGTACGGCGGTGTCCGACGGCATCAAGCAGGCGCTCAAGCTGCTGGCGAAGCCGTGATCGAGCACGACCGCCTGATCGCCCCCGCCGCGGCCTCGCCGGCCGAGGAAGCGGTCGAGCGCGCGCTGCGCCCCCGGCGCCTGGCCGACTACGTCGGCCAGGGAAAGATCCGCGAGCAGCTCGAGATCTTCGTTGCCGCCGCGCGCGGGCGCGCCGAGGCGCTCGACCACCTGCTCCTGTTCGGCCCGCCCGGGCTCGGCAAGACCACGCTCGCGCACATCGTCGCCGCCGAGATGGGCGTGAACCTGCGCCAGACCTCGGGCCCGGTGCTGGAGCGCCCGGGCGACCTGGCCGCGATCCTGACCAACCTCGACCGCAACGACGTCCTGTTCATCGACGAGATCCACCGGCTGTCGCCGATCGTCGAGGAGATCCTCTACCCGGCGCTCGAGGACTTCCAGATCGACATCATGATCGGCGAAGGGCCGGCGGCCCGGTCGATCAAGCTCGACCTGCAGCCGTTCACGCTGATCGGCGCGACCACCCGCGCGGGAATGCTCACCAATCCGCTGCGCGACCGCTTCGGGATCGTCGCGCGGCTCGAGTTCTACGAGGTCGACGACCTGACCCGGATCGTCGCCCGCTCGGCGCAACTGCTCGGCGTGGCGGTCGACGAGGGCGGCGCGCGCGAGATCGCCCGCCGTTCGCGCGGGACGCCGCGGATCGCCAACCGCCTGCTGCGCCGGGTGCGCGACTACGCCGAGGTGAAAGCGCAGGGCCGCACCGACGCGGCGATCGCCGATGCCGCGCTGCGGATGCTCGACGTCGACCCGATCGGCTTCGACGTGATGGACCGCAAGCTGTTGCTCGCGGTCATCGAGAAGTTCTCCGGCGGCCCGGTCGGGCTCGACAACCTCGCCGCGGCGATCGGCGAGGAACGCGACACGATCGAGGACGTGCTCGAACCCTACCTGATCCAGCAGGGCTTCCTGCAGCGCACCCCGCGCGGCCGCGTCGCCACGGCCGCGGCCTGGCGCCACTTCGGGCTCGCGGCGCCGGGCGGCGCCGGGCCCGGGCTGTGGTCCGGCGACGACGGCGGCTGACCCGCCCGGGCGCCGTCGCGCCGGCGCCGCGCGACCCCGGGGTGACCCGACCCTCGTTGATAGAATCCGCCGGTGACTTCATCCGCCGCCGCGCCGCACGCCGCGCTCGCCTATGCGATCCCGGTCCGGGTCTACTACGAGGACACCGATGCCGGCGGCATCGTGTACCACGCCAACTGGCTGCGCTACTTCGAGCGCGCGCGCACCGACTGGCTGCGCGCGCTCGGCGCGGTCCATAGCCGGCTCGCCGAAGAGGCCGGCATCGCGTTCGTGGTGCGCGAGATCACCGTCGACTACCGCCGGCCGGGCCGGCTCGACGACCTGCTGCAGGTCGAGGTGCGCCTGCTCGACGCCCGGCGCGCATCGTGGACGCTGTGGCAGGCCGCCCGGCGCGACGGCGAGGCCGAGCCGCTGGTCACCGCGACCGTGCGCATCGCCGCGATCCGGCGCGACGACGGCCGCCCCACCGGCTTCCCGCGCTGGCTGCTGGAGCGGGCAGCCGCCCTTCTTCCTTCCACCCCGAGCCGAGGGGCGAACGCCGAATGAACAGCGAACTGTCGATCGTGTCGATGATCGCCGGCGCCAGCGTGCTGGTGCAGCTGGTGATGGCCGTGCTGATGCTGATCTCGCTCGGCTCCTGGAGCGTCATCTTCCGCAAGTGGTTCGCGATCCGCGCCGCGCAGCGGGCCACCGACCGCTTCGAGGCCGAGTTCTGGAAGGACCGCGACCTCGGGACGCTCTACCAGCAGGTCCGCGGCGAGGGCCGGGACCACGGCTCGCTCGCGCGGATCTTCGAGTCCGGCATGGGCGAGTTCCTCAAGACCCGCCAGCAGAAGCCCGGCGACATCAACGCCATGCTCGACGGCTCCCGCCGCGCGATGCGCGCCGCCTACCAGCGCGAGATGGACGCGTTGGAGTCGAGCCTCGCGTTCCTCGCCTCGGCCGGCTCGGTCAGCCCCTACATCGGCCTGTTCGGGACCGTCTGGGGCATCATGAACTCGTTCCGGGGGCTCGCCAACGTGCACCAGGCGACCCTCGCGTCGGTGGCCCCCGGCATCGCCGAGGCGCTGGTGGCCACCGCGATCGGCCTGTTCGCGGCGATCCCCGCGGTGGTCGCGTACAACCGCTTCGCCTACGACATGGACCGGCTGTCGACCCGGTTCGACAGCTTCATCGACGAGTTCTCCAACATCCTCCAGAGGCAGGCCCGCTGATGGCCGCGCTCGCCTCCCGTTCGCGCTCGGGCGGCCGCGGCCGCCGGCTGGTCAACGAGATCAACGTGGTGCCGTACATCGACGTGATGCTGGTGCTGCTCGTGATCTTCATGGTCACCGCGCCGCTGATCCCGCCGGGCGCGATCGACCTCCCCTCGGCCGGCCGCAGCAACACGCGCCCCGACCGGTACATCGAGGTCCAGGTCCGCGCCACGGGCGACCTGCGCGTGCGCGGCGTGAACACCGGCGACCCGTCGGAGCGCCGCGTCCGCCGCGGCGACCTCGCGGGGGCGATCGGGCAACTGCGCGGCGACGATGGGCAGATCGCCGTCGTGATCAGCGGCGACCGCGCGGTGCGATACGAGGCGATCATCGACGTGATGACCGAGCTGCAGCGACTGAACGTCGGGCGCGTCGCGCTGATGGTCAAGCCGGCCCCATGACGCCGCGCGAGCTGCCGGGCGCAGCGCCTCCGGCGATGCCGCGGTCCGGCGGCGCCCCGACGACCCGCAAGCCGCCGGCGCCGAAGGGTCGCCTGCGCGCCTTCGCACTGGCATTGGTGATGCACGGCCTGCTGGCGCTGATGCTGTTCGTCGGCATCCGCTGGCAGACCCGGGAACCCGCGCCGGTGGCCGCCGAGCTGTGGACGCCGGCCACGCCGGCCGAACCGCGTCCCGCGCCGGCCCCCCTCCCGAAGCCGGCGCCCGATCCCGCGCCCCGGCCGCCGCAGCCGGCGCCGCCGCCCGAACCCGCTCCGCCGGTCCAGAAGCCGGACATCGTGCTCGAGCAGGAGCGCAAGGCGCGCGAGGAAGCGGCACGAAAGGAAGCCGCGCAGAAAGAGGCCGAACGTCGCGAGGCGGAAAGACGCGAGGAGGAAGGGCGCCGCCAGGCCGAGCTGCGTCGCAGGGAAGCGGCGGAGCGGGCGGCGCGGGAGAAGGTCGCGCAAGAGAAAGCCGCGCAGGAAAGAGCCGCGCAGGAAAAGGCCGCCCGGGAGAAGGCAGCCCAGGAGAAGGCCGCGCAGGAGAAAGCGCTCGCGGCCCGCCGCGAGGCCGAAGCCAAGGCGAAACGCGAGGCGGAGGAAGAAGCCCGCGCCGAAGCCCAGGAAAAAGCGCGCCAGGACTACGTCGACCGCCTGCGCGCGGCGGCCGGCGCGCCGGGCCCGACGGCCGGCGGCCCCTCGGGCGCGGCGGGGG
>JBDHRX010000172.1:0-4754 GCA_039807785.1 Burkholderiaceae bacterium
CCGCGGGGGCGGCCGCCGGCGAGGCTGCGGGGTCGGCGGGCGCTGCGTCGGGGCGGTCCGGTTGCGATGCGCGGGCCTCGGGAGACCGGGACGGCCCGGCGTCCGGGCTCGGGCGCTCGCGGGCCGGGCGGTCCCCGGGGCCGTCGGCGACGCGCTGACGCGCCGGATCGCGCTGCGCCGCATGCCGGGCCCGGGCCATGGCATCGCCGAAGGCCCGGTCGTCGTGCCGGCGATCGCGCTCCTGCGCGGCGGTCTCGGGCCCGGCATGGCCGGCCGGCCGGTGGCCGGAGACCGGCGCGTCGGGGCGGGTCGCGCCGAGCGTGCCCGGCAGCGTGTCAGTTCTCATCGATGCTTCCTCTCGGACGTCGCCGCGACAGCTGCGCGGCGATCTCGTCGGTCCTGCGCTGGTCGGCGCGTTGCAGCAGACGCAGCTGGGCCGCCTCGCGACGCGCATGCACGGCCTCGAAGGCGAGCAGCCGGCGCTGGCGCTCGATCAGCTCGGCGCGCCCGCGCTCGGCCGCTTCGCGCAAGCCGTCGCGCTGGCGGGTCTGCTCGTCGATCGCCAGGTCGAGCTTGCGCGTGAAGCCTTCGCGCACGCGCAGCAGCGGCGCGTCGGTCGCCGCCGGCGCCCGTCCGCGCTGCAGGTGCTCGCTCAGGTAGGACGACAGCGTGTCGAGCGTGCGCTGCGCGCGGTCGACTTCCCGGTCGGCGCTGGCGGTGCGCGTGGCGGCGTCGTCGCGCACGCGGCGCGCCTGTTCGATCAGGCGTTGCAGGGGATTGCGTCTCATGCGTGGGCGGTCCCGTGCGGACCGTGATGGCTGCCGCCCGCGTTGCCGCTCGCGGCGAGCCGCGCGAGCGCCTGGCGCGAGGCGTCGAGGTCGCAGCGTTCGGCGACGTCCTGCTTCAGGAAACGCGCGATCTGCGGCAACAGCGCGATCGCGAGGTCGGTCTCGGGATCGGAGCCGGGCACGTAGGCGCCGACCGCGATCAGGTCGCGGCTGCGCTGGTAGTGGGACCACAGCGACTTCAGGCGCCGGGCATGCGCGACCTGGGCGGGGGGCGCGACGTTGTTCATCACCCGGGAGATCGATTGCTCGATATCGATCGCCGGGTAGTGCCCGGCGTCGGCCAGCGCCCGGGTGAGCACGAAGTGACCGTCGAGGAACGAGCGCGCGGCGTCGGCCACCGGGTCCTGCTGGTCGTCGCCCTCGGCGAGGACGGTGTAGAACGCGGTGATCGAGCCGCAGCCGTCGGCGCCGTTGCCGGTGCGCTCGATCAGCGTCGGCAGCCGCGCGAACACGGACGGCGGGTAGCCCTTGGTCGCCGGCGGCTCGCCGATCGCGAGCGCGACCTCGCGCGCCGCCATCGCGTAGCGGGTCAGCGAATCCATCAGCAGCAGGACGTGCTTGCCGCGCGCGCGGAAGTGCTCGGCGACCGCGGTGGCGTACACGGCGCCCTGCATGCGCGCGAGCGGCGGCGCGTCGCTGGGCGCGGCCACGACCACCGCCCGGCGCAGGCCTTCCTCGCCGAGGATCTCGTCGATGAACTCCTTCACCTCGCGGCCGCGCTCGCCGATCAGCCCGACCACGATCACGTCGGCCGAGGTGTAGCGCGCCATCATCCCGAGCAGTACGCTCTTGCCGACGCCGGCGCCGGCGAACAGCCCGAGCCGCTGCCCGCGCCCGACCGTGAGCATGGCGTTGATCGCCCGCACGCCGGTGTCGAGCGTCGCGCGGATCGGCTCGCGTTCCATCGCGTTCATCGGGCGCGCGTTCACCGGAGCGGGTTCGACCCCGGTGAGGGGGCCGCCGCGATCCAGCGGTTCGCCGGCCGCGTCGACGACGCGGCCCAGCAGGCCGTCGCCGAGCGGGAGGCGGCGCATCCGGTCGGTGGCGCGCCGCAGCGGATGCGACGGCTGGTCGAGCGCCGGGGCGCGCACCGGCATCTCGATCGGCGTGACGCGCGCGCCCGGCGACAGGCCGAGGGTCTCGCCGGTGGGCATCAGGAACAACCGGCCCTCGCTGAAGCCGACCACTTCGGCCTCCACGCACAGGCCGTCGTGCCCGCCGTCGGTCTGCGTCACCTGGCACAGGCTGCCGACCGGCAGCCGCAGCCCGGAGGATTCCAGGACCAGGCCGGCGGCCCGTACCAGCCTGCCGTGCATCGCGACCGGCGTGGAGGCCTGCAGCATCCGGCGATGGTTGTCGAGCAGCGCGGACCAGTTGCCGGGCAGGCTCATGCCGAAGGCTCCCCGGGCGCCGCGGCGTCGGCCTCGCGCCCGATCGCCGCGAGCGTGCGCCGCCAGCGGGTCGCGACCGTCGCGTCGACCTCCGCGCGCGGCGTCTCGATCCGGCATCCGCCGGGCTCGATCGAAGGATCCGGGACGATCTCGCAGTTGCGCGCCGCCAGGCGATCGCCGAGCTCGCCGCGCACCAGCTCGGCGTCGCGCGGGTTCAGGAACAGGTGCATCCGGACCCGCTCGTCGAGCAGGCTCGAAAGCGCCTCCTGCACCACCGGGACGATGCTCTCCGGGCGCAGCGCGAGCGTCGTCCGCAGGGCATGGCGGGCCACCTCGAGGGCCAGCGCGATCACCTGGTCGGCGGCGTCGCGCTCGAGCGCGGCGAAGCGCTCGTCGAGGGCGCCGCGCAGGGCCTCCACGCGCTGGGCGAGGGTGAGGCCGGCCTGTTCCTCGGCGTGGCGCTGCTGGCGCTGCGCATGCTCGGTGCCGGTTTCGTAGCCGCGCTCGAGCCCCTGCGCGTAGCCGGCCTCGTGTCCGGCCCGGTACCCGGCGTCGAAGCCGTCGCGTTCGAGCGGATGCGAACCGGCATCGTCGGCGAAGCGCTCGAAGGGGTCGCCCGCGGGACGGGGCGCCGCGTCGCGCGGCGCCGGCCAGGGCGCGCGGTCGTCGCGACGCGCTCCGTCGCGCGCTCCGTCGCGTCCTCCGTCGCGTCCTCCGTCGCCGGGGTCCCGGGGGCCCGCGGCCGCGAGGGACAGGTCGTGCATCGCGAACGGGGCGTAGCCGCCGAGACGCTCGGCGGTGATGATGCGGCCGCCGGGGCGCGGCAGGCCGCGTCCCGCCCGGATCCGTTCCGGCGCGTCGAGGCGCTCGCGCAGCGCGTCAAACGACAGCATCCGCGCCTCCGCCGCCGATCGCGATCTGCCCTTCGTCGGCGAGCCGGCGCGCGATCTTCAGGATTTCCTTCTGTTCGGCCTCGACTTCCGACAGCCGGACCGGCCCCTTCGATTCGAGGTCCTCGCGCAGGGTCTCGGCGGCGCGCTGGCTCATGTTGCCGAAGATGCGCTCGCGGAACGCGCTGTCGGCGCCCTTCAGCGCGACGATCAGCGACTCGCTCTGCACTTCGCGCAGCAGGAGCTGGATCGCGCGGTCGTCGAGGCGATCCAGGTCCTCGAACGTGAACATCAGGTCGGCGATCGTCTGGGCCAGGCCGGCGTCGCGCTCGCGGATCGCGTCCAGCGTCGCCGCCTCGGCGGCGCCGCCGAAATGGGCGATGATCTCGGCGGCCGCCTTGCTGCCGCCGAGCCGGGCCCGACCCTGGGCATCGGTGCCGGCGAGCACGCGCGTGAGCACCTGGTCGAGCTCGCGCATCGCGCTGGGCTGGATCCCGTCCAGCGTCGCGATCCGCAGCATCACGTCGTTGCGCAGCGTCTCGTCGAACTCGAGCAGCGCGGCCGAGGCCTGCTCGCGGTCCAGGTGAACGAGGATCGACGCGACGATCTGCGGGTGCTCGTTGCGGATCATCTCGGCGACCGAGCGCGGGTCCATCCACTTCAGGCTCTCGATGCCCGCCATCTCGCCGCCCTGCAGGATGCGGCCCAGCAGCAGGCCGGCGCGCTCCTCGCCCAGCGCGCGCCGCAGCACCGATTTCAGGTATTCGTCGGTGTTCTCCACCAGCACGCTCACGCCGGCCGACGCGCCGTGAAAGCGCGCCAGCACCGCCTCCACTTTCTCGCGGCTGGTGGTGCGGATGCGGGCCATCGCCTCGCCGAGCCGGTGCACTTCCTTCGGCGCCAGGTGCCTGAACACTTCGGCCGCGGCGTCCTCGCCCAGCGCCATCAGCAGGATGGCGCTGTCGACCAGTCCCTCGTCGTTCATCCCTCAGGCTCCCTTGGCTTCGGTGCCGACCCAGTTGCGCACCACGCTCGCGACCGCGGCGGGGTTGTCGCGGGCCAGCTTCAGGATCTCGTCCTGGCGGACCGCGGGCGCGGTCGCCGCGGCGCCGCCGGCGACGGGCACCGGCAGTTGCAGCGGATCGTCGATGCGCTCGGCGAGCCGGCCCGCCGGCGCGGCCGGCCTGGCGAGGCCCTTCAGCGCGGGGCGGATCAGGGCGAAGATGACGATGATCGCGAGCAGCAGCAGGCCCAGCTGCTTGCCCACGTCGCGCGCCAGCGCGATGTTCTGCGGCTGCTCCCAGAGCGCCAGGACCGGCGCCTTCGGGGCCTCGATCTCGGTGAACGGCGCGTTGACCACGTTGATCGAGTCGCCGCGCTCCTTGTTGAAGCCGATGGTCTCGCGCACCAGCGCGTTGACGTTCTCCAGCTCGGCGGCGGTCAGCGGCGTCAGCGTGACCTTGCCGGCCTCGTCGACACTGCGCCGGTGGTTCACCACGATCGCGGCGGTCAGCCTGCGGATCGTGCCGCTCGCGTTGCGCGTCACCCTGACCGTCTTGTCGACCTCGTAGTTGGTGGTGGCCTCGCGCCGGCCGCTCGCGCCGGCCGGCTGGCCGGCCGCGGCG
>JBDHRX010000030.1:0-27858 GCA_039807785.1 Burkholderiaceae bacterium
TTCCCGCCGGTGGCGCGCAGCGCCTCGGCGATCGCGGCGCGCTCGAGCGCGGCGACGCGCTCCGGGAGGGTCGCGACGACGTCCGGCGCCCCCGGCGCATGCCCGGGCGGCGCCGCTCCGGAGGCTTCCGCCGGGGCCGGCTCGGCCACCACGCGCAGCGGCGGCGCCTCAGGACGCGAGGCGGTCCGCGCGAGACCGGGATCGCCGGCCCCGGCCCCGGCCTCAGTTCCGGTTCCGGTTCCGGTTCCGGTTCCGGCTTCGGCTTCGGCCTCGGCGCCGGACACCGCGTCGGCCGCGGTCGCCGGCCGCGGCGCGTCCCGGCGCGGCACGACCGCATCGATCTCGGGCAGCACCTCGCGCAAGGCCTCCATGGTGAGGCGCATGCCGTCCCAGAGCGAGCAGGCGCGCTCGAGCACGTTGCGCAGCTCGCGCACGTTGCCGGCCCAGGGCAGCGCCTCGAGCGCCTCGAGCGCCTCGCGGTCGATCTCCTTCGGCAGCATCTCGTGCTCGAGCGCGATCTGCTCGAGCAGGTGCTCGCACAGCGCCTCGAGATCCTCGGGCCGCTCGCGCAGCGGCGGCAACCGGATCGGCAGCACGTTGAGGCGATAGTAGAGGTCGCTGCGGAAACGGCCGTCGGCGACCAGCGTGGCCAGGTCGACGCTGCTCGCGGCGATCACGCGCACGTCGACCCGCGAGACCGCGTTCGAGCCCAGCGGCTCGACCTCCCGCTCCTGCAGCACCCGCAGCAGCTTCGCCTGCAGCGCCAGCGGCATGTCGCCGATCTCGTCGAGGAACAGGGTCCCGCCGTCGGCCAGCTTGAACTTGCCGTCGCGGCCGCGCCGGTCGGCGCCGGTGTAGGCGCCGGGCGCCACCCCGAAGAACTCGGCCTCGAGCAGCGTCTCGGGCACGGCGGCGACATTGACCGCGATGAACGGGTGGCGCGCGCGCGCCGACGCGGCGTGGATCGCCTGCGCCAGCAGCTCCTTGCCGGTGCCGGTCTCGCCCAGCAGCAGGACCGTCGTGTTCAGCACCGCGGCGCGGCGCGCGCGGCTCTTCACCTCGAGCGCGCGGACGCTGTTGCCGACGAAGTTGGAGAAGGTGTAGCGGGTGCGGCGCTGGCGCGCCAGCTCCTTCTGCGCCTGCGCGAGCTCGGTCTGCAGGCGCCCCATCTTGCCGAACAGCGGGCGCAGGGACTCGATCTGGTCGTACAGGATCAGCCCCACCGCGCCGATCACCCGGCCCGACTCGTCGTGCAGCGGGAAGCGCGACACCAGGTAGGTCCCGGCCTTGTTCTCGAGCACGTCGACGAGGATCGGCTTGCCGGTCTCGACGACGTGGCGCATCAGCGTGTTCGGCACCACGTCCTCGACCGGCTTGCCGATGATCTCGTCCGCGTTGGAGAACCCGAGGCTGGCGATGTTGCGCTGCCAGCGGTCGTTGACCCAGACGATGCGGGCCGACCGGTCGACCACCAGGATCCCCTCGCACATCTCCGACAGGTGGTCGAAGAAGGTCTCCGCGGCGAGCCGCAGCACGCGATCGGCATCGTGGAAGGCATCGAGCGAGCGAGGCATCGGATCATCATAGCCCACGGCCGGCGCGCCGGAACCCGGTCGATGCCGCCTCCCGGCGTCTTCCCCGGCGGGCCGGCGGGCGCGTCGGCTATCCTTTCCCGTCCGGTGCACGAGGAGGGAGGCCCGACGATGAGGTCCATGAACGAGAACCGCGCGATCGGCCCCGGGCCGGTCGGGGCGCGCCGCTGATGCGCCCCCGGATCGCGGTCTGCGACGACTACGAGCGCGCCGCCCTCGCCTCGGCCGACTGGGCGCCGGTGCGCGCACACGCCGAGGTGGTCGTCTTCGAGGAGCCCTTCGGCAGCGCCGAGCGCGCTGTGGCCGCGCTGCGCGATTTCGACGCGGTATGCCTGATGCGCGAGCGCACGCGCTTTCCGGCGGCGGTGATCGACGCGCTGCCGCGCCTGAAGTTCATCGTCTTCAGCAGCGAACGCAACGCCGCGGTCGACCACGAAGCGGCGGCGCGGCGTGGCATCCCGGTCTCGTTCACGCCGAGCGGCCCCGCCAAGCTCGCGACCGCCGAGCTGGCCTGGGCGCTGATCCTCGCGGCGACCAAGCGCGTCGTGCCGGCCGACGCCGGGATCCGGCGCGGCCACTGGCGCGGCGACGCCTGCGGACGCATCTACCCGCTGCCCGCCAACCTGGCCGGCGAGCGGCTCGGCATCGTGGGGCTGGGGACGATCGGGGCGCATGTCGCGCGCATCGGTCGGGCCTTCGGCATGGACGTGGTCGCCTGGAGCAGCCATCTCGACGACGCGCGCGCCGCCGAGGTCGGCGTGCGGCGCGTGACGAAGGACAAGCTGTTCGCGACCAGCGCCGTGGTCTCGCTGCACCTGGTGCTGTCGGCGCGCACCCAGGGCATCGTCGGCGCGGACGACCTGGCGCGGATGCGTCCCGACGCGCTGATCGTCAACACCTCGCGCGCCGGCCTGATGGACCAGGCGACGCTCGCCGCCGCGCTCGCCGCCGGGCGGCCCGGCGCAGCGGCGCTCGACGTGTTCGACATCGAGCCGGTTCCGGCCGGGCATCCGCTGCTGGCGGCGCCGAACCTGACCCTGCTGCCGCACCTGGGCTACGTGAACGCGCAGGTGTTCGCGACCTTCTACCAGGGGATCGTCGACGCGCTCGCGGCCTGGCTCGCCGGCGCGCCGATCCGGGTGCTCAACGCACGTTGATGACGCGCATGCCCTGAAGCGTGCCGCCGGGCCGGTCGAGCACGCGGATCGTGACCTGGCGGCCGGCGAAGCCCGACGGCAGCGGCAGGCTTCCCTGCAGGTGCCGGTAACCCGCCAGCGAGAGCTCGACCGGATCGAGCGTGATCGTCTCGCCGCGCTCGCCGGCGACCACGAGCTCGACCACGCCCTTGAACGGCCGGCCGTCGCGGCGCTCGCGGGTGAGCAGCACGTGGTAGGCGAGCCGCCCGCCCTCGTTGGCGAACCGGGCCCCGCGCACCGCGATCGCCCCGCCCCGCGGGTCGGGCGGCAGGACCGCGTCGAACAGGGCGATGTCGCGCTGCAGTTGCTCCACCGAGCGGCGCGCCTCGCCGAGCTCGGTGCCGAGCCGCCCGCCTTCGGCGCGGGCGGCGGCGGCCTCGGCGGTGACCCGATCGAGCGACGCCTTGAGCTCGCCCCGCTCGCGCGAGACCTCGTCGAGGCGCGACTGCAGCTGTTGCGACTCCGCCGGCGTGAGGCGCGGCGGCAGGTACTCCTGCTGCACGTAGAACAGGCCGCCCGCGCCCAGGGCGATGCCCGCGAGCAGCAACAGCAGCCAGCGCGGCACGCGCCACGACCTGCGCCTGCCGTAGGCATGGCGCTCGAAAACCACCGGCCCGCTGCGTCGGAACAGTCCCATCCTGGCTCGGTCTCCCTGTGCAGTACGAAGGATATGCGTTCCAGCCGAAGAATAGACCGACTTCGTGCAAGGCCACAGCGGGGGCGGCTCAGCGCCCCCTCGATCCGCCTCCCACCGCCAGCAGCTCGCGCAGGCCGGCCAGCTTCGCCTTCGCCGCGTCGGCGGTCACGGTCGCGCCGCCGCCGGGCCGCGCATCGAGCTGCATCTCCGCGAGGAAGCGCGACGGGATCTGCGCGTAGCGCTCGCGGCCGCGCTTGCGCTCCCGGCACCAGGTCAGCGTGAGGCTGCGCTGCGCGCGCGTCACCGCCACGTACATCAACCGCCGCTCCTCCTCGATGCGGGCGGCCTCCGCCGTCCCCGTCCCCGTCCCGGCCTCCGGTGCCCGGTGCCGGGGCGGCGCGGGCGCCGGCTCGCCGCGCTTCGGGCCGCTCTGCCGATCCTTCTCCCGATCACTCTCCGGATCGCCCTCCCCGCCGGCCGCCTCGCCCGCCGCCGGGCCGCCCCGGTGCGGCAGCAGGCCTTCCTCGCAGCCGACCACGAACACGTGCGGGAACTCCAGGCCCTTCGAGGCGTGGATCGTGGTCAGCCGCACCGCGTCCGCCTCGCTGTCCTTCCGGTCGAGCTGCGAGAGCAGCGACACGGTCTGCGCGAGCTGCACCAGCGTGGCGCCGTCGTCCTCGGCACGCTTCTTGAGCCAGTCGATGAAGTCGGAGACGTTCTGCCAGCGGGCGGCGGCCACCTTGTCGTCGGCGACCGCGAACAGGTGCGACCGGTAGTCGATGGCATTCAGCAGGTCGTCGAGCACCTGCGCGGCCGGCTCCCGGGCGGCCCGCCAGCCGATCCGGTTGACGAACCCGCCGAACTCGCGCAGCGGCTCGAGCTGGCGCGGCGCGATGCGCTGCTCGGCGCCGGACTCGAACAGCGCCGCGAACATGGACACGTGGCGCTCGCCGGCGTAGCTGCCCAGCGCCTGCAGCGTGCTGGTGCCCACGCCGCGCTTCGGCGTGGTGATCGCCCGGATGAAGGCCGGATCGTCGTCGTCGTTGGCGAGCAGCCGCAGGTAGGCCATCAGGTCGCGGATCTCGGTCCGCTCGAAGAACGACTGCCCGCCCGACAGCAGGTAGGGGATCTTCTCCTTGCGCAGCGCCTGCTCGAACGCGCGCGCCTGGTGGTTGCCCCGGTACAGGATCGCGTAGTCGGAGAGCCGGGCGCGGCGCTCGAAGCGATGCGCCTGCAGGCGCATCACGACCGACTCGGCTTCGGCCTCGTCGTGCTCGCAGGGCACTACCTGGACCGGATCGCCGAGGCCATGCTCGGACCACAGCTTCTTCTCGTGCAGCTTGGGGTTGTGCGCGATCAGCCGGTTCGCGGCGGTCAGGATGCTGACGCTCGAGCGATAGTTCTGCTCGAGCTTGACCACCTTCAGACCGGGATAGTCGGCCGACAGCCGGCTCAGGTTCTCGAGCGTGGCGCCGCGCCAGCCGTAGATCGACTGGTCGTCGTCGCCCACCGCGGTGAACGCGGCGCGCGGACCCGCCAGGAGCTTCAGCAGCTCGTACTGGCAGGCGTTCGTGTCCTGGTACTCGTCCACCAGCAGGTAGCGCAGCTTCTCGCGCCACGCCTGGGCGACGCCGGGCTGCTCGCGCAGCATCCGCACCGGCAGCCCGATCAGGTCGTCGAAGTCCACCGACTGGTACGCGGCCAGCGTCGCCGCGTAGTCGCGGTACGCGCGCGCCACGCCGTGCTCGAGCGCGTCCCGGGCCTCGGCGGCAGCGCGCTCGGGATCGACCAGGGCGTTCTTCCACAACGAGATGCGGTGCTGCGCGGCCCGCGCGACCTTGCGGTCGGTCGTGCCCAGCGCCTGCTGCAGGATGTTGGCCGCGTCGTCGGCGTCGAGGATCGAGAAATTGCGCTTCAGGCCCAGCGACGGGCCGTCGCGCCGCAGCATCTGCACGCCGAGCGCATGGAAGGTGCTCACCAGCGGCCGCTGCCCCTCGGGCAGCTTCACCATCTTGCCGAGCCGCTCGGCCATCTCCTGCGCGGCCTTGTTGGTGAAGGTGATCGCACCGATCGCCTGCGGGCTGAAGCCGGCCGAGATCAGGTGGACGATCTTCTGCGTGATGACGCGGGTCTTGCCGCTTCCGGCGCCGGCGATGACGAGGCAGGGACCATCGAGATAGCGAATCGCTTCGCGCTGCGCGGGATTGAGCTGGGCGGACATCGGCGGACTGCGGGAGCGGAGCCGGATTCTAGCAACATGCTAACGACCCGGATCCGCGGCCGCGCCGCAGCCCGGAATTGACCTCGGCCCCGCGCTGTCATAGCCTTCCCGCCATGATCGATCTCGCAATGATCCACGCGCGGCTGGTGCCGCTGTTCCCGGGGCTGATGGGCGTCGAGGTCACCGAGGCCGCGCCCGATCGCGTGGTCGCGCGCATGACGGTCCGGCCCGACCTGTGCACCGACGGCGGCGTCCTCCACGGCGGCGCCGTCATGGCCTTCGCCGACTCGCTCGGCGGCATCGGCACGATGCTGAACCTGCCGCCGAACGGGCGCACCGTGACCACCGATTCGAGCACCAAGTTCATTGCCGGCGCGACCGTGGGCAGCGTGGTCATCGGCGAGGCCACCGCGTTCCACCGCGGGCGCACGACGATGGTCTGGCAGACGCTGGTGCGGCAGGAATCGGGCCGGCTGTGCGCGGTGGTCACCCAGACCCAGCTGGTGATGGGCGGCTGAACCCGGGCCGGCGAGGCGCATGGAGTTCCGCGACTACTACCAGAGCCTGGGCGTCGCCCGCGACGCGCCGGCCGACGAGATCAAGAAGGCCTATCGCAGGCTGGCGCGCAAGTACCACCCCGACGTCAGCAAGGAGGCCGATGCCGAGGCGCGGATGCGCGAGGTCAACGAGGCCTACGCGGTGCTGTCCGACCCGGCCAAGCGCGGCGCCTACGACGAGATCGGCAACCGCTACGGCGCGGGGCAGGCGTTCCAGCCGCCGCCCGACTGGGGCGCGGGCTACGAGTTCGCCGACGGCGGCGGCGCGGCGGCGCAGGACGAGGCGTTCAGCGACTTCTTCTCGAGCCTGTTCGGACGGGCCGGCCGCGGCGGCGCGGCGGGCGCGGCGAGTGCGGCCGGCAGGCACCGCATGCGCGGCGGCGATCATCATGCGCGCATCCTGGTCGACCTCGCCGACGTCTACGCAGGCGCGGTGCGGGCGATCACGCTGCGCGGCGCGCGGCTCGACGAGGCCGGGCACGTGGTGCCCGAGCAGCGCGTGCTCGAGGTGCGCATCCCGAAGGGGCTCGCCGAAGGCCAGCAGATCCGGCTGGCGGGCCAGGGCGGAGCGGGCTTCGGCGGCGGTCCCGCCGGCGACCTCTACCTCGAGATCCAGTTCCGGCCCGACCCGCGCTACCGCGTCGAGGGTCGAGACGTCTACACGACACTGCCCGTGACGCCCTGGGAGGCCGCGCTCGGCGCAACCATCGAGGCGCCGACGCCGTCGGGGCGGGTGCAGGTCGGCGTGCCGGCGGGCTCGCAGACCGGCCGCAAGCTGCGCCTGAAGGGGCGCGGCATTCCCGGCGATCCGCCCGGCGCCCTCTACCTGCAGCTCGAGGTCGTGCTGCCCGCGGCGGACACCGACCAGGCGCGCCGGCTGTACGAGACGATGGCCCGGGAACTGGCCTTCGATCCGCGTCGCCAGCTTTGAACCCGGGAGACCGCAAGCGATGACCACCGCGCAGATCCGTGTCGAGGTGATCGACGAGACGCTGCTCACGCTGGAGGAATTCGCCCGGGCCTGCGCGGTCGATCCGCAATGGGTCACGCTGCGGGTCGAGGCCGGCCTGCTCGAATGCGCGTCCGGCGCGCGCGCCGAATGGCGCTTCGCCAGCGCGCAGCTCGTGCGCGCGCGGCGCATGGCCGCGCTCGAGCGCGACTTCGACGCCAACGAGGAGCTCGCCGCGCTGGTGGCCGACCTGATCGAGGAAGTGCGCCGGCTGCGCGCGCGGCTGGGCCCGGGCTAGCCGGAGCCGGATCCTCCGGGGGTGGGTCCTCCGGGGGTGGGCGCCGCCGGGCGCGAGACGGCGCGCCAGGCGGCGATCGCGATGCCCGCGAGCATCAACGCCAGGACCACGCAAGGCCCGCTCGGAAGGTCCTGCCACAGCGAGACCAGCAGGCCCGCGCCGTAGGCCAGCGCGCCGAGCGCGACCGCGCCCCGGCGGGTGCGCGGCGCCGGATCGCCCGGCAGCGCCAGGGCCGGAACGATCAGGGTGGCGAACACGAGGTACAGGCCGAGCAGCGGCACCGACAGGCTCACCAGGACCGCGAAGCAGGCGTAGAACGCCGCGTCGCGCGCCCACAGTCCGGGCCGCCAGGCATCGAGCAGCAGGAACGGCAGGGTCGCGACGGCCAGCGGCAGCATCTGCGCCCAGGTGACCCAGAGCACGTCGCCCGAGAGCATCGACGACAGCTTCTGCGCGCCGTGCGGATCGACGCTCACCCACAGCAGCGCCGACACCGCCGCCGCGACGTAGACCAGCCCGATCAGCGCCTCGCGGCGCGCCGGCCAGCGGCGCCCGAGCCAGGCCACCAGCGCCGCGCCGGCCAGCGCCGCGACGCCGCCCGCCACGCCGGAGAAGCCGCCGGAGACGGTCTCGGACAGCGCGGCCGAGTCGGCCAGCGAGCCCGCGACGAGCGCGCCCAGCGCTGCCGCCTGGGCGATCGCCAGGTCGATGAACACGATGCCCCGGCGCAGCACCTGCCGGCCCAGCGGCACGTGGGTCAGCAGCACCAGCACGCCGACGGCCATCGGCGCGGCCAGCACGGCGAGCTCGCTCACCGGCGCGGCTCGCGCTCGGCCGCCCGCAGCAGCGCGTCGATCAGCGCGTCGTACAGCCCGGCGAGGCTGCTCGACGGGCCGGTGTCGGTCACGGTGGCGGGCAGCACCAGCAGCGGCGCGTCGATGCGGTCGACGAGCCAGCGGCCGGCCTGGGGGTCCTGGTACGGCGCCTGGACCACCGCCATCGGCGGCCGGTCCTGGACCTGCTGCAACACCCGCCGCAGGTGCGCCGGCGTCGGCGGCAGCCCGGGCTTCGGCTCCAGGTCGGCGACCTGCTCGATCCCGAGCCAGCGCCAGAGGTAGGCGAAGCCCGTGTGCTGTGCGACCACGGCGCGCCCCGCCAGCGGCGCGGCCTTCGCCTTCCAGCCGGCCACGCGACGCGCCCAGTCGTCGGCCCAGGCCCGGTGGCGGGCGCGGTAGGCCTCGGCCTGCGCCGGATCGATGCGCGCCAGATGCTCGGCCAGCGCCCGCGCCGCCTGCGCCAGGCGCTCCGGGTCGAGATGGAAGTGCGGATTGCCTTCGGCGTGGACGTCGCCCATGCTGCGGTCGACGTAGGCGCGGGCATCGATCAGCGACACACTGCGGAACGCGTAGAACATGCCGTCGCGCCCGTCCTGCACGGCGGCGTTGCCGGAGCGCTGCTGCAGCATCGGCAGCCAGCCGATCTCCAGTGAAGCCCCTGTGCACACCGCCAGCCGGGCGCGCCGCAGGCTGCCGATCAGCGCCGGGCGTGCCTCGATATAGTGCGGATCCTGGCGTGCGTGCGTGGCGCTGGTCACCTGCGCATCGGGCGCCAGCGTCTTCGCCAGCGCGGCCCACTCCGGTTCGCAGGCGAAGATCTCCATCGCCGCGACATGCGCGGCGGCGCCGAGCCAGAGCGCGGCGGCGAGCAGGGCGCGTCGCGCCCGTTCAGAAGGGGTGTGCACCATGCGCTCCCAGGCTCATCACGTACTGGAGGAACAGCGCGTCGCCGGCGCCATCGAAGCCGCCCCGGTCGCGTTGCGAAGTCCATTGCAGCCGCAGCGTCGAGAAGTGCGTCGGCTTCCAGGCGAGCGACACGCTCGCCTCCTGGAGGTGGCCTGAATGGAAGTGGTTGCCGTGCGGCTCGCGCACGCGCAGCTCGTCCAGACGCACGCCGGCCTCCCATTGCGGGGCAAACCGGTAGACCATCGACAGGTACCACGCTTCGTGGAGGTCACGGTCGCCCGCGAAGGCGTTCAGTCCCTGGACCCGGGCGTACTCGGCCGAGACCCGGAGTTGCCGCGCCCGGTTGTTGCCGTCGGGCGCCCACTTCCAGACCGCGTTCGCGACCAGCATGTGCCGTCCCGCATAGCGGCTGCCGTGCGCATGGTCGTGCCCGTCGGCGTCGTGATCGTCGGGGTCGCCGGCATGTCCGTGCCCATGTCCATCGGCCAGGCTCGCGGTATCGAGCCGGTTGCGCAGGTAGCTCAGGCCGGCCTGCCAGCTGTGCTCGATGCCGACATCGCCGCCGACCTGGGTGCCCAGCGTCCAGGCGCCGGCGATGCCGCGGCGCGGCGCATCGGGCAGCAGGCTGGCGCCGGTGAACGCCTCCAGCGTGGTGCGCCAGTACAGGCGCGTGGGCGCGACCCAGCTCAGCCGGACGCCGTCGTCGAACCAGTGCCCGCCGAGGAAGGCGCGATGCAGCAGCGGCCGCTCGACGAAGTCGTCCGAATGCAGGTGCAGCTCGTTGAGGTAGCCCACCGCGGCGAGGAAGCGGCCGCCGCGCAGTTGCAGCCCGGCCGGCAGCGCGGTCGTCTCGATGTAGGCTTCCTCGAGCTCCAGCTCGGTCTCGCCTTCGTGGCGGTGCATCACCGCGGTCAGGCGGCCGGCGAAGCGGTCGTCGATCCGGCCGCCCAGCGTGAGCTCGTTGTGCCCCGGCGCCAGCCCGCGTTCGCGCGCGCCGAGCGCGAGTGCGTCCGAAGCCACCGCGCCGTCGAGGATCAGGCCGAGTTCGATCGGCGCGCCGGCCGCGAAGGCCGGCGCGGCCTGCGCCGCGGCCGGCACCGGCACGAAGACGGCGACCGCGCCGGCCAGCAGGCAGTGTGCACGCCGGTCAGTGAGCATGGTCGTGCGCCTCGATGCCCAGCCATGCGGCGCCGGTCGGCGCGAAGTCGAGCGCGAGCCGGTCGACGATCGCGGCGGCCTCGAGATCGACGACGATCACGCGGCGGCCCGACGGATCGGTGACGTAGGCGCGTTCGCCGGCGCGGCTCACGGCGATCGACGGGAACGGAGCGGCGGCGGGCATTGCCTCGATCGCCGGCAGCGAAGCGACGACGGTCCAGCTCTCCGGGTCGATCAGGTGCAGCGTGCCAAGGTCGTCGAGCACCAGGAAGCGCTCTCCGTGCGCGTCGAAGGCGTGCGCGCGGCGCGTCCGGCCGTCGGCCCAGGCGATCCGCGCCAGCGTTCCGGCGACCGGATCGATGGCGAACAGGTGCCCCGGCGATGCGATGCCGACCAGCGCCGGAAGCGCCGGATGGCCGGCGACCGTGCCGATGCGCACGCCGGCGTCGAGGTCGACGGGATTCGGCAGCTTGCGCGCGGCGAAGTCGTCGCCGCTGCGGGTCACGACCAGCACCCCGTCCTCGCAGCCGAACGCCGTGTGGTCCCGGTTCGAGAAGCTGCCATGCAGGCCGGGGCAGGCCTCGTCGAAGCGCCGCACGAACGCGTAGGCGGCGCCGTCGCGCCGGTAGAGCTCGACCTGCGTCGGCAGCGTGCTCGCCGCGCCGGGGGGCCGGTAGGTGGCGAGCAGGTAGTCCCCCCGGGGCTCGGCGGTCCCGTGCATCGGCGCGGCCAGCGCCAGCGTCGCGTCGGCGCGCCCGGCGCCGATGCCGGCGTCGGAAAGCAGCGCGACGACCGCGTGCGCGGCGGTCGCGTCGCGGCCGTCCATGAACAGCGCGGCCTGGCCGCCATCGACCTCGTAGTGGGTCGGCGCCGTCCCGGTCAGCTGGAACGCCAAACGCGCGGGAGGCGCCTTGTAGTCGTGCAGATGGTCAACGTGGTCCTCCTGCCAGAGCCCCCCGTCGACGAACTGCACCAGGTCCTGGTCGCGCTGGATCGCCAGCGCGTAGCGGTGGCCGGGGCTCGCGGCGACGGCGGAGGGCGGGTTCGCCACGACGATCGTCGCGGCGACGGCCCGGGCGTCGAGGTCGTAGATGCGTACCGACGCGGATCCGTCCTCGAGCAAGGCCAGCCGGCCGGCGGAATCGAGGTGCGCCGGCTCGTGGGCAGCGCTGTCGCCCCCGCCTCCGCCGCAGGCGGCAAGGCCGGCGGCGACGGCCAGCGCGAGGGCGGCGGCGGCCGCCCGTCCAGGGTAGTGCTTCATGGGTTCGGGTCTCCCGGCTGGTTGCGATCAGGGACGTCCGCATCCGGACGGCGCGAATATACATGAGAATGCACTCTCATTACCAATTACGCCGGAAGATTCCCGAACCGGGCCCGTCTATCAATAGAATGGCGATGCCCCGCCCTCGACACGGAACCGCTTCACGCCATGGAACGCTCGACCCGCCAGCGCACCGCGATCCGCGCGGCCATCTCGGCCGCCAGGCGCCCCCTGTCTCCGCAGGAAGTCCTCGAGGCAGCGCGCACCGAGGTCCCCGCGCTGGGGATCGCGACGGTCTATCGCAACCTGCGCACCCTGGTCGAGCAGGGCGAGATCCTGGCGGTGACGCTGCCCGGCGACAGCCCCCGCTACGAGCTGTCGGGGCATTCGCACCACCACCACTTCCAGTGCACGAACTGTCACCGCGTCTTCGACATCGAGCGCTGTCCGGGCGACCTGAGCCGGCTCGCGCCGCGCGGGTTCACCGTGGAGGGGCACGACATCACCCTCTATGGCCGCTGCGGCGACTGCGGCCGCCCGCAGGCCGGCGCGCGCGCGCGGCGCGGCGATGGAGGCGCCAAGGCGCGCAGCCGCTCCGCGCGATGAGGCGTTCCCGATCCCTGCCGCGAGATCCGCGTACCGCGGGCCGCGCGCCGGTGCACCCGCCCGCCGGCTAGGGCCGGCTCGCGCTACGATCGCGCCGCCATGCCGGCCGGATGCCCGGCGCCGCTCAGACGCTCAGATCTCGATCGGATCGACGTCCAGCTGCCAGCGCACCGGCGAGCGCAGCGAGCGCAGCGAGCGCAGCGCCGGCAGCCATGCGTCCAGGAACGCGTGCAGCGGGCGCCGCGCGCCCGCCTCGACCAGCAGTTGCGCGCGCTCGCGGCCGGCGAGCCGGCTCATCGCCATCGGCACCGGATCGAGCAGCGATACCGCCCCCTCGGGCAGCGTGTCGGCCGACGCGCGCATGAGCCCGCGGGGAGCGGCGCCGGACGGGAGCGCCTCGCCGAGCCGGCGCGCTTCGCCGAGGAAGGCCAGCGCGTCCGGCTGGGTCGCCGCTTCCGCGCGCAGCAGCGCCTGGAAGCGGAACGGCGGCAGGCCCACCTCGCGCCGCTCGGCGAGCTGCGCGTCGGCGAAACCCGCATAGTCGTGCCGTGCCAGGTCGCCGAACAGCGGATGGTCGGGGAAGCGCGTCTGCACGATCACCCGGCCGCGCGACGTCGCCGCGTCGCGCCCCCCGGGATCGCGCCCCGCGCGGCCCGCGACCTGCATCAGCGTCGCGAACATCCGCTCCGGCGCGCGGAAATCCGACGAGAACAGGCCGCCGTCGCAATCGATCGCGACCACCAGCGCCAGGCGCCGGAAGTCGTGCCCCTTGGCGAGCATCTGCGTGCCGACCAGGATGTCGACGTCGCCGGCATGCGCCGCGTCGATCACCTTCTGCGCCGCGCCCCGCGTGCGTGCGACGTCGCGGTCGAGCCGCGCGATGCGGCGCCCGGGGAACAGCTCGGCGAGCCCCTCCTCGAGCCGCTGGGTCCCGCGCCCGAGCGCCGCCAGGTCGACGTTGCCGCAGTCGGGGCAGCGCCGCGGCACCGGCTGCTCGGCGCTGCAATGGTGGCAGACCAGGCGATAGCGGGCCGGACGTCCGGCGCCCACGCGATGCAGGACCCGGTAGGCCGCGCAGTCGGCGCAGCGGCTGAGCCAGCCGCAGGCCTCGCAGGCGAGCACCGGAGCGTAGCCGCGCCGGTTGATGAACACCAGCGCCTGGCCGCCCGCGTCGAGCGCCGCGCCGATCGCCTCGATCGATCCGGCGGCGAGCTGGTGGCGCAGCGCGTGGCCGCGCAGGTCGATGCGCTCGAGCGACGGCAGGCAGGCGCCGCCGACCCGCTCGGGCAGCGCCAGCAGCCGGTAGCGTCCGCGCCGCGCGGCATGCCAGCTCTCGAGCGAGGGCGTGGCCGAACCGAGCAGCACCGGCACCCGGCGCTGCGCCGCGGCGACGATCGCCAGGTCGCGCGCCGAATAGCGCACGCCCTCCTGCTGCTTGTAGGACGCGTCGTGCTCCTCGTCCACGACGATCGCCGCCAGCGCCGGCAACGGCGCGAGCACCGCGAGCCGCGTGCCGATCACCACCCGGGCGCGCCCTTCGACGGCGGCGAGCCAGTGGGCGGCGCGGTCGCCGTCGGCGAGGTCGCTGTGCAGCACCGCGACGCTGTGCGCCGGAAAGCGCGCCGCGACCTGCGCCGCCAGCTGCGGCGTGAGCGCGATCTCGGGCACGAGCAGCAGCACCTGGCTGCGCGGGTCGCGCGCCAGGACGGTCTCGAGCCAGTGCAGGTAGACCTCGGTCTTGCCGCTGCCGGTGACACCGTGCAGCAGGAATGTCACGAAGCCGTCGGCCGCCCGCAGCGCATCGAGGGCCGCGCGCTGCGCCGGGTCGAGCGCGGGCGGCGCCGAGGCGGGCGCGGCCGAGGCCGGCGGCACGAAGCGCGCGCGCGCGCGGCCGAAGACGGACCCGCGCGCGCGCGGCGCGGGCGGCGTGCGCAGCAGCTTCGGGATCGCGGGCATGAGCACCTCGCCGAGCCCGCGGTGATAGTAGCCGGCGCAGAACCGCGCCAGCTCGAGCCAGGCGCCGGGAAGCGCCGGGGCATCGTCGAGCCGCGCGAGCAGCGGCTTCACCCGCGCGACGTCGATCGCGCTGTGCGCGGCGAGCTCGGCCACGATCCCGATGCGCCGGCCGCGCCCCCAGGGCACCACCACCCAGTCTCCCGGCCCGACCGCGCCGGCCTGCGCGGGCGGAATCGAATAGTCGAACAGCGGCGTGCCGAGATGGGCCATCGGCACGTCGAGCGCGACGCGGACAAAGCGGTCAGGCAGGGGGTCGGGCACGGGCGGCGCGGCGGTCTGGGCCGTCGATTCTAGCGGTGCGGCACCAGCCCGTCGCACCGCCCTTCATGAGATTTTGGTTTAACTTCAAACCTTAAAACCCGACACCCAAAGGGCTTTTGGGAGTCGTTCACAAAAGCTGTGGATAAAACTGTGGGCAAGCCGCCCGGATCGGCCGCAAGTGCCCGCCGCATCACGGGCCCGAGTGGGTTGCCCGATTTTTGGTCAACCTCAAGCTCAAATAAATCAATGGCTTGCGATGCGGTCCCGGAACCGGGCGCGTGCCCGGCGGCGTGCCCGTCCGGTGCGCACGGACTGTGCATAAGTCAGCGGTCGCCTGCTTCGCGAACCATATTTTTCGCGGCTCCGCAAGCCGCGCCCCTGCTTCGCCCCGCCTAAAGTGAGGACGCGCTCGCGTCGGGACGCCGCAGCCGCCGGCTGTAGTCGTGGACCGTCTCGACCAGCGCGGCGACATGCTCGGGCGGCGTGAACTGCGAGATGCCGTGCCCGAGATTGAACACGTGGCCGGCGCCCGCCCCGGGGGCGCCGAAATCGTCGAGCACCCGGATCGCTTCCTCGCGGACCCGGGCCGGCTCGGCCATCAGCGCCATCGGATCGAGGTTGCCCTGGATCGCGCAGCGCGCGCCGACCCGCGCGCGGGCGCGGCCCAGGTTGACGGTCCAGTCGACCCCCACCGCGTCGCAGCCGATGTCCGCGATCTCCTCGAGCCACAGCCCGCCGCCCTTCGTGAAGACGATGACCGGCACGTCGTGCGCGCGCCGCAGCGCGTCGATCACGCGCCGCATCGGCGCGAGCGAGAAGCGGCGATAGGCGGCGTCGGACAGCGCGCCGCCCCACGAATCGAAGAGCATCAGCGCCTGCGCGCCGGCCTCGACCTGCGCGCCGAGGTAGGCCGCGACCGCGTCGGCGTTGACCTCGAGGATCCGCGTCATCAGGTCCGGGCGACCGTAGAGCATCGTCTTGACCTGGCGGAAATCGGTGCTGCCGCCGCCCTCGACCATGTAACAGGCGAGCGTCCAGGGGCTGCCGGAAAAGCCGATCAGCGGCACGCGGCCGGCCAGCGCGCCGCGGATGGTGCGCACCGCGTCGGTCACGTAGCGCAGTTCGTCCGCGGGGTCGGGCACCGCGAGCCTGCGCACCGCCGCCTCGTCGCGCACCGGACGCTCGAACTTCGGGCCCTCGCCCTCGGCGAAGTACAGTCCCAGCCCCATCGCGTCCGGCACCGTGAGGATGTCGGAGAACAGGATCGCCGCGTCGAGCGGGAAGCGCGCGAGCGGCTGCAGCGTGACCTCACAGGCCAGCTCCGGCGTCTTGCACAGCGCCAGGAAGCTGCCGGCGCGACGGCGCGTGGCGTTGTACTCGGGCAGGTAGCGGCCGGCCTGGCGCATCAGCCAGACCGGCGTGTGCTCGGTCGGCTCGCGGCGCAGGGCGCGCAGGAAGGTGTCGTTGGCGGGCGTGTTCACGCGGGCGATTCTACCCGGGCCCGTGCGTGCCTCCGAGCGCGCGTACCGTCGCCGAGCGGAACTCCATGTGGTACAGCACGCCGGTGATCACCACCGAGCCCGCCAGCAGCAGCCACGCGTTGACCAGCCACAGCAGCATCGGCACCGCGTAGTAGTAGGCGCGCAGCCCCTGCGTGAAGTTCAGCCCCGCCAGCTCGTTCAACTGCCCCGCGGTCTCGACCAGCCGGTCGTCCGGCACGAGCTGGTCGCGCTGCGCGGGGAACGCGCCGACCATGATGTTCACCAGGTTGAACTGGCGCAGCGACCAGGTGAAGCGCATGAACGCATAGACGAACAGCAGCGTGAACAGCACCATCTTGGCCTCGAGCAGCTCCTGCGAGACCTGCGTGGCGAACGGCAGCGTCTTCACCACCTCCAGCATCTCGCCGCCGCGCTCGATCGTGCCGAGCAGCGCGAACGAGCCGCCGAGCACGAGCAGCGTGGTCGACGAGAAGAAGGTCGCGCTCTGCATCAGGTTGCCGATCAGCGCGACGTCGGCGATCCGCGGATCGCGATGGTAGGCCTGGCGCATCCACAGGCGCCGGAAGTTCGCCACCGAGGCCATGAGGTTCGGCCGGCGCGCGCCGATTCGTTCCGCGTACAGCGAATAGCCGAGCCAGGCGAGCAGCCAGACCGCGAGGCTGCCCCAGTCGAGCGCGGAAAAGGCGTACATGACGGGGACGGACGCCGGCCGGCGGACCGGGCTCCGCCCCGGTCAGGCCTCTTCGGTCGCGACGGCCTGGGTGCGCGTGTGCGCCCAGGCCTTCGGCGTGGCGCCGGTGCGCGTCGCGAACACGCGACCGAGCGCCGCCGGGCTGGCGTAGCCGACCTCGCCCGCCACCTCCTTCACCGGACGGCCCTGCTGCAGCAGCAACTGCGCCAGGCTGATGCGCCAGCGCGTCAGGTACTCGCCCGGCGCGATGCCGACCACCTGCTTGAAGCGCGCGGCGAAGCGCGCCCGCGACATGCCGGCGCGCGCGGCCAGGTCCTCGAGCTTCCAGTCGCGCTCGGGCTGGTCGTGCAGGGCGATCAGCGCCTTGCACAGGCGCGGATCGGCCAGGCCGGCGAGCATCCCGCTGCTGGCCAGCGCGCGATCGATGACGTGCCGCAGCACCTGGACCAGCAGCAGGTCGCACAGCCGGTCGAGCGCGATGCGGCGGCCGCAGCGCGCGGCATCGGCCTCGTCGGACAGCTGGTCGAGCGTGGCGCGCGCGTCGGTGAGCGCCTCGAGCGGGAGCGCCAGCAGCGGCGGCAGGGCGGCGGCCAGCGGGCTGACCGAGCCGCCGTCGAAGCGGATCTCGGCGCTGATCAGGCTGACCGCGGACCCCGGCTCGGGCTGCAGGCGATGCGCGAACGGCCGCGGGTAGAACAGCAGGCTCGGCCGCGCCAGCTTCAGCGGCGACCAGCCCGGGTGCAGCGCCTGCGCCACGCCGGCGCGCAGCAGGTGCAGGCGCCCGGTGTCGTGGGCGGTGTCGAAGGACGCGGCCTGGTGCAGCGCGCCGGTCCGGTCGACACGGGCCTCGACGCTGAAGCGGGCGAGGAGGTTCGACAGGCGATCAGCCATGCTGGGACGATCCGCTGAGACGATCCGGGTTGGAAACCCCATTCTATGCCACGCAGCGGCTCACCCCAAGCCGGAACGAGCGCGGCGCCGGCGGGCGTTCCGATTCGCGCGACGGGGACACCGGCGATCGGGGCACTGGTGACGGCGGTCAGCTGCAGCGCAGGTGCCGGTCCCGGACGGTCGCCAGCACCTCGTCGGGGTCGCGCTGCCACCAGCGCGTGGAGAGGATCTCGACCTCGTGGAAGCCGCGATAGCCGTGCGCCTCGACCAGGGCGCGCAGGCCCGGCAGGTCGATCACGCCGTCGCCCATCATGCCGCGGTCGAGCAGCAGGTCGGTAGTGGGCACCAGCCAGTCGCAGAGGTGGTAGGCCAGCAGGCGCTGCGGGCGCGCCCGCGCCAGCGCGCGCGGCAGCTCCGGATCCCACCACACGTGGTAGGCGTCGACCGCGACCCCGATCGCGCCGGAAGGCGCCCCGCCCGGCGGCACCGGGTCGAGCGCATCGCACAGGTCGAGCGCTTGGTCGAGCGTGTTCACGCAGGCGCGGTCGGCGCAGTACATCGGGTGCAGCGGCTCGATCGCGAGCGGCACGCCGGCGGCGCGGGCGTGCTCGAGCGCCGCGGCGATGCCGTCGTGCACCATCCGCCGCGCGCCGGCGAGGTCCTTCGATCCGGCAGGCAGGCCGCCCACCACCAGCACCAGGCAGCGGGCGCCGATCGTCGCCGCATCGTCGATCGCGCGCAGGTTGTCCTCGATCGCCGCGCGGCGCCCGGCGGCGTCGGGCGCCGGGAACATGCCCCCGCGGCACAGGCCGGTGACGCTCAGGTCGTGCCGCCGGATCAGTCGCGCCGCCTCGGCGGCGCCGAGCTCGTCGAGCTTGTCGCGCCAGGGCGAGATGCCGCGGATGCCGTGCCGCGCGCAGCCCTCGATCATCTGGCGCAGGTTCCACTGCTCGCGCACCGTCGCGGTGTTCAGCGACAGGCGCTGCGCCGGCGGCGGCGCGACGACTGCGGGGGCGGCAGCCGCGACGGAGCCGGTGGCCGCGCCTCGCCCCGCCGTCGCGCTCACCGATGCACCCGGGCGTCGATGCCCTGCGTGGCCAGCAGCTGCGCCATGCGTGCGCAGGCCCGCTCGGGGTCTTCGAGCAGGCCGGCCGCGTCGGCGAGCCGGAACAGCTCGGCCAGGTGCCGGATGTTGCGCGTCGATTGCTGGCCGCCGACCATCACGAAGTGGTCCTGGTAGCCGTTCAGCCAGGCCATGAACACCACGCCGGTCTTGTAGAAGCGCGTGGGCGCGCAGAACACGTGGCGCGACAGCGGCACGGTCGGCCCGAGGATCTCGTGAAAGCGCGCGACCTCGCCGGCGGCGAGCGCCGAGAGCGCCGCCGACGCGGCCGGCGCGATCGCGTCGAAGATCCCGAGCAGCGCGTCCGAGTGTCCCTGCGCGTCGCCCGCGATCAGCTCGGCAAAGTTGAAGTCGTCGCCGGTGTACATGCGGATGCCCGGCGCGAGCCGGCGCCGCATCGCGATCTCCTTGTCCTTGTCGAGCAGCGAGATCTTCACGCCGTCGACGCGCGCGGCGTTGCGGTTCAGGATGTCGACCGCCACGTCCATCGCAGCCATCGGGTCGGCGTGGCCCCAGTAGCCGGCCAGCGCCGGGTCGAACATGTCGCCGAGCCAGTGGATGACCACCGGCTCGCGCACCTGCGACAGCAAGCGGTCGTAGACGCGGCCGTAGTCGTCGGGCGTCCTGGCGCAGGCGGCCAGCGCGCGGCTCGCCATCAGGATCAGGCGCCCGCCGAGCGCCTCGATCGCCGCCATCTGCTGCTCGTAGGCGGCGATCACCGCGTCGATCGTCAGCGACGGGTCGGGCGCGAGCTGGTCGGTGCCGCATCCCGAGGCGACGAGCGCGCCCGGATGGTCGCGCGCCGCGTCGATCGAGCGCCGGATCAGCTCGAGCGAAGCGGGCCAGCCGAGGCCCATGCCGCGCTGCGCGGTGTCCATCGCCTCGGCCACGCCCAGCCCCAGCGACCACAGCCGCTTGCGATACGCGATCGTCGCGTCCCAGTCGATCGCGCAGCCGACCCAGGGGTCGAGCGGCGACAGCGGGTCGGCAACCACGTGCGCGGCCGAGTAGGCGATGCGGTTGAACGGGCCGGCGGCGCGCTGCGCGAAACCGCGCGGCTGCGACAGCGCGAACCGGGCGAGCGTGCCGTCGGCGGCGGGCAGGGTCAGCGCCGGCATGGTGCGGACCCGGTCAGGCCGGCAGCGCGCCGAGGTCGACCCAGCGCCGCTCGCGCCACGACTGCAGCCCCGCCTCGACCAGTTGCACGCCCTTGGCGCCCTCGCGCAGGTCCCAGCGGAACGGCGCGTCCTCGACGACGTGCCGGATGAACAGCTCCCACTGCGCCTTGAAGGCGTTGTCGAAGACGGCGCTGTCGGGCACCTCCTGCCAGCCGTCGAAGAAATCGATCGGCTGCGGCAGGTCGGGATTCCAGACCGGCTTGGGCGTGTTCACCCGCGGCTGCGTCCGGCAGCCGCGCAGCCCCGCCACCGCCGAGCCGTGCGTTCCGTCGACCTGGAGCGTGAGCAGGTCGTCGCGGCGCACGCGCACGCACCACGAGCTGTTGAAGTGCGCGATGACGCCGCGGTCGGTGACGAAGGTGGCGTAGGCGGCGTCGTCGGCCGTGGCCGCGTAGGGCTGGCCGCGCTCGTCCCAGCGCTGCGGGATGTGCGTCGCGCCCAGGCACGAGACGCTCTTCACCTCGCCGAACAGGTTGTCGACCACGTAGCGCCAGTGGCACAGCATGTCGAGGATGATGCCGCCGCCGTCCTCGGTGCGGTAGTTCCAGGACGGCCGCTGCGCCGGCTGCAGGTCGCCCTCGAACACCCAGTAGCCGAACTCGCCCCGCACCGAGAGGATGCGGCCGAAGTAGCCCGAGTCGATCAGCATCTTCAGCTTGAGCAGGCCCGGCAGCCACAGCTTGTCCTGCACCACGCCGTGCTTGACGCCGGCGTTGCGCGCCGCCTCGTAGATCGCCATCGCCTCGGCGAGGTTGGTCGCCGACGGCTTCTCGCAGTAGACGTGCTTGCCCGCGGCGATCGCCTTGCCGACCAGGGTCGGGCGCATCTGCGTGGTGGCGGCATCGAAGAACACGGTGTCGTCCGGATTCGCCAGCGCCCGGTCCAGGTCGGTGCTCCAGCGCAACCCGCCGTGCACCTTCGCCAGCGCCTCCATGCGCTCGGCGCCGCGCCCGACGAGGATCGGGTCGGGCAGCACCCGGTCGCCGTTCGCCAGCGCCACGCCGCCCTGGGCGCGGATCGCCACGATCGAGCGGATCAGGTGCTGGTTCATGCCCATGCGGCCGGTGACGCCGTGCATCACGATGCCGAGTCGTCGGGTGCTCATCGCTGGCTCCGTTGCGGTCGCGCCGGGGCGACGCCAGGTTGTAACTCGTTGGTTAATAAGTCTACGTCCGCCCGGCGCCGATCGTCAAGGCGGCTTGAAGCGCCGCGGGCGGCGGGATACCATGAACTTCTCACCATATGGTTAACAACCGGCCGTCCCGGCCGGCCCCTCCGATGCCCAGAATCCGCACCACCGTCGTCGGCTCGTACCCGATTCCCGACTGGCTCGTCGCGAGCCCCTCCGAGCAGGCGCTCGCCGATGCCACGCGCGTGGTGATCGGCATCCAGGAGCAGGCCGGCATCGACCTGGTCTGCGACGGCGAGCTCTCGCGCTTCGACATCAACCATCCCGAGACGAACGGGATGATCGAGTACTTCGTGCGGCCGATGGACGGCGTCACGCAGCGCTTCTCGTTCGAGGATCTGGTCGCCTACCGCTCGAAGAGCGGCATGAAGTTCCGCGCGCGGCCGCCGGGCACCGTCGTCGGCCCGCTGGGCCACGGCAGCCTCGACCTGCCGCTGGCCTGCGCGCGCGGCAAGGCGCTCGCGACGAAGCCGTTCAAGTTCACCGTCACCGGCCCGCACATGCTGGCCAAGACGCTGATCGACCGGCACTACCGCGACACGCCGGCGCTCGCGCACGCGCTCGCCGACGTGCTGGCCGCGCAGGTCGCGCACCTCGACGCCGACGTGGTGCAGATCGACGAGGCGAACCTGCCGGGGCATCCCGACGAATGGGAATGGGCCGCCTCGGCGATCAACCGCGTGCTCGATGCCGTGCCGGGCACGCCGGCGGTGCACCTGTGCTTCGGCAACTACGGCGGCCAGTCGATCCAGAAGGGCACCTGGGAGCGGCTGATCCGCTACCTGAACGCGCTGCATGCCGACCACGTGGTGCTCGAGTGCGCGCACCGCCCGCCCGACGAGCTGAAGGCCCTGGCCGGGCTCGACCCGCGCATCGGCTTCGGGCTCGGCGTGGTCGACATCAAGGCCACCGACGTCGAGAGCGCCGACGACGTGGCGCGCGCGATCGAGCGCGCCGAGCGGACGCTGGGCGCCGGACGGGTGCGCTACATCCATCCCGACTGCGGCTTCTGGATGCTCAAGCGCTCGGTCGCCGACGCCAAGATCCGGGCGCTGGCCGCGGGCCGCGACCGCTTCGAGGGCCTCGCGCCGCGGGACGCGGCCTGAGCCGGGCCCGCCGCGCCGCCCCGCTCCCCGGCCCGTCCGTCCCGGCTCCTCTCCCCACCTCCCCCCGCACCGGAGACCGCCGATGTCCGTCCTGCCGGCGCGCTTCGACGACGTCGAAGCGCTCGAAGACTTCATGAGCGAACCCACGCCCGCGCTGGCGGCCGACCTCGCGCGCATCGACGGCGACATCATGGTGCTCGGGGTGGGCGGCAAGATGGGGCCGACGCTGGCCCGCATGGCCCGCCGCGCCGCCCCCGACCGGCGCGTGATCGGCGTGGCGCGCTTCTCCGACCCGACGCTGCGGAGCGCGCTCGAGCGCCACGGCATCGAGTGCATCGCCTGCGACCTGCTCGACGGCGCGGCGCTCGCGCGCCTGCCCAACGTCGGCGCCGGCGTGCGCAACCTGGTGTTCATGGCGGGCCACAAGTTCGGCGCCGCCGACAACGCCGCCCTCACCTGGATGATGAACGTCGGCGTGCCGATGCGCGTGGCCGAGACGTTCCGGCAGATGCGCATCGTCGCCTTCTCCACCGCCTGCGTGTATCCGTTCGTGCCGGTGGATGGCCCGGGCGCCGACGAGCGCATCCCGGCCAACCCGCCGTCCGGCGACTATGCCAACTCCTGCGTCGGGCGCGAACGGATGTTCGAGTACGGCTCGCACCGGTACGGCACGCCCGGCCGGCTGGTGCGGCTCTCGTACGCGATCGACATGCGCTACGGCGTGCTGTTCGACGTCGCCTCGGCGGTGTTCCACGGCGCGCCGCTGGACCTGACGATGGGACACGCCGACGTGATCTGGCAGGGCGACGCGAACGAGCAGTCGCTGCGCCTGCTCGCGCACTGCACCACCCCGACCGCACCGATCAACATCACCGGACCGGCGCACCTGCGCATCCGCTGGCTCGCCGAGGAGTTCGGGCGGCGCTTCGGGCGCGCGCCGGTGCTCGTCGGGCAGGAAGCCGGCACCGCGTGGCTCGAGGACACCCGCGAGTCGCAAAGGCTCCTCGGCCGCCCGCGCGTGCCGATCGAGCGCATGATCGACTGGACCGCCGACTGGATCGAGCGCGGCCGGCCGAGCCTCGGCAAGCCCACGCACTTCTCCACCCGTGACGGCAAGTACTGACGGGCGCGCGCGGCGGACCGGCGCCCCGTCCGGGCCGTCGCCCGCCGCGGCACCGGCACCGGCACCGGCACCGGCACCGGCACCGGCACCGGCACTGATCGTCGCGCTCGGCCTCGCCGACCTGCCCGATGCGGTCGCCCTGTCGGCATCGGCGGGCTGGAACCAGAACGAGCGCGACTGGCGGCTGATGATCGCGCCCGGCCTCGCCTGGGGCATCCGCGCCGCGGACGCGCAGGGACGCGCACGGCTGGTCGCGTCGGTCGTCGCGCTGCCCTACGGCGACGCGTTCGCGTGGGTCAGCATGGTGCTGGTCCTGCCGGAGTTCCGCGGCCGCGGCCATGCGTCGCGGCTGCTCGCGCATGCGCTCGCCGCCCTCGCCGCGCGCGGCATCGCCGCGATCCTCGACGCGACGCCGGCCGGGCGGCCGGTCTACCTGCCGCTGGGCTTCGTCGACGGCTGGAAATTCCGCCGCCATCGCCGCGAGGCGGCGGCATCGCCGCCCCCGGCCTCGCCATCCGCCGCGACGCCGGCACAGGTCCGTCCGCTGCGCGACGCCGACTGGCCGGCGATCGCGGCGCTCGACCGGCCCGCCTTCGGCGCCGACCGCGAGGCGCTGCTGCGGGCGCTCGCGGCGCGGCTGCCGCATGCCGCGCAGGTCGCCGAGCGCGACGGGCGCCTGGCCGGCTTCGTGCTGGGCCGCGACGGACGCGAGGCGGCGCAGATCGGCCCGCTGGTCGCCGACGACGCCGGCATCGCCCGCGCGCTGCTCGCGGCCGCGCTGGCGTCGGTCGAGGGACCGGTCTACCTGGATCTCGCCGAGCGCCACGACGCGCCCCTGCTGCCGTGGCTGCAGGCGCAGGGCTTCGCGGTCCAGCGGCCGTTCACGCGCATGCTGCGCGGGCTCGACGCCTGCCCGGGCGACGCCGGGCGCGTGGTGCTCGTCGCCGGCCCCGAGCTCGGCTGAGCCGGGGGCCGGCCCGATCCGCCTACTTGGCCTACCGGGTCATCTTGATCGAACGGTCGAGGAACTCGTTCGTGTACACGGCCTTGACGTCGAACGGCTTGTCGAACCCGATGTACTCGCGCACCAGGTCGTAGTCGGCCTTCATCCGGCCGTCCTCGTGGATGCCGAGCGCGGTCTCGCGGGAGAACTTGTCGCTCATCAGCACCTCGACGAGCTTCCAGTTCGTGAACTCGTTGTCGTACTTCAGCGCGCCGTTGGCGTCGACCAGCGCCTGGACGCAGGGCTCGGGGGTCTTGACGCAGGCCGCGAACGCGCGCTGGGTCACCTTGACGAACTTCTCGATCGTCGCGCGGTTGGCCTCGAGGTACTTCGCGTTGACGATGATCGAGTTGCCGTAGGGGTTCAGGCCCGCGTCGCGCCAGGCGAGGAAGCCCATGTCGTCGCCGAGCTCGCGCTGGAACACGTGATGGATGTTGTAGAACGAGGTGGTCACGTCGATCGACTTCGCCTTGAGCGCGGCCAGCTTCGCGTTGGCGTCGATGTTCACCCAGGTGACCGACTTGGGATCGATGCCGTTCGCCTTGGCCAGCGCCGGCCACATCACCCGCGCGCCGTCGGCCGCCGGATTGCCGATCTTCTTGCCGACGAAGTCCTTCACGCCCTTGATGCCCGAGCTCTTCAGCCAATACATGCCCTGGGGCGAGTTCGCGTACACGTTGTAGACCGCGACGGTGTCGGCGCCCTTGCCCTTCGCGACCAGCACGCCCGCCATGTCGGCCAGCCCGATCGGGTTGGCGCCCGCGCCGACCTTCTGCGTCGCCAGCGCCGAGCCCTTGCCGGGCTCGATGTTGAGCTCGATGCCTTCCTTGGCGTACCAGCCGAGGTGCTTGGCGTAGTAGTACGGCGCGTGGTCGCCGCCGGGCACCCAGTTGAGGATGAAGTCGAGCTTCTGCTGCTGGGCCTGGACGGGCGCCGAGGCCAAGGCGACGGCCGTCGCGGCGGCCGTGAGGATCATTCGCGCAAGCATGGGTGTCTCCTGGATCGGGCGCGGCTCGGTGGAACGATGGTATGGCCCGGTCGAAGCCCGGTCAACGCGCCGCAGTCGTTGACGCTGGGGGGCCGCTGCGTTACAGTAAATTAACCGTCTGGTTACATCTATGCGAAGCGCAGTATAGCGGAACACCCGCCCGACACAACAGCTCCCCCGTCATGCCCCTGCACTGGTCGGACCTGCCTGCCGAAGTGCTCGCGCTGCTCCGGCGCGGCACCGTCATCCCCGCGCATCCGCTCGCGCTCGACGCCGCGCGCAAGCTCGATCCGGCGCGCCAGCGCGCGCTCACCCGCTACTACGTCGACGCCGGCTCGGGCGGGCTCGCGGTGGGCGTGCACTCGACCCAGTTCGCGATCCGCGACGTCGGGCTCTACGAGCCGGTGCTCGCGCTCGCCGCGCGCACCGCGCGCGAGGCGACCGACCGGCCGCTGGCGATGATCGCCGGCCTGGCCGGCGGCACCGCCCAGGCCTGCCGCGAGGCCGAGGTGGCGCTGGCGCACGGGTACCACGCGGGCCTGCTGTCGCTGGCCGCGATGAAGGGCGCGTCGATCGACCAGCTGGTCGAGCACTGCGCGGCGGTCGCGCGCGTCGTCCCGCTGGTAGGCTTCTACCTGCAGACGGCGGTCGGCGGCATCGCGCTGCCGGCCGAGTTCTGGCGCCGCTTCGCGTCGATCGACAACGTGGTCGCGATCAAGATGGCGCCGTTCGACCGCTACCGGACGCTCGACGTGGTGCGCGGCGTGGCGGCGGCGCGCGCGGAGGACAGGGTGACGCTCTACACCGGCAACGACGACCACATCGTGCTCGACCTGCTGGCGCCGTTCGCGGTGCGCCGCGGCGACGAGACGGTCACGCTGCGGGTGCGCGGCGGGCTGCTCGGCCACTGGAGCGTCTGGACCCGCAGCGCGGTGGCGCTGCTCGAGCGGATCCACGCCGCGGTCGACGCCGGCCGGGCCGACGCCGCGCTGCTGGCGCTCGACTCGCGCGTCACCGACTGCAACAGCGCGTTCTTCGATGCCGCGAACGGCTTCGCCGGTTGCATCCCCGGATGCCACGAGGTGCTGCGCCGGCAGGGGCTGCTGGCCGGCACCTGGTGCCTCGATCCCGGCGAGGCGCTGTCGCCGGGCCAGGCCGGCGAGATCGATCGCGTCTGCCGCGAGCACGCCGACCTCTCGGACGACGCGTTCGTGGCCGCCAACCTTTCCCGCTGGCTCGCCTGAGCCGGCCGACGCCCATGGATCGCCTCAATACCTCCCTCGGCCGCTATGCGCTGGCGGTGCTCGCGCACCTCGGGCTGCTGGTGGTCTGGTACCTGTTCGTGCGCCTCGGCGACGTGCCGAAGTTCGTGATGCCCTCGCCCGGCGCCACGTTCGAGGCGCTGCTGTCGCCCAACTACGACTGGTGGACCAACGTCTCGGTCACGGCGACCGAGATCTTCGGCGGCTACTTCCTCGCGCTGGTCGTCGGTGTGCTGCTGGCACTGGCCTTCACCTGGTCGCGCACGCTCGAGGCGCTGTTCATGCCGCTGCTGGTCACGCTGAACATGATCCCGAAGGTGGCGCTGGGGCCGCTGATCATCGTCTGGTTCAAGTACGGGGTGTTTCCCAACACGATCATGGCGTTCTCGATCGCGGTGTTCCCGATCCTGCTGACGACCGCGCGCGGCCTGCGCGAGATCGAGCCCGACCTGCTCGACCTGGTGCGCTCGCTGCGCGGCACGCGCTGGCAGCTGTTCACGAAGGTGCAGCTGCCCGGCTCGCTGCCCTACATCTTCGCGGGCATGAAGGTCGCGGCGATCCTCGCCGTCGCGGGCGCGATCGTCGGCGAGTTCCTCGGCTCCGACAAGGGGCTGGGCTACCTGATGCTGCAGGTCCAGGTCACGCTCGACACGCCGGCGATGTTCATGGCGGTGATCCTGATCACGCTGCTCGGGATGATCCTCTACGGACTGGTGCTGGGCATGGAGCGCCTGCTGGTCCCGAAGGACGCGCGCGTCGCATGAGCGTCGAACCCTTCATCCGCCTGTCCGGCGTCACCAAGACCTACCGGGCCGGGCGCAAGGAGCACCTGGCGATCTCCGACGCCAGCTTCGACGTGATGCCGGGCGAGCTGGTGTCGCTGGTCGGCCCCTCGGGCTGCGGCAAGTCGACGCTGCTGAAGATCCTGGCGGGCCTGCATCCGCACGACGGCGGCGAGGTGCGGATCGGGTCGGCCACGCACCCCTTCGACCCCGCCCGCGACATCGGCATGGTGTTCCAGGCGCCGCTGCTGCTGAAGTGGCGGCGCATCCTCGACAACGTCCTGCTGCCGGCCGAACTGCTCGGCCTGCCGATGGCCGAGGCGCGCCGGCGCGGCCGCGAGCTGCTGGCCCTGGTCGGCCTGGCGGGCTACGAGGACAAGTACCCCTACGAGCTCTCCGGCGGCATGCAGCAGCGCGCCGCGATCGCGCGCGCGCTGGTCCACGACCCGAAGCTGGTGCTGATGGACGAGCCCTTCGGCGCGCTCGACGCGCTCACGCGCGAGAAGATGAACCTCGAGCTGCTGCG
>JBDHRX010000173.1:0-4725 GCA_039807785.1 Burkholderiaceae bacterium
GAGGCCGACGCCAACCCGATCATCTGGCTGGCGTTCTCCAGCGACGCGCTGTCGCCGCTCGAGGTGTCCGACATCGCGAACCGGGTGGTCAAGCCGCGGTTGCAGACCCTGCCGGGCGCCGCCGACGTGCGGGTGTTCGGCGAGCGCAAGTTCTCGATGCGGATCTGGCTCGATCCCGATCGCCTGGCCGGGTTCAGCCTGACGCCGGGCGACGTCGAGGACGCGCTGCGGCGGCAGAACGTCGAGCTCCCCTCGGGCCGGATCGAGAGCAGCCAGCGCGAGTTCACGGTGGTCTCGCAGAGCGACCTGCAGCGCACGCGCGAGTTCGAGGACGTCGTCGTGCGCACCGTCAACGGCTACCCGGTGCGCATCCAGGACGTCGGGCGCGTCGCGATCGCGCCGCTGGACGAGCGCAGCGTGGTGCGCTTCAACGGCCGGCCGGCGATCTCGCTGGGCCTGATCAAGCAGGCCACCGCGAACCCGCTCACGCTCGCCCAGGCGCTGAAGGCGGAACTGCCGCGCCTGCAGAACGAGCTGCCGGCCGGCGTCTCGGTCGCCATCGCCAACGACACCACGCTGTTCATCGAGCGCTCGATCCAGTCGGTGTACAAGACCATCGCGGAGGCCGTGGTCCTGGTCGCCCTGGTGATCTTCCTGTTCCTCGGCACGGTGCGGGCGAGCATCATCCCGCTGGTCACGATCCCGGTGTGCCTGGTCGGGGCCTGCGCGCTGATGCTGGTGGCCGGGTTCTCGATCAATTCGCTCACGCTGCTCGCCCTGGTCCTCGCGATCGGCCTCGTCGTCGACGACTCGATCGTCGTGCTGGAGAATATCTATCGGCACGTCGAGGAGGGCATGGCGCCGATCCAGGCGGCACTGCGCGGCGTGAAGGAGGTCGGCTTCGCGGTCGTCGCGATGACCCTCACCCTCGCGGCGGTCTACGCGCCGGTCGCGTTCACCACCGGGCGTACCGGGCGCCTGTTCGTCGAGTTCGCGCTCACGCTGGCCGGCGCGGTGCTGGTCTCGGGCTTCGTCGCGCTGACGCTCTCGCCGATGCTGTGCTCGCGGCTGCTGCGCCACGATCCGCAGCCCGGCCGCCTGGTCCGCGTGATCGACCGGATCGTCGGCGCGCTGTCGCGCGGCTATACGCGCCTGCTGCGGGCGAGCCTCCGGATGCGCTGGCTGGTGGTGCTGGTCGGGCTCGCGGTCGGCGGGGCCAGCGTCGCGATGTTCGGATCGATGAAGCGCGAGCTTTCGCCGGTCGAGGACCGCGCGACGATCGTGGCGCTGTTCAGCGGGCCCGACGGCGCCTCGATCGACTACACGTACCGCTACGCGCAGGAGATCGAGCGCCTGGCGCAGTCGGTCCCGGAGGCCGACCGCGTGTTCGTCGTGACGGGCAGCCCCACCGTGACGCAGGGGATCGGCTTCTTCCGGCTGGTCGACTGGAACGAGCGCGAGCGCAAGGTGCCGCAGATCGTGGCCGACCTGCAGCCGAAGCTGCTGGCGATCCCCGGGGTCCAGGCGTTCGCGGTGGCGCCCGCCTCGCTGGGCCAGTCGCCGCGCGAGCGACCGGTGAACTTCGTCGTGCTGAGCTCCGATTCGCACGAGGAGATCCAGAAGACGCTCGCGCCGATGATCGCCGAGCTGCTGGCCGATCCGCGCTTCCAGGGCGTCGACACCGACCTGCGGCTGAACAAGCCGGAGCTCAAGCTTCGCATCGACCGGGATCGCGCCGCCGACGCCGGCGTCGCGGTCGACGCGATCGCGCGTGCGCTGGAGACCGCGCTGGGCGGGCGCCAGGTGACGCGCTTCAAGCGCGACGGCGAGCAGTACGACGTGATCGTCCAGTTCGCCGCGGCGAGCCGCAGCTCGCCGCAGGACATCTCGAAGATCTTCGTGCGCGGGCGCAACGAAACCATGGTGCCGCTGTCGGCGCTGGTCCACGTGGGCGAGGGTGTCACCGCGCGCGAGCTGAACCACTTCGGCCAGCGCCGCGCGGTCACGATCACCGCGAACCTGGCGCCGGGGGCGTCGCTCGGCGAGGCGGTCGAGACGCTCGAGAACCTGGCGCGCCAGCACCTGAAGCCCGGCTACGCGGTCGACTACAACGGCCAGACGCGCGAGTTCAAGCAGTCGTCGTCGACCCTGCTGGTCACGTTCGCGCTGGCGCTGTGCTTCATCTACCTGGTGCTGGCGGCGCAGTTCGAGAGCTTCGTCGATCCGCTGATCATCATCCTCACGGTGCCGCTGTCGATGACCGGCGCGCTGGCGCTGCTCGGGTGGGCCGGCGGCACGTTGAACGTCTACAGCCAGATCGGCCTGATCACGCTGGTCGGGCTGATCACCAAGCACGGGATCCTGATCGTGGAGTTCGCGAACCAGCTGCGCGACCGGGGCGAGGCGCTGATCCCGGCGACGATCGAGGCGGCCAGCCTCCGGCTGCGCCCGATCCTGATGACCACCGGCGCGATGGTGCTGGGCGCGGTCCCGCTCGCGCTGGCCGCCGGCGCCGGCGCCGAGAGCCGGATGCAGATCGGCATGGTGATCGTCGGCGGAATGACCTTCGGCACGCTGCTCACGCTGTTCGTGCTGCCGACCGTCTACACGCTGCTCACCCGGCCGCGCCACCTGATCGGCACGGCCGCGGCGGAGACGCCTTCGCACGGCGCGGCCGCCGGGGAGGCGGGACGATGAGCCTGCGCCAGGTCGTCCTCGATACCGAGACCACCGGACTGTCGGCCGAGGACGGCCACCGGATCGTCGAGATCGGTTGCATCGAGATCGTCAACCGCCGGCTGACCGGGCGCTCGCTGCATCTGTACCTGAACCCCGAGCGCGAGATCGACGCCGGCGCGCTCGCGGTGCACGGGCTGACGCTCGAGCGCCTGCAGTCCGAGCCGAAGTTCGGCGATGTCGCCGACCGGGTGCTCGGCTTCCTCGCCGATGCCGAGGTCCTGATCCACAACGCGCCGTTCGACGTCGGGTTCCTCGACGCGGAACTCGGGCGGCTGCAGCGCCCGGGGTTCCGGTCCTTCGTTCCGGGGGTGGTCGATACGCTCGCGATGGCGCGCGAGCTGCATCCGGGCAAGCGCAACTCGCTCGATGCGCTGTGCGAGCGCTACGCGGTCTCGAACGCGCACCGCAAGCTGCACGGCGCGTTGCTCGACGCCGAGCTGCTCGCCGACGTCTACCTGGCGATGACCCGCGGCCAGGACAGTCTCGAGATCGCGATCGGCGGCGGCGCCGAGGCGGCCGGCCTCGACGCGGGCGCGCCCTGGCCGCCCGCCGGGCTCCGGGTGGTCGCGGCGACCGGCGACGAGCTCGCCGCGCATGTCGCGACGCTCGAGGCGATCGGGCGCGAGGCGAAGCAGCCGGCGCTCTGGAGCCGGCTCGACGCCACCCCTGCCCCTGCTCCAGCCTCCGCGAACGGTACCGCAGGCGATTTCGTCTAAACTTCGTGCTCGATCACGAAGGAAAGCATGAAAGAGCATCGCCACGCGCGGGCGCGTGAACGCAAGAGTCATCTGTCGGCCGATGCCGAGAAGCTGGTGGCATCGGCGCTCGGGCTCGCCAACTCGGGCGGCCGGCTGGAAGACCGGTTCTGGGAGGCCCAGCTGGCGACGCGCCTCGAGCGGCTGCTCGACGGCGGCCACGTCCAGCCCGTCTACGACGCGCTCGACCGCCTGAACCAGACCGACGGCGAGGCCTATGGCGTGCTGATCGAGGCGGTCGAGGAATCGGCCGAGACCGTGGCGATCGAGGCCGGTGACGCACGCTGGGACGTGCTGCTGGTGACGGCGCCGCTGGTGGCCTGGACGCGCTTCCGGATCCCGTCGGGGCCGGTCGCGCCGGAGGTCGCCCAGGCGCTCGCGGCGCACTGGCAGGCGCATACGCTGGCGACCGAAACCCGGTTCCGGCTGATCCCGTACCTGTACAGCATCGACCAGCTTCCGCGCGACTTCGGCGAGCTGCGGCGGCTCGCGCGTCGTGTCGGCCAGGCGGCCATCGCGGGGCAGGTGCCGCGCCTGGACCTGAAGACCCTGCCCGAGACGGCCGACATGCTCGCGGACACGCGCTTCCTGCTCGGCGTCGTGGCGACGCCGGCCGGCAAGGCGGTGTTTCGCTGGCAGGAAGCGGAGACGGGCGAGCACGCCGGGCGCGTCGCCTGCCTCGAGCAGTGGATCGCGCAGGCGCGTCCGAACATCGAGCCGATGCTCCAGGGCTGCGGTTTCGAGTGCCTGCTCCCCGACGCGTATCACATCAACATGCGCGAATCCGACCGCCGGGTGCGGCCGTACTCGATCCGCGCCGCGGTGCATTTCCTGACGCACGCGCTCGATATCGAGGCCGAGGACCTGAAAGCGACGATCGCGGCGTTCGGCCACGAGCGTCCGGACGAATATCGGATCGGGATCAGCGTGCGCGACAGCGACGAGGTCGCGCACGGGATCGTCTGGCCGCTGCTCGGTGCGGAAAGCGACCAGGACGATCCGTCGCCGGTCGAGCAGATCCGCGAGGTATTGCGCGAGGTCGGCGTTGGCGAGGCGCGCGTCTGGCCGGAGCTGAACGAGCCGGAGTTCTGCGAGGACTGCGGCGTGCCGCTGTATCCGAACGGCAAGGGCGAGATCGTCCACGCCGAGATGCCGGGCGACGTCGAGCCCGAGTCGACGCACTTCCACTGAGCGCCGCCCCTTCGGCGGCGCGCCGTTCCCGCTCGGTCGT
>JBDHRX010000174.1:0-4614 GCA_039807785.1 Burkholderiaceae bacterium
CAGGAGCAGCGGCCACGGCAGCGCCCCGGCCACCGCGACTGCCGTGGCCAGCGGCAGCACCCGCCAGGCGACGAGCCGGTAGGCGCGGCTGGCCAGCGGCAGGGCGGTCAGCACCAGCAGCAGCGCCACCGCGGTGCCGGCGCCGCGGGTGAGCAGGGTGGCCGCGATCGCGGCGCCGGCGATCGCGGCGCCGGCCGCCGGGCGCTCGAGCGCGAGCGCGCAGCCGAACAGGAACGCCGCGATCCAGGCGACCTGGGCCGGATCCGCCGTGGTCTCGTGCATCCGCACCAGCAGGCCGAAAGTGGCCATCAGCACCAGCAGGCCGGAGTCGGCGATGGCGCGGCCGTAGTCGGTGCTGGAGGCCGAGGCGCCGAACGGATCGGAGGGTTGCACGCCGGGCCGGCGCGCCAGCGCGTAGGTGGTGTACCAGACCAGCACCAGCGCGAGCGCGAGCAGCGCTGCCACGGCGAGGCGGACGCCGGCGTGCTCGCCGATCAGCGGGGCGACCAGTCCGCCGGCCGAGGCGGCGATCCAGAACGGCAGCGGACCCTCCGAGGGCATCGGCAGGTTGCCGATGTTCGGCATCAGCCAGTCGCCGGCATCGCCGCGCATCATCGACAGCGCGATGCCGAAGCCGGCCGCGTCCTGCGTGCGCCAGGGGTCGCGGCCGATGAAGCCGGGCAGCACGTACAGCGCGCACAGCAGCAGCAGCCCCCACCGCGGCAGCTTGCCCGCTTCCAGCTCCGTGACGATGAAAGGTTTCATGCGGCTGGGCGGAACGATAAATCAAAAAAGGCAGCCAGGCTGCCTTCTTCCCCTGCCGCCGGGAGGCGCTCGCCGCCCGCTCGGGCGGGGCCTTCCGGGCGACTCTTTCCGGGGGACTCTTTCCGGGGGACTCTTTCCGGGTGCCCCTTTCGGGCGACCGTTCCTCCCGATGGGCGCTGCCGGGGCGCGGCGCCGCGAGCCGGCCCGCGGCCTGCCGGTTACTTGCCGGTGCGCGCGAACTTCTGGCGGAACTTCTCGACCCGCCCGGCTTCGATGATGCGCTGCTGCGCGCCGGTGTAGAACGGGTGCGACTCGGAGGTGACGTCGAGCTTGAACAGCGGGTATTCGTTGCCGTCGTCCATCTTGATCTTCTCGCGCGTGGCGACCGTCGAGCGGGTGACGAACTTGAAGCCGGTCGACATGTCCATGAAGACGACTTCGCGATAGTCAGGGTGGATGCCTTGTTTCATGACTGGATCTCCCGCCGGACTCCGACGTGAAATTTGGTGAAAATCCTTGAATTATAAGAGCTTTCGGGCGGATGGCGCAAGTCGCCCGCGCGGGGGTCAGCTCCCGCGGCGCATCATCTCGAAGAATTCCTGGTTGCTCTTGGTCTGGCGCACCTTGTCGAGCAGGAACTCCATCGCCTCGAGCTCGTCCATGTCGTGCAGCAGCTTGCGCAGGATCCAGATCTTCTGCAGCACCTCGGCCTTGATCAGCAGCTCCTCGCGGCGCGTGCCCGAGCGGTTGATGTCGATCGCGGGGTAGACGCGCTTCTCCATCATGCGCCGGTTCAGGTGCAGCTCCATGTTGCCGGTGCCCTTGAACTCCTCGTAGATCACCTCGTCCATGCGGCTGCCGGTGTCGATCAGCGCGGTGGCGATGATGGTGAGCGAGCCGCCTTCCTCGATGTTGCGCGCGGCGCCGAAGAAGCGCTTGGGGCGCTGCAGCGCGTTGGCGTCGACGCCGCCGGTGAGCACCTTGCCCGAGGCCGGCACCACCGTGTTGTAGGCGCGCGCCAGGCGCGTGATCGAGTCGAGCAGGATCACCACGTCCTTCTTGTGCTCGACCAGCCGCTTGGCCTTCTCGATCACCATCTCGGCCACCTGCACGTGGCGCGTGGCGGGTTCGTCGAACGTGGAGGCCACCACCTCGCCGCGTACCGAGCGGGTCATCTCGGTGACCTCCTCGGGCCGCTCGTCGATCAGCAGCACGATCAGCACCACGTCGGGGTGGTTGGTCGTGATCGCGTGCGCGATGTGCTGCATCAGCACCGTCTTGCCGGCCTTGGGCGGCGCGACGATCAGGCCGCGCTGGCCCTTGCCGATCGGCGCGATCATGTCGATGATGCGCCCGGTGATGTTCTCCTCGGCCTTGATGTCGCGCTCGAGCACCATCGGCTTGTTCGGGTGCAGCGGCGTCAGGTTCTCGAACAGGATCTTGTGCTTGCTCGCCTCGGGCGGCTCGCCGTTGATCTTGTCCACCTTGACCAGCGCGAAGTAGCGCTCGCCTTCCTTCGGCGTGCGCACCTCGCCTTCGATCGAGTCGCCGGTGTGCAGGTTGAAGCGGCGGATCTGCGACGGCGAGATGTAGATGTCGTCGGTGCTCGCGAGGTACGAGGTCTCGGGCGAGCGCAGGAAGCCGAAGCCGTCGGGCAGTACCTCGAGACAGCCGTCGCCGAAGATCGTCTCCCCGGTCTTGGCCTTGCGCTTGAGGATCGCGAACATCAGCTCCTGCTTGCGCATGCGCTGGGGGTTCTCGATCTCGAGGCCGGTGGCCATCTCGATCAGCTGCGAGACGTGCAGCGACTTCAGTTCGGACAGGTGCATCGGGTGGTTCTCCCCGCAGGGGACGGTGCTGGGAACGGACGGAAACCTGGGATGCGGCTGGCAGGCCGCCGGATGTCCGGATCGGGATGCGGGCGGGTGCGGCCCGTGGACGGCGGGGTCGGGAGATGCGGGCGACCGGTCGATCGCCCCGCCCCGCCCCGGCGTCAACCGCCGGGAGCCGGGAGGCGCCGGCGGAACGGCCGCCGATGCCTACGGGCGGCCGAAAGCTTACAACGAATCAGAGATGGCTGTCCAGGAACACCGTCAGCTGGGACTTCGACAGCGCGCCGACCTTGGTGTCGACGATGGCGCCGTCGCGGAACAGCATCAGCGTGGGGATGCCGCGCACGCCGAACTTGGCCGGCACCGACTGGTTCTCGTCGACGTTGACCTTGACCACCTGCAGGCGGCCTTCGTAGTCGCGTGAGATCTCGTCGAGGATCGGCGAGATCATCTTGCAGGGACCACACCATTCGGCCCAGTAGTCGACCAGGACCGGCGCATCGGACTTCAGGACATCCTGCTCGAAGGTGGAATCGGATACGTGCTTGATCGTCATTTGTGCTCCCGCGGTTGCGGCAAACATAGCACAGAACCGGACGCGCTCGCCGCGCCGCGGGAAGGCTGCGCCGGCGGCTGTTAGAATCGGCGCGGGCGGGCCTCCCCGCAGTGCGGCGTGGTCAACCTGGTCAGGTCCGGAAGGAAGCAGCCACAGCCATTCCCCGTGCGTGCCGGGGCTCCGGCTCGCCCACCCGTCCCATGTTTCGCCGGTTGCCGATGCCATGACCCACCAGGTCCTCGCCCGCAAGTGGCGGCCGCGCGATTTCCAGTCGCTGGTCGGCCAGGACCACGTCGTGCGCGCGCTCTCGCACGCGCTCGAGACGCAGCGGCTGCACCACGCGTACCTGTTCACCGGCACCCGCGGCGTCGGCAAGACCACGATCGCGCGCATCCTCGCCAAGGCGCTGAACTGCGAGACCGGCGTCACCGCGCAGCCCTGCGGCCGCTGCGCCGCGTGCACCGGCATCGACGCCGGGCGCTTCGTCGACTGCATCGAGCTCGACGCGGCCTCGAACCGCGGCGTCGACGAGATGACCCAGTTGCTGGAGAACGCGGTCTACGCCCCGACCGCGGGCCGCTACAAGGTGTACGTGATCGACGAGGTCCACATGCTGTCGACGCACGCGTTCAACGCGATGCTCAAGACGCTCGAGGAGCCCCCGCCGCACGTGATGTTCGTGCTCGCGACCACCGATCCGCAGCGGGTGCCCGTCACGGTGTTGTCGCGCTGCCTGCAGTTCAACCTGAGGAACATGCCGCCGGCTTCGGTCGCCGCGCACCTGTCCACCGTGCTCGCGGCCGAAGGGGTCGCGTTCGACCGTCCCGCCCTGGACCGCATCGGCCGCGCGGCCGCCGGCAGCATGCGCGACGCCCTGTCGCTGCTGGACCAGGCGATCGCCTTCGGCGGGGGCGAGGTGCGCGAGACGCCGGTGCGCGAGATGCTCGGCGTGGTCGACGCCGCATGGCTGGTGCGCATCCTCGATGCGCTGGTCGCGGGCGACGGCCGCGCCCTGGTGGCGCTGGCCGACGAGATGCTGGCCGGCAACGCGCCGTTCGAGCGCACGCTGGCCGACCTCGCCGCGCTGCTGCAGCGGATCGCGCTGGCGCAGGTCGGCGCGCTCGGCGACGCCGACGACCCCGCGACGCTCGAGCGGCTGGCCGCGGCGGTCGCGCCCGAGGACCTCCAGGTCTGGTACCAGATCGTGATCCACGGCGCGCGCGACCTGCCGCTGGCGCCCGATCCGCATGCCGGGTTCACGATGGTGCTGCTGCGGCTGCTGGCATTCCGGCCCGACTATGGCGGGCCGGCGGAGCCGGCGGCGGTGCGCGCCGGTCGTCCGGTGGCGCCGGCGGAGCGCGCGGCACCTCCGGCGGAGCGTGCGCCACCTCCGGGGGAGCGTGCGGTACCCCTGGCGGAGCGCGCGCCGCCGCCGGCCTCGGCGGAACGCCGCGGCCTGGG
>JBDHRX010000175.1:0-4515 GCA_039807785.1 Burkholderiaceae bacterium
GCCGGCACCGACGCGCCGGAACCGGGCGGCGATGCCGCGGCCAGCCCGCCGCAGGCCGAGCCCGATCCGCTGCCGGTCTATGCCAGCGGCGCCGTGATCGGGCTCGATGCCGCCGATCCGCGCAAGCGCGCGGCGCGACGGATGCCGGCCGAAGACCAGCCGAAACTGCACAAGGTGCTTGCCGACGCCGGCCTGGGCTCGCGGCGCGATATGGAAGAACTGATCCTCGCCGGGCGGGTATCGGTCAACGGCCAGCCGGCGCACATCGGCCAGCGCATCGGTCCGACCGACCAGGTGCGCGTCAACGGGCGCACGATCAACCGCCGCGCGGTGCCGGCGGCGCCGCGGGTGCTGCTCTATCACAAGCCGTCGGGCGAGATCTGCACGCGCGACGACCCCGGCCAGCGGGTCACGGTGTTCGAGCGGCTGCCCAGGCTGAAAGGCGCGCGCTGGGTCGCGGTGGGGCGGCTCGATTTCAATACCGAAGGCCTGCTGGTGTTCACCACTTCGGGCGACCTCGCCAACAAGCTGATGCATCCGCGATACGGCTGGGAGCGCGAGTACGCGGTCCGGGTGCTGGGGCGCATCGAGGACGACGCACGCGAGGCCCTGCTCGGCGGCGTGCCGCTCGAGGACGGGCCGGCGAAGTTCGCCGTGCTCGAAGACCTCGGTGGCGACGGCGCCAACGCCTGGTACCGCGCGGTCATTGCGGAAGGACGCAATCGCGAGGTGCGCCGGATGTTCGAGGCGGTGGGCCTGACCGTCAGCCGGCTGGTGCGCCTGCGATTCGGCCCGCTGGCCCTGCCGCGCGGCCTGGCTCGCGGTCGCTGGGCCGAATTGGGCGACGCGGAGGTGCAGGCACTGATGCAGGCGATCCGGCGCGCCGGATCCGCCCCGCAAGCGGCCGGCACGCCGAGGCGAACCGGGAGTGCCGATGCGCAGGGCGCCCGCGAAGAGCCGCCCGTGGCGATCGACCCGCAGGAGGCGCCGCGAAGCGAAGCGGTACGCGAACGGCAGGCCGGCGACGACGACTATCGGGACGACGGGTACGAGGACGAGGAAGATCCGGCCGATTCGATCGGCAACCGGGCGCTTCCCGAGGAGAGCACACCACGCTACGACCCGATGGACGACGACGAATGGCAGCCGCGCTCGGCCAATGCGCACCTCGAGGGCATCACCCGCGCGGTGCGCAAGGGCGAGGGAGCGCAGCCGGCCGGCGGCAAGCGCAGCGGCTTCGGCAAGGCGCGCGGCCGTTCGGCGCGGACGGTGGGCTTCACCGGTCCGATGGACACCGGCAGGTCGGGCGGCATCGCCGGCGGGCCCGGGATGTTCGGCCGCGGTGGCCAGCCGGACGGGCGCGGCCGGCAGGGCAAGCGCGCGCAGGGACAGGGCCCGTCGCAAGGACAGGGGCGACGCGGTCCGCAGGGTGGCGGCCAGGGGCAGGGACCGTCGCGCGGCGGCGCGCGAGGCAGACCCGGCGGCGGCCGGCGCGGCGGGCGCTCGGGCGGTGGGCAGCGCGGCGAAGGCTGACCCGGGACGTCACGCTGCCGAGACTGCATGCGTGCCCGGGTGGCCTTTTCGGGCTATAATGCGCAATTAACAAAATCGCCGCTTCGGCAGTTGCGAGACAGCGATCCGGACGACGTCATCCGGGGGCGCAGGCGCATCGGGCACGGGCGGCGTGCTCGAAGAAATGGGCTCGAAAGGCCCATTTTTTTTTCCGGTCGCGCCGGCATCGGGTCGGCGTCGGGCGGGCAAGCGTCGGCAGTGGCCGGCAGGGGGTTCGCGAGTGTCCGCACAGATGACGTCGACGCAGGCGATCATCGAGCGCACCCTGGCCGGCATGGGTTACGAGCTCGTCGACGTCGAGTACGCGCAGAACGGATTGCTGCGCGTCTACATCGACGCGCCGTCGGGCATCTCGCTGGACGACTGCGAGAAGGTCAGCCGCCAGTTGTCGCGCGTGCTGGAGGTCGAGGGCATCGACTACGCGCGGCTGGAAGTGTCGTCGCCGGGGCTCGACCGGCCGTTGAAGAAGCCGGCCGACTTCGAGCGCTTCGCCGGCGTCGAGGTCAGCGTGAGGCTGCGCCGGGCGCTCGAAGGAAGGCGCAACTTCGAAGGCGTGCTCACGCTGGAGGACGAAGGGCGCTATGGCCTCGAGTTGATCGAGCCCGAGGCTGCGCGCCCGGCAGGGGCGAAGGGCAGCAAGGCAGGTTCGAAGCCTGGCGCGAAGCGCGCGCCGGGCAAGGCAGCAAAGGCGCAGCAGGCGCAGCAGGCCGCGGAAGCGGCCGGCGCGGCAGCGCCGATGCGCAAGCTCGTGTTTGCGCTCGACGAGATCGAGCGGGCTCGGCTGGTGCCGAAGCTGAAGTTCCAGGAGAGGCGGAAATGAGCCGGGAAGTGTTGTTGCTGGTCGATGCGCTGGCGCGCGAGAAGAACGTCGCGCGCGAGGTGGTGTTCGGCGCGCTCGAGAGTGCGCTGGCCTCCGCCACGAAGAAGCGCTTCAAGGAAGAAGTCGACGTGCGGGTGTCGGTCGATCGCATGACCGGCGAGTCCGAGTCGTTCCGCCGCTGGCAGGTGGTGCCCGACGGCGAACTCGAAGACCACGACATCCAGATCATCCTGTCGGAGGCGCAGAAGCACATTCCCGACATCCAGGTCGGCGACTTCATCGAGGAAGAACTCGAACCGGTCGACCTCGGGCGCATCGGCGCGCAGGCGGCCAAGCAGGTCATCCTGCAGAAAATCCGCGACGCCGAGCGCGAGCAGATCATCAACGACTTCCTCGCGCGGGGCGAGTCGGTCCTGTCGGGCACGATCAAGCGGATGGACCGCGAAGGCGCGATCGTCGAGTCGGGCAAGGTCGAGGCACGGCTGCCGCGTGACCAGATGATCCCGAAGGAGAACCTGCGGGTGGGCGACCGCATCCGCGCCTACGTCGCGAAGATCAATCGCGAGGGCCGCGGCCCCCAGCTGTTCCTGTCGCGCACCGCACCCGACTTCATTCGCCACCTGTTCGCCAACGAGGTGCCCGAGATCGAGCAGGGGCTGCTCGAGATCAAGGCGGCCGCGCGCGACCCGGGCGTGCGCGCCAAGATCGCAGTGCACTCGAACGACCGGCGGGTCGATCCGATCGGCACCTGCGTGGGCGTGCGCGGCTCGCGCGTGCAGGCGGTCACCGGCGAGCTGGCCGGCGAGCGCGTCGACATCGTGCTGTGGTCCGAGGATCCGGCGCAGTTCGTGATCGGCGCGCTGGCGCCGGCGAACGTCTCGTCGATCGTGGTCGACGAGGACAAGCGCAGCATGGACGTGGTGGTCGACGAGGACAACCTGGCGCTGGCGATCGGCACCGGCGGGCGCAACGTGCGGCTGGCCTCCGAACTCACCGGCTGGCAGATCAACATCATGAGCGCCGAGGAGTCGCAGGCCAAGAGCGAGGGCGAGCGCAGTGCGGTGCGCGAGCTGTTCATGGCGCAGCTCGACGTCGACGAGGAGATCGCCGACATCCTGATCGACGAGGGTTTCACCACCGTCGAAGAGGTGGCCTACGTGCCGATCAACGAGATGCTCGAGATCCAGTCGTTCGACGAAGACACGGTCAACGAACTGCGCAACCGCGCGCGCAACGCGCTGCTCACCGAGGCGATCGCCACCGAGGAGAAGATCGGCACGACCGCCGAGGATCTCCTGTCGCTCGAGGGCATGGATCGCGAGCTCGCCGCGAAGCTGGCCGACGCCGGCGTGCACACGCGCGACGGGCTGGCCGAACTGGCGGTCGACGAACTGGTCGAAGCGACGGCGATCGACGAGGAGCGGGCGAGAGACCTGATCATGAAGGCGCGCGCGCACTGGTTCGAGGCGGAGCCGGCGGCTGCGGCGCAGCCGGGCGAGGAGCGGGCGCAGGCATAGAGGGTGTGGATTCGACAAGCTTTGAGCAGTGAGGTCCGGAAAGAATGAGCATGGCGAGTACGAACGTGGCGAAGTTTGCGGCGGAGCTGAAGATGCCGGCCGAGGCGTTGCTCGAGCAACTGCAGGCCGCCGGCGTCAGCAAGCGGTCTCCGGAGGACGAGCTGACCGAGGCCGACAAGGAGCAGCTGCTGCTTGCGCTGCGCCGCGCGCATGGCGCCGACGACGGTCCGAAGCGCCGGATCACGCTGACGCGCAAGCAGACCTCCGAGATCAAGCAGGCCGACGCCACCGGCAAGGCGCGCACGATCCAGGTCGAGGTGCGCAAGAAGCGCGTCTTCGTCAAGCGCGACATTGGCGACACCGCGGCGGTGGAGCTCGCGCCGGCCGAGCCGGCTGCGGCTGCGGCGCCGCCCAGGTCGGTGGTCGACGAGGAGCAGCAGCGCCTTCGCGAAGCCGAAGAGGCGCGCCAGCGCGAGCTGCTCGAGCGCCAGGCCGTCGAGCTGCGCGAAAAACAGGAGCGCCTCGAGCGCGAACGCGAGCGCGAGGCGCAGGCGGCGGCCGAGGCCGCACGGCGCGAGGAAGAAGCGCGGCGCGAGGCCGAGCGCG
>JBDHRX010000031.1:0-26590 GCA_039807785.1 Burkholderiaceae bacterium
GCTCGTATTAATGCGTGGGAGGCTGTGCCGCCAAGCGATTGCGAACTGTCGCATGACAGCATCGATGCATCATTCATCGCCGCCTGCTCGCCCGCCAACATCGCCGCCATCCTCGCGCACGTCGAGGCGCAGGCAGCGGAGATCGAGCGCCTGACCGCCGAGCGAAACGCCCTGCGCGACGACAACGCCAAGTTGAATGGCTGGATGGAGGAAGAGGCTCAGGCGGCTGGCCGTTTGCAGCGCAAGTTGAATGCAGCAGAGGAAACAAACGAACGCCTGACCGCCGAGCGCGACGAACTGCGCGACGTGCTCTTACGCGGCGGCTTCGTGCCGTGCGACGCCCCGGCCTGCAACTGCGGATCGTGGCATCACCGCTATGGGCTGCCAGAGCGGATGCAGGAGATCAAGGATGCGTTGGCCGAAGCCGGACACGAGCTATCGAACGCGAACGGCAATCTGACACTCAACGCGCTCAAGGCGCTTGTTGCAGAGCGCGAGGCGATGGCGAACGTGCTGCCCGGCCACTACTACATGGACCCGCCCGACGGCGGCAACGTGCCGGTGCTGGAGCAGTTGCGCCGAATGGCGAAGGACGCGGAGCGGTATCGCTTCTTGTCCTGCAAGGGCGTTCCGCCGTATTTCCACCGCTGCTCCCGGTGGCGACTCGAATACTGGAATGGCGAATGGTGGGACCCGTTGATGAAAGAAGAACTCGACGCCGCCATCGACGCGCAGATCGAGAAGGAGGAAAGGCCGTGAACATGACGACGCCGTGGTACGAAGAAAACCGCTGGTATGTGCGACTGATGAAGCTCGCTCATGACATGGCGATGGAAGGTCGGGGGGAGGAAGCGCAGGACTTGCGCGTGGCGGCAACGCACGCGCGAAACTACAGGTGGCTCCGCGACAGGAGTCACCCGGATGCCGGCACCTATTACCTTGCATCAGCCACCAGTCAGGCGCGTTTTGATGATCCATCGCACGTCGATCGTGAGGTGGCAGCAGCGATCCAGTCAGATGAAGCGAAGCATCGTGCAACCAGTGCCTAGCGCACAGATCGAGAAGGAGCGCAGCGATGGGTAAGCCGCACGGAATCCACCCGGACGAGCTGGCGGCGATGCACACGCCCGGTGAGAAGTACCAGCCGAGCAATGGCACCGAGGGCGAATGCTTCTTCGACGCCTGGTGCCGACAGTGTGCGCGCGACCGTTCGATGCGCGAGGGCGAGCCGATCGAGGAGTGCGACGACAACGAACGGTGCGACATCATCGACCGCTCGATGTACTTCGGCATGGACAGTCCCGAGTACCCGCCGGAGTGGGTGTATGGCCCCGATGGGCAGCCGTCCTGCACGGCGTTCGTGCCGGCCGGCGAGCCGATTCCGCCGCCGAAGGACGATCGCACCATCGATATGTTCGGCCCGGCCCCGCTGCTCAACGAGGCGATCGACGAACTGGTCGCGGGTCCGCGTGGCTGACCTGCTGACGATCGCCGAGACGGCCGAGCCATGAACGACGTGCTGACCGCCACCGAGGTTGCGGAGTGGCTCAAACTCAGCGCAGACTACGTGCGCGAGATCGCCGCAGCCGGCCACCTGCCATGCGTCAGGTTCGGCCGCGAGTACCGTTTCAATCGCGCCCAGGTCGAGGCATGGCTGACAGAATCCGCGTACAGAAGGGCGTCCATATCTACCGTCGCACCGATTCGCCGACGTGGTGGGCGGACGTATTCACCGCCGGCCGCCGCACTCGACGAAGCACTGGAACGGAAGACGAAAACGAAGCGATCCGCGTCGCCCGCAGCCTCGCCGCTGACGCTGGTCAAGTAGTCACCACCTTCACGCTCGACGACGCCTACCTGCAATGGCTGGGTGAGCGCGACCGATCCGACACCGACCGTTCCGCGCTGCGCGTGCTGCGCGAGAAGTACCCGAACCGCGCCGCGCACCTGGTCGATAACGGCAGCGTCACATCCGCGCTCGCCGGCATGTCGCCGGGCGCGTACAACCGCGTGGTGGCCGTGCTGCGGGCAGCCCTGAATCTTGCCGTCGAGCGCCACCAGCTCGCCGCCGCGCCCAAGCTGCCGAGAAAGCCCGAAGGCCCGCCGCGCGTGCGGTTCCTCTCGCCCGAGGAATGGCAGCGGCTACGCCCGGCGCTGCCCGCCCACCTGCTGCCCGCCGTCGAATTCACGCTCGCCACCGGCCTGCGCCGGGCCAACGTGCTCGGCCTGCGCTGGGAGCAGATCGACATGCGCCGCCGGCTCCTGCACCTGTCTGCGGTCGAGATGAAGGGCAGGAAGGCCCACACGCTGCCACTGGGCGTCGAGGCCATGCGCGTGCTCAAGGCCCAGCAGGGCAAGCACGAGTCGATCGTGTTCCCGTTCCGCGGCAAGCGCATCAGCGACCCGAAGACCGGGTTCAATGCCGCGCTCACGGCGGCGAAGATCGACGACTTCCACTGGCACGACCTGCGCCACACATGGGCCTCGTGGATGGCGATGGCCGGCGCCCCGCTGCACGCGATCCAGCAGGCCGGCGCGTGGGCCACGATGGACATGGTTGCGCGCTACTCGCACCTGACGCCCAACGCGCTCGCGGCATACCAGGACGCCGCCGTCAAGGCCCTGTCGCGTCACGGAAAACGTCACGCTACCCGCCGGAAAGCCGCATGAACACTGGATGGAGCCTTTCGCTCCTAAGGGGAGGGTCGCACGTTCGATTCGTGCCGGAGGCGCCAATCGATCGAGCCCTATTCCCGTCCCAGTTCGGCCCGGCCGACGGCGTCGCCATCGAGCTGCTGGTCGTCGTCGAGCGTGACGACGACTTTCGACAGCTCGCCGGTGAACTCGAACGGCGCCGCGTAGTCCGCGATGGGCGTGCCCCGGTCGCAACCGATGTCGCAGCCGGCCCAGGAGATCAGCGACTTGAAGTATCGGCCGGTTTCCACGCTGCCGGCAGGCAGGCCGTCGATCAGCAGCGTGTAACGGCTGCGCAGCGCCTCGCCGATCGGCCCGCGCGCGATGCGGTCGACGCGGACGCCGAGCGCACGCGTGCCGGCCGGAATCGGCCGGTCGGACACGACCGTGTCGTGGGTGCCGCCGAGGTTGAGGTCGTGCACGAGCCGGCCGTCGCGCACGTACAGCACGTAGCCGGTCGTGGCGTCGCCGTGGGCGATCAGCACGCCCTGGTCGCCGTCGGTGAATCGCAGGTGCGCCTCGATCGTGTAGCCGCGACTGCGCACATCGGGGGCGAGATCGGTCGGCACGTGCCCCACCCCCCGATGAAAGACGAAGCGGCGCCGCCCGCCCAGGATGCGCGCCGCGTTGTCGGCGAAACGCTGGCCGAAACGATCGTCCAGCGGCAGGACCTTGTGCTTCTCGGCTTCGCGCCACCAGATCCGCTTGAGGCTCTCCAGCCGCCCGGCCTCGCTCGAGGCGAGGTCGTCGATCTCGGAGAAGTCCCGATCGAGGTGGTACAGCTCCCATCGGTCGTCGTCGAACGGCGTGCCCGGCGCATGATAGGCGACCGCCTTCCAGCCATCGTGCCAGATCCCCCGGTGGCCGAACATCTCGAAGTACTGCGGGGTCGACTTGCTCGGCGCGTCCGGCTGGTTGAGCGTGCGCGCGAAGCTGACACCCTCGAGGGGCATCTGCACGACACCGTTGACCTGGGCCGGCAGCCCGGCGCCGGTCACCTCCAGCAGCGTCGGCAGCAGATCGCAGGCGTGCGCGAACTGGTGGCGGATCTCGCCGCGCGCCTCGATGCCCTTCGGCCAGGAAATGACCAGCGGGTCGCGGATGCCGCCGCCGTGCGTATTCTGCTTGTAGCGCTTCAGCGGCGTGTTGGACGCCATCGCCCAGCCGTGGGGAATGTTGGTGTGGCTGCCCGGGCCGCCGATGTCGTGAAAGCGCTGCAGTTTCGCCTCGAGCGTTTCTTCCTGGAAGTTGTAGCTGCCCAGCGTGTTGACGGCGCCCAGGGGGCCGCCCTCCTGGCTCGCTCCGTTGTCCGACATCACGATGACGATCGTGTTGTCGCGCGCCTCCGAGCGCTCCAGGAACTCGACGATCCGCGCGATCTGCTGGTCGGCGTGCTCGAGCATCGCGGCATAGGCGCACTGCAGCCGGACGAAGAGCCGGCGTTCCTCCGCCGTGTGTTCATCCCAGGCCTTGACGCCGCTGTTGCGCGGCGGCAGGCGCGTGCCGTGCGGCACCAGCCCCATCTCCATCTGGGCCGCGAGGCGGACGTCGCGCTCCACGTCCCAGCCGGTGACGAACACGTCCTCGTAGCTGTCGATCAGGCTCGCGGGCGCCTGATGGGGCGCGTGACAGGCACCGAACGCGACCCAGGTCAGCCACGGCAGGTCCGGCCGCTGGGCCGTATGGTCGGCGATGAAACGGATGGCCTGGTCGGCCAGGTCGGCGGAGAGGTGGTAGCCGGTTTCGAAGCTGCCCGGCGTTTCGACGTGCGACTGGTCGCGCACCAGCTCCGGCGTGTAGTGGTCCGTCTCCGCGTTCATGAAACCGTAGAAGCGATCGAACCCGCGGCCGAGCGGCCAGCCGTCGAACGGGCCCGTGGAACCGCCCTCGCTCATCGGCGTCACGTGCCACTTGCCGCAGAAATAGTTGCGCCATCCGTTGTGGCGCAGGATCTCGGCCAGCGTGCCGGCCTCGTGCGCGATCTTGCCGCGATAACCCGGATAGCCGCTGTCGAAGTTGGCCAGGCAGCCCATGCCGACCGAGTGATGATTGCGTCCGGTCAGCAGCGCCGCGCGCGTGGTCGAGCACATCGCGGTCGTGTGGAAGCCGGAATAGCGCACCCCCTGCGCCGCCAGCCGGTCGATCGCCGCCGTCCGAATGGGCGAACCGTAGCACCCGAAGTCGGAGAAGCCGACGTCGTCGAAGAGAAGCACGAGGATGTTGGGCGCCCCCGCGGGCGGCTGGGGGCCCCGTGGCCACCACGGGACCGAGTCCGCCACGGTCCGGCCGATCCTCGGGCCGCCGCTCCCGCGCCCGGTCTGCGCGCCCGAGTCCATCGCTCGATCAGGCCGTGCGTTCGACGATCTCGAGGAAGCGCGCGTGCTCTTCCGGCGTCATGTTCTGCGTGTACTCGGCGTACGGGTAGCGCCGGGAAATGACTTCGTCCTTGTACCGCTGCAGCCCTTCCTGGATGATCGGCCGCACATTGACGAACGCCGCTTCGTGCTTGGGCTTCGGGAAGGCGCTGTAGCCGACCACGTCGCTGCTCGCGATATAGATCCCATCGGGCGACGGCCCCCCGCCGACGCTGATGATCGGCACCGGCATCGTGCGGGCCAGATACTGCGTGATCTCGTTCGGCACGTACTCCAGGATGATCCCGAAGACGCCGGCGTCGACGAAGGCCTGCGTGTCCTCGACGATCTTCGCGGCTTCCTGCGCCGTGCGGCCCTTGAACCCGTAGCCGCTCTGCTCCAGCTTCCGCGAGGCCTGCATGCCCATGTGGCCCATCACCGGAATGCCGGCGCGCACGATCTCGGCGACGGTCTTCGCGGTGTACTTGTTGCCCTCGCACTTCACCGAATCGGCGCCGCCCTCGGCGATCAGGCGCGCGGCATTGCGAATGGCCTCCGGCACCGAGATGTTGTAGCTCATGTACGGCATGTGGCCCACGGTGAGGCCGTAGGGGGCCATTCGCGTGACGGCCTGCATCAGGACCAGCTGCTCCTCGAATCGCACGTCGATCGGGGTCGGATGACCGAGCAGCGACATCGGCCCGGCGTTGCCGTTGATGAGCAGGTCGAAACCGACCTCGTCGGCGATGGCGGCCATCGGACTGTCGTACACGCCGAGCGCGACGATGAGCTCTCCCTTGTCCTTCTTCTCCTGAAGCATCTTCGGCGTGACTTTTCGGCGCTTCTGCGCAGGGCTGCTCATGTCGTCTCCTCGAACAATCGGTTCGATGGCCAGCGTAGCGAATTCCGAATGCCATCTCCAATGCGACCTTGGTGCGGCTTCGATGCAAGACGCGCATGCGGCGGGATTGCAGGCCGCACATCGATTCCGCGCGCGAATTGAATTGGGCAAACCCCGACCCGCGCTGCTACCCTGCCCAATTCGATTTCCATCAGGCATGCATGCTCGACATGGTCGCAATGGGCATGGTCGGCACCATCGCCGTCTTTCTCGCCGGCTGGCTGGCCGGTGCGGTCGGCATCGGTGGGGTCCTGGTCGTGCCGGCCCTGGCCGCCATCGAGAGGATTCCCGCGCAGGCCTCCATCGCCGCGGCGAGCGTCGCGTTCGCCCTGATGGGCGTGCTGGCGCTGCTGCGGTTCCGCGCCGAAGGCCGCGAGCTCGTGGGCGATCCGGAGCTCCTGTGGTCCGCCGCTCCCGGAGCGGCGCTGGGCGGCCTGCTGGTGCATGTCGTCCGGGCCGAGCACCTGCTCGCCGCCGTCGGGCTGATGTTGATCGCCAGCGGCCTTCAGCGCGCGATCCGGCCGGCCGCGTCCCCACGCCCCGCCCCGTCGTCGCGCGTGTTCGTGCTGATCGGATTCCTCGTCGGCCTGGGCTCGGCCATGACCGGAACCGGGGGTGCGGTGCTGCTGATCCCCATCCTGCTCGCCCTGAGGCAGCCGCTGGAGCCCACCATCGCGATGTCGATCGCCATCCAGGTTCCGATCGGGGCCTTCGCGACCGCCGCGCACGTGCTGGCAGGGGCGATCGATCTCGCGCTCGCGGCGCAACTGAGCCTGTTCTTCGTCGGCGGGGCCGTCGCGGGGCGGTGGTGCGCCGACCGGGTGCCGGTTCTCCTGATCCAGCGCTCCGTCACGGCCCTCCTCCTGGCGGTCGGCGCGTGGATCCTGTGGCGCCTGCCCGCCTGAAGAGGCGAAACCTCAGTGGAAAACGACGGTCTTGCTGCCGTTCAGGAGGATGCGGTGCTCCGCGTGCCAGTGCACCGCCCGCGCGAGGACCGCGCTTTCGACGTCGCGCCCCAGCGCGGCCAGCGCGGCGGTATCCATCGAGTGGTTCGACCGCGCGACATCCTGCTCGATGATCGGCCCTTCGTCGAGGTCGGCCGTGACGTAGTGCGCCGTGGCGCCGATCAGCTTCACGCCGCGATCGTGCGCCTGCTGGTAGGGCCGTGCGCCCTTGAAGCTCGGCAGGAAGGAGTGATGGATGTTGATCGCCCGCCCCGGCAGCCGGCGACAGAGGTCATCGGACAGGACCTGCATGTACCGTGCCAGCACCAGGAGCTCGGCGCCCTCGGCTTCGAACACCTCGAGCAGCCGCTCCTCCGCGCGCAGCTTCGATCCGCCCGTCACCGGGACGTGGTGGAACCGGATGCCGTAGCTCGCCGCCAGCGGCTCGAAGTCGCGGTGATTCGAGACGATGCCCCGCACGTCGATCGGAAGCAGGCCGCTGCGCCACCGGAACAGCAGGTCGTTCAGGCAGTGGCCATGCTTCGACACCATGATGATCGTGGGCAAGCGACGCCGCGCCTCGTGAAAGTGCGCCTGCATCCCGAAGCGCGCCGCCAGAGGGGCGAACCGCTCTTCGATCTGCGCCGTCTCCGGCCGCTCGCCGTTCCCGATCTCGAAGGCGACCCGCATGAAGAACAGGCCGGTGGTGATGTCTTCGAACTGCGCGGCTTCGACGATGTTGCCGCCCTGCTCGAACAGGAAACCGCTCACGGCGTGGACGATCCCGGCCCGGTCGCGGCATGAAAGGGTCAGGATCAATCGCATCTTCGTCACTCGGGTTCGGCCATTGCCGCGGCGCCCTGCGCGCGTGCCCCCTGCCCGGCCCGGGATCCGGCCGCATGCTCTCCCGAGACCCGGGTATTCAGGCGCGTGATCGCGACGCCGACGTAGCGGGCACCCGGAACGACCCCGATCTTGCGAACGCGGACCTTGACCCAAAGCGCGCCGAAGCGCTCGAGGACGACGCGCGACACCTGCTCGGCGAAGAACTCGAGCAGGTTGAAATGCCGGCTCACCGCCAAGGCGCCCAGGGACTGCGCCACCGCGCCGTAGTCGATCGTGTGCTCGACCGCATCGCTCCGGAAGCAGACCTGCGACGGCAGGCCGATCTCGAGACACAGCGAGATCGTCTGGGTGCGGCCCTTCTCGTGGGTATAGACGCCGATGTAGGCCGGGATGCGCAGGTCTTCGATGATGACACGATCGCCGACCAGGGTGTCCGCAGGGTCGTGACAGTAGGTCATCTCACTTCTTTCCCGCCAGGCCCGCATACACGCGGCGTGTGACGACGGGCAGGATCGCGGCGGCCCGCGAGCCCAGGTTCATCTCCTGCAGGACCGCGGCGATCGCCTCCGAAATGCGGGCGCCCGCATCGCCGGAAAGCGAACCGGCGCCGAGTGCCGGCCCGGATCCGGGCGCCGCCGGCTGCAGCCGGGCACCATCGAGCAGTCCCGAGATCGGCCCCGGGCTCTCCCGCCCGACGGCCTGCGCGGCCCGGGCCGTCGGCGCGGGAGCCGGCTTTCCGGGCCCGCCGTCGCCGAGCCGGATGGACAGCTTCAACGCCAGTTCGCGCGCCTCTTCGGTGACCGTGCTGTTCTCGGGAAGGGCCAGCGCGCTCTCGCCGCGCGACGCCGCGGCGCGGATGTCGTCGCTGGTGATGAACCGGCGCTTCATGATGCGCTCGTATCGGGCCGATGAGGACATCTCTTCATCCTTTCCTGGTGAACTGGGTCAGCGCCGGACGATTCGTGCGCACCGCGTCCACGAGCGACCTCACGAGCGGATCGCCGTGGGCAGGCGCTTGCGCCGCCCCCCGGATACCCGGCTCGAAGCCTGCCGAGGCCACGCGCAAGGCGGCGACGCCGGTGTCCGTCGCGAGCGACAGCCCGGCCGGCCGGCCCGCGGACTGGATGGCAGCGAGCGACTGCGCCGCGGCAACGGCCGCCGGCGCCGGCATCGTCGAGGCCTTCTCGCGGGGCACGGCCTGCGACGCGGGCTTGACGATGCGCACCCCGAGGTCGTGGGCCGCCTCGCGCGCGGCGTCGGTGATCACGAGCCCGTCTTCGTGGACGATCTCGCGGGTGCCCTGCGCGGCCATGTCCTCGACTTCGCGCACGGTCAGGAACCGCTTCGTCTGGCGCGGACGCTCCTTGGCGGGACTGAAGTACGGCATGTCGCTTCCGTCGCCTACCCGTTGGCGCCGGCCGTCTGGCCGAGCCGCGCCAGCACCCGCGCCACGATCTCGTCGATCTCGGCGTCACCGCCCGCCTGCCGGCCCGAGGGCGCGGTCGCCGCGGCCGGGCGGCCCGCGGACTGCTGCGCCCACTGGGTGATCTCCCAGGCCACCCGCTTGCGGTTGATCAGGTGCGTGGCCGTGATGTTGTCGCCGACGATCGCACCGCCGATGCCGCCCGTACCCAGCGTGAACGAGGGGGCGAAGCCGCAGGTGTAACCGACGCTGCCGAGCGTCGACATCGAGTTCACGATGATGCGGAACGCCGGCAGGCGCGCCGCCATCTTCTCGACCTGGTCCGGATCGCGCGAATGGATCACCGCCGAATGGCCGTCGCCGCCGAAGCGCAGCATCTGGACGCACATCTCCAGGCCGCGCTGCGCGCCGTCCACGGCGGCGAAGCCGAGCACGGAAGTGAGCTTCTCGCGGGAGAACGGATGATCCTTGCCGATGCCTTCCAGGGGCACGACCAGCACGCGCTTCCCTTCGGGCAATTCCATGCCGATCGCTTTCGCGAGCGCCGCCGCCGTCTGGCCGACCGAACGGGTGTTGATCGACCCGTCCGGATGGAACAGGAACGCCGCGAGCGGCTTCCGGTAGTCCTCGGGAACCCAGTACGCGCCCTCCAGCTCCATCAGGCGCCGCAGCTCGGCGGCGATGGGCTGGTCGGCGATCGCCGCCTGCTCGGTCGCGCAGATCAGGCTGCAGTCGAACGACTTGCTGGACACGAGGTCGCGGGCCGCCTTCGGAATATCCGCCGACCGGTCGACCCAGGCGGGAACGTTGCCCGGGCCGACGCCATAGGCGGGCTTGCCCGTGCTGTGCGCGGCGCGGACCATGGGACCGCCGCCGGTCGCCAGGATCACGTTCACGGCGTAGTGCCCCAGGAGCTCCTTCGTACCCGCATACGACGATCCGTCGAGGCAGCTCACCAGGCCGGCCGGCGCGCCGGCCGCCTCCGCCGCTGCCGCCATGATGGATACCGCTTCGGCCGTGCACTTCGCGGCCGACGGGTGCGGCGAGAGGACGATGCCGTTGCGGCCCTTCAGGGCGATGAGCGTCTTGAAGATCGCGGTCGAAGTCGGGTTCGTCGACGGCGAGAGCGCGGCGACCACGCCCATCGGCTCGGCCATCACGACCATCTTGTTGCGTTCGTCACGCTCGATGACGCCGACCGTCGGCACCTTGCGGATCGCCTCCCAGACGTTTCGCGCCGCGAACTCGTTCTTGACGACCTTGTGCTCCGCGACACCGTAGCCGGTCTCCGAGTTCGCCATTTCGGCAAGCCGGCGAGCCTCCTTGAACGCGGCCCGGGAGACCGCATCGCATACGGCGTCGACCTGCTCGGCGGACGCCGTGGCGAACTCGCGCTGCGCGACGCGGCAGCGTTCGACCAGGCGGCGCGCCTGCTGGATCGCCCTGAGGTCTTTGTCGAGATCGCCGTTCATGCGGCCCGCTCCTTCGACTTCGCGAACGACACCTTGCCGCCGACCGCCGTGGAATCGATGATCCCGATGATGGTCGCGTCCACCGGCGATCCTCGCGTACCCTCGGTTTCGCGCGCGGCGCTGCCCAGCGCGACGATCACCATCTCGTCTTCTCCCGCGCCGATGGCGTCGACGGCGACGAAGGGGTCTCCGTTCGGCCTGCCGTCGGGCGCCGAGCGCCTCACCATGAGCAGCTTGCGGCCGTGCAGGCTCTCATGCTTCATGGTCGAAACGACCGTGCCGGTGGTTCTGCAGATCAGCATTCCGGACTCCCTCTCTCCACGTCCCGACTCCCTACTTCTCGACTCCCGAGATCGCCTCGATCGCCGCGATCGACGCGAGCTGCGCGGTACGCGCCTCGGCTTCGGTCCCGGCCATGAAGAGGCGCCCGAAGCGCCCGACGTCGCGCAGATCGACCAGGCGCACGTTCGCGGCCTTCTCGGCTTCGTTCGCGGCGATGTCGATGTAGGCCGCGGGCGTGACCTCGAGCACGAACAGCGCTTCGCCGGGGACCAGCATGCTGCCGCGACGCGAACGGTTGATCAGCTGCGCCTGGTACGGCGAGACGTTCGTGATGACCTGCACCGAGGCCACTCTCGGCCGGATGCGGTCTTCCTCGTTCATGCCCAGGCGATCGAGGATCGCGCGGCCCGCCTCGCGGACGGCCTCCTGCGACTCGGAGTGCACCTCCAGGACGCCGAACTCGCGCTCGACGATCTGGACCCCCGGCTTCACCTCGGTGGCCTTGACCGCCATGTCGACGACCCGGAACACCTCGTTGCCGGGCGCGAGCTCGACGTAGAGCTGGGCCATTCCGGCGACCGGGATGTCGCCCGCCGTCACGGTACCGAAGTACGCGGCGTACTGCGGCTGCATCCGGTCGATGAAGAAATAAGCCCGCAGCTGAAGATTGTTGGCTGAGGACATCGGGTCGTCCCCTTACTTCAGCGGACGGCTCGCCTGGCCCGCCGCGTTCGGATTCGGCAGGATGACCGCCAGGTCTCCGTGGGGGCGCGGAATCACGTGCACGGACACGAGCTCGCCGACCCGCTTGGCGGCAGCGGCGCCGGCGTCGGTGGCGGCCTTCACCGCTCCCACGTCGCCGCGGACCATGATCGTGCAGAATCCGCCGCCGATCAGCTCCTTGCCGATCAGCTGTACGTTCGCCGCCTTGACCATGGCGTCCGCCGCCTCGATCGATCCGACGAATCCCCGGGTCTCGACGAGCCCGAGTGCGATGTTTTCAATGGCCATGAGTCGTCTTCCTTCAGTTGGTGAAAATTAGATGCCGCTTCATGCTTGGGCCGCGGCTCTCAAGAACGCGCGCCGCCTCCGGCGGCACTGAGCCGCGCCACGATGGCATTCAGCGTGTCGTCGCCGATCGTCACCGTGTGCGCGGAACCCGGGAAAGCAGCCGCCTCGACGCTCTGCTTGAACGATGCGAAGCCGTCTCGCGCCTGCTCGCCGAGCACGGCGAACTTGTGCACGAACTTCGGCGTGAACTTCTCGAAAAGGCCGAGCATGTCCTGCGTCACGAGCCCCTGGCCATCGCAGGACGCTCCGGCGCCGATGCCGATCGTCGGCACCGGCACGAGTTGCGTGATCGCCGCCGCGATGCGATCCGGAATGCACTCGAGCACCAGGGCGCACGCGCCAGCCTCGACCAGAGCGAGCGCATCACCGATGATCTCGAGCGCCGACTCGGGCTCCTGCGCCTGGGAACGATAGCTTCCGGTACGCGACGCGAGCACCTTGGTCAGGCCGACGTGCGCGACGACCGCGACACCGGATTGCGTAAGCGCCCGCACCACCGGAGCGAGGCTCGCGTCGCCCTCGACTTCGACGGCCTCGGCGCCGCCCTCGCGGACCAGGCGTGCGGCGTTCTGGATCGCCTCGGCCGGCGTGGTGTACGACAGGAACGGCAGCGAGGCAAGCAGCAGGCTGGAGTTGACCGCGCGCCGCACGGCCCGGGTGTGGTAGACCACCTCGTCGACCGTGACCGAGAGCGTGTTGTCGCGGCCGAGCCCCACGCTCGCGAAGGCATCGCTCACGAACACGATATCGATGCCGGCCTGCTCCGCGTACAGCGCGAACGGATAGTCATAGGCCGTCACCATCGTGATCCGCTCGCCCGAGTTCTTGCGGCTCTGCAGCACGCTCGGGGTGATCTTCCTGCGGGGACGCGTCGAGTCGGCCATGGATTGCGTGGATCGATGATTGGGCGCTGAGGATGCGTCGAAGACTATCAGCGCGACGTTGCCCCGCCCAATGCATTTGGCGGTCGCATTCATTGCAGCGCGCGCAAAGCGCCGGCGATTGCATCGCCTGCATCGTCTTGAGCAATGCAACGCATTGGAGGAATGCGCGCCCAGCTGCTACCTTTGCCTCACCATCCCAACCAGACACGTCGGAGAGTTCATGGGTACCGCCACCGTGGAAAAGCGCCGCAGCAAGGTCACCGTCAAGCACATCATCGACAAGAAAGCGCGCAAGGAGTCGATCGTCGCGCTTGGCGTCTATGACAGCCCGATGGCCGCCATCGCCGACGAGATCGGCTTCGACATGCTGATCAACGGCAATGCCGGGCCGATGTCGCTGCTCGGGCACAAGACGCCGATGACCGTGCGATTCGAGGAGCAGCTGGTCCTCACCCAGGCCGTCAGCCGCGTCGCGAAGTACGGCATGGTCGTGGGCCATATGCCGTACATGAGCTACCACTTCTCGACCGAGGACGCCATCCGCAATGCCGCGCGCCTGATCTCCGAAGGCGGCGCCGACGCGGTGAAATGCGAAGGCAACAAGCACACCGCGAAGACCGTCGCCGAGATCGTGCGCGCCGGCATTCCGGTGATGGGCCACATGGGCATGCAGGCCTCGCGGAAGCTGGAGCAGAGTGGCTACGGATTCAAGGGCCGCACGGCGGAAGAAGCCGCGAAGATCGTCGAGGACACACGCGCGTTCCTGGACGCGGGCGCCTTCGCGTTCATCATCGAGTACGTGCCGAACGAGATCACGCAGTATCTGGCCCGCACGATGCCGGTGCCGATCATCAGCGTCGGCGGCGGCCCGTCGGCCGACGGAATCTACCTGATCAGCGGCGACGCGGTCGGCTACAGCGCCTTCCCGAAACCGAAGCACGAGGGCAGCTTTGTCGACGTGCGGCCGATCATCCAGAAGGGGCTGCAGCAGTACAAGGATGAAGTGCTCTCCCGCCGCTATCCGTACGCCGAGTACACGCAGAACATGACGCCGGAAGAGCACGAGAAGTTCCTGAAGATCGTCGGGAAATCGGCCGCCTGAGGCCGGGAGGGCGACTCGGTGCGAATCGACCTCGAATCCCCCGTTGACCCGCAGGCAATGGACAACCTCGACGCGCCGTCGCCCGGCCGGTTACGCAACCGGATCCGGGAATCCCTGGAATCGGGCACCTTTCTCTACACGCTCGAGTACGTGCCCGACCTGCTCGCCAACGGCGAGCAGGCGATGCGCGATCTGCGCCGCAACGCCGAGCTGGTCGGCCGCGACCACCGGATCGCCGGCGTCAACATCGGCGATCGCGTCAAGTCGCTCGAGTCGTTCAGCACCGTGGACTGTGGCCACCTTGCCGCCGAAGCCAGCGGCAAGGTGCCGCTGCTCCACCTGGCCGGCAAGGACCGGACGCCGGAGCAGGCCCGGGCCGTCCTCGAGCGGTCGTTGTCGCTGGGCCTGGAGAATATGCTGCTGCTCACCGGCGACGGCATCACCGAGCAGCGCGCCGAGCGCATCCGCTACCAGGAATCGGTCGTGGCGATCGGCGACGCCCGGTCGATGGCCCCCGATTGCGTGATCGCCGCGGCCATCGCGCCGTTCAAGTATCGCGAAGAGGAACTGGCCAACCAGTACCTCAAGATGGCGAAGAAGATCAATGCCGGGGCGAACTACCTGATCACCAACTGCGGCTGGGACATGCGCAAGCTGGCCGAGCTCGCCTGGTATCGCGACGCGCGCGGCTTCCGCACGCCGCTGGTGGCCAACCTGCTCATGCCCACCATGGGCTGGGCGCGCGGAATCCACTCGCACCGGCTGCCGGGCGTCTTCATGTCCGACGACCTGTTCGAGAAGATCCGCGACGAGCATGCGCGCGGCAAGGCCGAGGCCAGGGAGTCGGCCGCGTACCGGCTCGCCCTGCAGATCGTCGGCGCGCAGCGCCTGGGCTACGCGGGCGTGCAGTTGAGCGGCGTCGACACCTACGAGGAATTGTGCGCCGCAATGGAGCGGGCGCACGAACTGGGCCGCGCGCTGCCCTCCCTCGAGGACTGGCAGCAGGCCTGGGACGAGGCGCACCGGCTCGCCGACGGCAGGCTGGTCGAGTTCGCGCCGCGCGGCGGGCTGTACTTGTTCGACGCGAAGCCCGAGCCCGGCAGCCTCGATGCCCTGCCGGGGTTCGGCGACGCCCGGCCATCGCCCGCCGAGACCTCGAAGTTCAAGCGCATGAAGGCCCTGCACCACGTGGTCTTCGAGCCGGGCTCGCCCGTCGCCGCCGTGGCCGGCGTCGCCGTGCGCGCCCTGGACGCCACCGGCATCGGAGGGCGCGCGCTGCTCGGGCTGGAGAAAGCCACCAAGCAGGCCACGCTCGGCTGTGAATCGTGCGGCTTCTGCCGCATCGAGTACCTGTTCTACATCTGCCCCGAGACCTGCCCCAAGGGTCTCGCGAACGGCCCGTGCGCGGGTACGGACGACAACACCTGCGAGTTCAAGGACCGCGAGTGCATCCACAACCGCAAGTACCGGTTGGCGAAGCAGGCGGGACGGCTGGCCGAACTGGAGCGGGTGCGCGTGCCCGCCGTCGAAGGGACGCGGGGCACGTCGTCATGGGTGAACCACTTCAAGGGGCGCACCCCGCGCGTGATATGGCTGACGCCCGTCGGCTAGGCCGCCGGCGAAGCGCCCGCGGCTTCGCCGCTCGCCAGCTCCATGAGCATGCGGATGAGCAGTTCCGCTCCCGGGGCGACCATCCGGTCGCGCATGCGCACCACGCCCATATGGGTCGTCATCCTCAGCGGCGAGGTCAGTTCCAGCTCGACGAGCCGCTCGCCTTCGACGGCTTCCCGGAAGGCCAGCCGCGGACCCACGACCAGCAGGTCGGTATTGAGCGCGATGCGCTCGAGCACCTGCATGTTGTCGCACTGAACCGTGAACAGCGAGCGCGGGTCGCCTTCGAACTCGAGCGACTGCGTGAACTCGGCCAGCATGATGTCGGGAAACTTGAACGACCCGATGGAATAGGCCAGGACATCCCCGGGGCCGATGGGCTGGGCCTTGAGCGCCGGATGGCTGCGTCGACAGTAGAGGCCGATGCGGAACTCCGGCATCAGGTCGATGGCGAGGCGCTCGCTCGAGAGCAGCTCGCGCACGTCGGCGACGAAGAAGTCGAGGTCGTCCATCTCGAGCAACCTCAGAAGGTGGCGCCAGTGGGTGATCTCGATGTGCGTGCGGATGCTCGGATGATCCCGCGTGACCCGCGTGAGCATCCGTTCGAGCAGCGCCGCGGCGGGGATCGGCCCGAAGCCCAGCGCGATCTCGCCGAATTCGTGGGCGCGCATCCGCTTCACGTCGCGCTGCAAGCCCTTGGCCTCGGCGAGCATGCGCTGGCCGCGCTCGACGACCAGCTTCCCGTAGGGCGTGAGCGTGATCCGGCGCTGGCCGCGGGTGAACAACTCGACCTGCAGCTCCTCTTCCAGCGACTGGATGCTGCGGCTGAACGCCGGCTGGCTCAGATGCACCATCTCGGCGGCCTGGGCAAAGCTGCCGCGCTGCGCGAGCGCAATGACGTGCTTCAGTCTCTTGAGATCCATCGATTCAGCTTTCCTTGAAACACATCCCCATGCCGCCCGAAAATAGCCCGATTATAGGTCCTGACGCCAGCCCTTTTTCGGCCGCCCCGGAGCCCGAGGACGGGGGACGCGCAATGGAACGCCAGTACCTGGAGCATCTCCAGCGCATCATTTCCCACGGCGACCGGAAGGAAGACCGCACCGGCGTGGGTACCCTCTCGACGTTCGGCCTGCAGATGCGTTTCCCGCTGCAGCCGCATTTCCCGCTGCTGACCACCAAGCGGCTGCACCTGACGTCGATCATCTACGAACTCCTCTGGTTCCTGCGCGGCGACACCAATGTCCGCTGGCTGCAGCAGCGCGGCGTGTCGATCTGGGACGAATGGGCCCGGCCCGACGGCGAGCTCGGGCCGGTGTACGGGCGCCAGTGGCGCCGCTGGAAGGCCCGGGACGGGCGCGAGATCGATCAGCTGGCGGGCGTCGTCGAATCGCTGCGTACGCAGCCCGCGTCGCGCCGGCACATCGTCGTCGCCTGGAACCCCGCCGAGATCGCCGAAATGGCGCTGCCGCCGTGCCACGCCATCTTCCAGTTCCACGTCGCCAACGGAAAGCTGTCCTGCCAACTCTACCAGCGCAGCGGCGACATGTTCCTCGGGGTACCGTTCAACATCGCCTGCTATTCGCTGCTCACGCTCATGATGGCCCAGGTGGTCGAGCTCGAGCCCGGGGAATTCATCCATACGCTGGGCGACGCGCACGTCTACCTGAATCACCTGGACCAGGCGCGCCTGCAGCTATCACGCGCGCCGCGCGCGCTTCCGCGGATGCATCTCAACCCGGACGTCCAGGACCTGTTCGCATTCCAGTTCGACGACTTCCGGTTGGAGGGCTACGAGCCCCACGGCGCCATCTCGGCGCCGGTGGCGGTCTGATCCATGAGCCCGAGCCGGGAGTCGAACTCGATCCCGCCGTTCGAGCGGCTCGAGGCGCTGAAGAACTGGGAGATGGGCGGGCGCTCGCGCATGGTGCCGACGATCGCACCCATGCGCGACCTGGTCGCCCGGCTCGGCAACCCGCACGAAGCGTTCCGCACCGTGCATGTGGCAGGGACCAAGGGCAAGGGCTCCGTCTGCGCGCTGCTCGAGACGGCGCTTCACCGCGCCGGCCTGAAGGTCGGCCGCTACGCGTCGCCGCACGTCCTGTCCGTCTGTGAGCGGATCAGCGTGCGCGGGCGCCCCATCGCCCCGCCGGCGCTCGACGCGGTCCTGGACCGGGTGCTCGACGTACGCGACCAGGCGACCCTGGCGGGGACGGCCGCGAAGGACGCGACCTGGTTCGACGTCCTCACCGCCGCCGCGTTCCTGCACTTTTCGCTGGTCAAGGTCGAGTGGGTCGTCGTCGAGGCCGGCCTGGGCGGCCGGCTCGACTCGACCAACGTGCTCGACGGCCGCGTCTGCGTCATCACCAACATCGGCCTCGAGCACACCGACGTCTTGGGCGATACGCGCGAGAAGATCGCCGCAGAGAAGGCGGGAATCGTCAAGCGCGGATCGGTCGTGGTCACGGGCCTGGAGGAAGGCGACACCGCCCACGGCGTGGTCGCGGCGCAGGCTCGCGCGCAGGGAGCCGCGCTGATCACGGTCCCGGCGCTGTCCCGGGCTTCGCAGCGGAACGTCGCGCTGGCCTCGGCCGTGCTCGACAGCATGGGCGCGCACGGCGTGACCGGCCCGCTGGACGGCAACAAGCCCCTGCATCACGGCCTGCTCGACGCGAGCGCCGTCCGGGCAGCGGCGCTGCCCGGACGGTTCGAGCTCGTCGAACATCGCTCGAGCGACCGGTGCGCCAAGGTCCTGCTCGACGGCGCCCACGTCGACATCGCGTTGAAGGCTGTCTTCGAGGAAATCCGCGACGCGCCCTGGGCCGCCGGACCGCCGGTCGTCCTGTTCGCGCTCGGCAAGGACAAGGACCCGCGCCGGATGCTCGAGCAACTCGGCGGGCGCGTGCTGCATGTCGTCTTCACGTCGGTGAAAGGCCGCGACGGCATCGAAGCAGCCGAACTGGCGGCATGCGGCCGCGCAGCCGGGCTTTCGTGCAGCGAAGCGGCCAGCCCGGAGGAAGGGATCCGCGAGTGCCTGGATCGCGCCGGCGATTCGGGCTGGATCCTCGTGACCGGATCCCTGCATCTGATCGGGCCCGTGCGCCGGGCCCTGGAGCCCGCATAGGCGGACCCCGCGACGCCACCCCTGGCCGGGGCGGTGGCCGCTTCAGTGCACTTCCTGCCGCAACGCCTTCAGCAGTTCCGCCTGGAGCTGAACGAAGCGGCTGCTGCCGAGGAACTCGTCCCCGCGCGGCTTCGGCTCGTCGACCGTTTCGGCCAGCTTCACTTTCCCCGGCCGCTGCGACATCAGGAGAATGCGGTCCGACACGAAGATCGCCTCGGCCACGTCGTGCGTGATGAAGATGATCGTGGGCTGGTATTCGACCCACAGCTGCAGCACGAGCTGCTGCATCTTCAGCCGCGTCTGGGAATCGAGCGCCCCGAAGGGCTCGTCCATCAGCAGAACTTCGGGCTCCGAGATGAGCGCCCGCGCGATCTGCACGCGCTGCTGCATCCCGCCCGACAGCTGGTAGGGGTAGTGGTTCTCGAAGCCCGTGAGCTTCACGGCGGCCAACAGGTGTTCGGCCCGCGGAATGTAGACGCCGGGATCGATTCCGCGCGACTTGACGCCGAACGTGACGTTCTCGAGCACGGTGAGCCACGGGAAGAGCGAGGCCTGCTGGAAGACGACGGCGCGGTCGGGGCCCGGTGCACTGACGGGTTTGCCGTCGAGCAGGACCCTGCCGGAGGTCGGGAACTCGAAGCCCGCGATCATGTTCATCGCCGTCGATTTGCCGCAGCCCGTGGGGCCGAGGATGCTCACGATCTCCGCCTTCTTGATCGAGACGTTGAGCGATTCGATGGCGAGGGTCGTCTGCTTCGACGAACCAGACCTCGGATAGGTCTTGGATACGTTCTCGAAGACGACCTTGTCCTTGGCCAGCTGCGGGCGTGTGTTCTGATCGACGGGCATGAGGCGCAGTGCAGGTGATGAGGTCATGATGATCGGGCCTGTTGAACGGGGCGCCTCAGCGGCCCTTCCAGTGGACGATTCTCGACTCGGTCGCGCCCAGCGCGATATTGAGCACGAGGCCGATGGCGCCGATCAGGGCGATGCCGATGAACACGACGGGGATCTGGAACAACTGGGCCGCGTCGGAGATCATGAAGCCGAGCCCGCGCTGCGCGCCCACGAGCTCGGCGGCGACGACGACCGCCCAGCTCAGGGCCATGGCCACCTTGAGACCCGTGAAGATGCTCGGCCAGGCCGCCGGGAAGACCACCTTGCGGAAGATCTGGCTCGGCGTGAGGCCCAGCGTGGCCGCTGCGCGAAGATAGGCGATGGGAACGTGCGCCGCTCCGGAATGCGCGTTGACGTGCGCATAGTTGAAGGCAGTGATGAAGATCAGCACGACCTTGCCCACCTCGCCGAGCCCGAAGTACAGGACCGCCATCGGGATGAACGCGATCGGCGGGATCGGGCGCAGGAACGCCATGATCGGCGACATCGCGGCGTCGGCGGTACGCATGTAGCCGGTGATGAGCCCGGTCGGGATCCCCACCGCGACGCCCAGGGCGAACCCGCACAGGGCCCGGAAGAGGCTGATCCCGATGTGCTCCCACAGCGGCACGCGCTGGTAGCCGTTCGTCACCAGCTGCATCAGCGACTGGAACAGCGACTGCGGAGACGGAAGGTACGTCGGGCCGACGAAACCCAGGTTCGTCACGAACCACCAGACGCCGAAGATGGCGACGATGGTGGCCGTGGAGATCCAGATCGACGGGATTTGCCTCTTCGGGTTCACCGCACGCCCCTCACTTGCTCTTCTGGCTGGCCACGAACTGCTGCATCGGGCCCGCATCGATCGCGTTCGAGATGGTCTCCAGCGACAACGGTGCGGGGATCGTCCCGAGCTCCGCGAGGGTTTCGCTCGCCAGCCGCGTCTGACCCGCGAGACCGCCGGTCTTCGACACGAGCGACCAGGGCGAGGCCGGATCGAGCTGCTGCGCGTAGGTGGGCAGCCGGTCGCAGCAATGCCGCTCGTAGAACTGCTTGGCGACGGTCGGCGAGACCTGCAGGTAGCGCTGGATCGCGTCGATCGCGAGCTGCGGGTTCTTCGCGACGACCTCCCGCGCTTCCGCCTGGACGGCGAGCAGCTTCGCCGCCACCGTCGGATTCTTCGTCATATAGTCGGTCCGCAGCGCGTTGATGCTGGGGCAAACGCCGCCGTATTCCGAATCCCAGGCCAGCATCTTCACGTTCTCGGACTGGACCTGCGTCCAGGGGGCCCACCCGACCGCCGCATCGATCGCGCCGCTGGTGAAGGCGTTGGCGAACAGCGGAGGCGCGATGTTGACGATGTTCAGCTTGCTGAAATCGACGTTCGCCTTCTTGGCCATGATCTTCAGCGAAACCTGCGAGCAGGTCCCGGCGGTGGCGCCGATCTTCTTCGCCTTCGGCAGGTCCGCGATGCTGTTGATCCCGCTGCCGTCCTTCACCAGGAGGCCGGCGCCCTGGGCGTTGTCCAGCTCCCAGGAGATGACCTTGATCGGGATGTTCTGTCCCAGCGCGAAGACGAAAGCGAGGCCCGTGACGATCTGGTCGATGCTGCCGCTCTTGAGCGCGGCGAGCAACGGAGCGCCGCTGGTGAACCAGTGCAGCTTCGGATCCAGGCCGTGCTTCTGGTAGATGCGGAGATCGTACGCGATGTAGGTGAGGAAGTATCCTGCGCTCGGACCGCCGATGTTGACGGTGATGAGATCCTTGGAGGGCGCCTGGGTCTGGGCCTGGGCCGCCGCGGGCGCCCCCCCGGCCAGGGCCAGGCTCAGGGCGAAGCCGATGGCGTATCGGAATTTCATGCGTGTCTCCTGAATATAGGTTATGAGGTACTGGCTAACCGCACGAGGCAAGCCTAACGTCCGCTGTAACCACCTACAAATGCATATTGCAGACGGAATCGTTGCAGCCCGCGCAATGGTTGAACGCGGCGCGTGCGTGCGAAAGCGTCCTCCTCACCGCGCGCGGCGCCCCTCCGGGAACCCGTCGGGGCCGGATGTCTGACGCAGGATTCAGGGGTAACTTGCAATCGCGCGCATCGAGAACGACCGGCGAGCGCGGTCAGCGTCACCGGCTCGCGGTCGGTCGAAAGCTCGTTCGGCTCGAAGAAGCGGAAGGAGTCGACGGCTCGGCGCGACCGCGGCGCCTGCTCACATCGACAGCGAACCTTCGCGGAACTCGGTCCGGTCCAGCCACACGTTGACCAGCACCGGGCGGCCCTGGCTCGCCAGCTCGCGCGCGCGCCGCAATGCCGCATCGACCTCGTCCGCCCGCGTCACCAGCAGGCCTTCGGCGCCGAACCCGCGCGCCACCTCGTGGTACGCGCTGCGCGACAGCACGGTCGCGACATCGTCGTTCAGCATCTTCACCTGATCGCGCGCGATCTGGGTCCAGCCGGCGTCGTTGCCGACGATGGCGATCACCGGAAGCCGATGACGCACGAAGGTGTCGAACTCGGTCAGCCCGAAGCCGCATGCGCCGTCGCCGAACACGATCCAGGTCTCGCGGTCCGGCCGCATCGTGGCCGCCCCGATTGCGAAGCCCGCCCCGACGCCGAGCGTGCCGAAGGCACCGGGATCGAGCCAGGCGAGCGGCGCGCGCGGGTGCAGCACGTAGCTGGCGGTGGCGACGAAGTCGCCTCCGTCGGCGACGAACAGCGCATGCTCGCCGGCCTCGCGCTCCAGCGCGCGAAACAGCGCGAGCGGGTTGACGTGCTCGCCGGAACCGGCTGCCTGGGCGTCGATCCCGGCCTCGCGGGCATCGTCCCGGCCGCGCAGGGTCGCGATCCAGGCCCCGTGCCGCCGCGGGTCGTCGCCGGATCCATGCCGTGACAGCGCCCGGATGAAGGCGCCGGCATCACCCAGCGCCAGGACGTCCGGCCGGCGATTGAGCTTCGCGTCGCGCGCGCTGCGGTTGGCCGCGACCAGGGTCGCGCTGCGCCGGACGTGCCTGCCGTAGTCGAGCCGGAAATCGCAGGGCACGCCGGCCAGCAGGACGCAATCGGCCTCGCGCAGCGCCTGCCGGCGCTGGTGCCGCATCTGCAGCGGATGCTCGCGCCCGAGCAAGCCGCGCGCCATGCCCGAGAGGTAGACCGGCAGGCCGAGCCGGCCCACCGCGGCGGCCAGTTCCTCGACCTGCGACGCGTCGACCACGGCCTGGCTGCCGATCACCATCAGCGGCCGCTGCGCCCGGTCGAGCGCCGAGCGCGCCGCGGCGACCGGCCGCGACCCGGCCTGCGGGACGCCGACCTCGTGCACCCGGGGAACCGCGATCCGGTCGCTGCCCTCGAGCATCCGGCGCACGTGCCGGCCCAGGTACCAGCGCAGCGCGCGGTCGGCCAGCGAGTTGCCCTTGCCGCCGGCCTCCGCGTACCACTGGCGGATCGACGCTTCGTCGTAAAGCAGGTCGACCGGGCATTCGACGAACACCGGCCCCGGGACGCCCGAGCGGGCGAGCGCGAAGGCCGCTTCGACCGCCGGGCCGAGCTCGCGCACCCGACGGACCTTGAAGAAGCGCTTGACGTGCGGCGCCACCAGCGGCCGCTGGTCGATGTCCTGCAACGCGCCTCGCCCCTGGAGCGCGGTGGGCGCCGCCCCGCCCAGCAGCACCAGCGGCGACTGGGCGAGCTGCGCGTTCTTCAGCGCGGTGATCGTGTTGGTGATGCCGGGGCCGGCCGTGACCGCGGCCACGCCCGGCACGCCCGACAGGCGCGCCGCCGCGTCCGCCGCGAACACCGCGGTCGCCTCGTCGCGCACGTCGACGATCCGGATGCCGCGCTGCCGGGCAGCGCTCAGGATCGGCGAGATATGGCCGCCGCACAGCGTATAGACGCACTTCACGCCGTGGGCGAGCAACACCTCGCCGACCCGATCGCCGCCGTGCGCGATCGACCCGCCGCCACGGTTCATCGTCTCAGGCCCACTGGACCACTTGTCCGCTGGCGTACCAGTGCTCGACCCGGGGCTGGATCGCGGCCTCGATGCGCGCCCGCCGGACCTTCATCGTCGGCGTGAGGAAACCGTTCTCGATCGCCCAGGGTTCGCCGGTGACCACCAGCATCCGGAGCTGCTCGTAGTCGGCGACCTCGGCGTTCACGGCGACGAGCAGGCGCTCGAGCTCGACCTGCACCTGCGTCCGGACTGCGGCATCGCCGATGCGCGGGCGCAGGTCTTCCGCCAGCTGGACGAGCGCGTAGGCGGCCGGCTGGCCAACGCCGGAAACGAGCGACAGCTCGATCATCGGGTGCGCGTTCAGGCGGTTCTCGATCGGCGCCGGCGCGACGTACTTGCCCTTGGCGGTCTTGAACAACTCCTTCGCGCGCCCGGTGATCTTCAGCAGCCCGTCCTCGCGCAGCTCGCCGAGGTCGCCGGTGCGGAAGAACCCGTCCTCGGTAAAGCACTGGGCGTCGAGCTCCGGCTGCTTGTAGTAGCCGACCAGGCGGGCCGGCGACTTGATCAGGATCTCCCCCTCCGGGCTGATCCTCACCTGGACCCCGGGCAGCGCGACCCCGACGTAGCCGGGCGCGTTGAAGCCCGCCTTCGAGCTGTGCGAGTACGAGTTGTCCTCGGTCATCCCGTAGCCTTCGTACAGCGCGAGCCCGATCCGGCGGTACCAGGCGATCAGTTCGGCGGGAATCGGCGCCGACCCGCTGCCCGCGACGATCACCTGGTCCAGCCCGAGCCCCTTGCGGACCTTGCGCGCGACCAGCTTGCCGACGATCGGGATCCGCAGCAGGCGATCGAGCTTCTCCGGCGGCATCTTCGCGAACACGCCCTGCTGGAACTTGAGCCAGAGGCGGGGGACCGAGATGAACAGGGTCGGGCGCGCGCGCCGGAGGTCCTCCAGGAAGGTGTCGAGCGACTCGGCGAAGTAGAGATGGGTACGCCCGTCCACCAGCGAGCAGGCCTCGACCCACGAGCGCTCGAAGCTGTGCGCCAGCGGCAGGTAGGACAGCATCCGGTTGTCGGTGTCCGCGCCGACGCGCGACCGGGTGTCGCGGCAGATGCCCTCTCCGGCGCGCGTGATGCCCTCGAAGCTCGTCATCACGCCCTTGGGCGTTCCGGTGGAGCCGGAGGTGTAGAGGATCATCGCCAGGTCCTGCGCCGCGCGTCGCGGGCGGCCGGGCAACGGTTCGGTCCGCGCGACGATCTCGTCCCAGGTCTCGAAACCGGTCTCCGGCGCCAGCGGAAGGGCGATGCAGGGCAGCCCGGCGGGCACGCCCGCCCGCTGCTGCGGCCAGGCGTCGAGCTTGCCGACGAACAGCAGGCTCGCTTCGCTGTGCTCGAGCACGTAGCGTACCGTCTCGGCGGTCTCGGTCGGGAAGATCGCCACCGTGGTATGGCCGGCCATCCAGACGGCCAGCTCGGCCATGATGAAGTGCGCGCAGTTCTTCGACAGCATCGCGATGCGCGCGCCCGGTTCGAAACCCCGGCTGCGCAGGTGCGCGGCCATGCGCAGGGACTGGTCGACGACCTGGGCCCAGGTGTAGTCGACGACCTGGCCGTTGCCGGCCGGCTGCGTGAGGTAGACCCGGTCGGGAGCCGTCTCGGCATAACCGAAGACGTAGTCGAGGATGAGCTTGTCCTGGCTGGCCATCGAACGGCTCCCTGCGAGTCGAAAGCATGCAGCCTACCGGGGCGGACCCGGATTCGTCTATGGGGTCTGTGGACGGGCGCGCCGGAACAGCCGCAGCACGCGGTCCCTGAGCCATTGCTGCGCCGGATCGGTGTCGGTCGCCGCGTGCCACACCATGCCCACTTCGTAGGGCGGCACCCTGAGCGGTACCGGCCACATCGCGAGCGGCTGCCGGGCGCAGGCCATGCGCGCGAACATCTCGGGAACGATCGCGACCAGCCTCCCGCGCGCGACGAGATCCGGCACGGCGGCGTAGTGGCGCGCGCGCACCACGATCCGGTGAGCCAGCTTGTGCCGTTCCAGGCTCTCCGCGATGCCCTGGTGATAGGTCGCGGTCGGCGCGGCGACGACGAGCGAGGCCTGGTGGAAACCCGTACGCTCGCGCCATTCGGGCGGGCAATCGAGGCTGCTGAGCGCGAGGTAGCGCTCGCGGAACAGCAGCGTCGAATGCAGGCCGCGCTGCTTGGGGTCCATCATCCCGATCGCGAGGTCGATCTCGCGCCGGGCCAGTGCGTCGGCCACCCGCTCCGCCGGGACGGCGGCGTTGCTGACGCGGGTGCGCGGCGCCTCGCTGAGCAAGGCGTCGGCGATCGCCGGCAGGAACACCATCTCGCCGAGGTCCGACAGCGAGAGCCGCCAATCCGTCACGCTCTGCAACGGATCGAAGGCCTCGGGCCGAGTCAGGGCCGCCTCCAGCGCCTCCAGATGACGCGCCGCAACAGGAGCGATCCGCTCCGCCAGCGGCGTGGGCATCAGCCCGCCGGTCGCGCGCACGTAGAGGGGATCGCCGAAAGCCTCGCGCAGCCGCGCCAGCGCGTGGCTCGTCGCGGGCTGGCTCAGCGCGACCTGCCGGCCCGCCCCGGTAACTGACCGGCACTGGTCGATCGCCACGAGCACGCGCAGCAGGTTCAGGTCGAGGCGATGGAACTGCATCGGGAGGTCACTCCACTTCAATCCATTATTTGCATGACCTCAATTCTGCCAATCGATTTGACGAATGGCGAGAGCAAGATTAACGTCGCATCGAATCAACCGGCGTCGAACCGTCCGCGGCCCGGCCGCACGGCCGCTTCCGCCCTCTCGGAGCCCGATCCGTGGAACGTTCCTTCAGCGCAGAGATCCGCTCCCTTTCGCTCGGCGCGGGCGAAACCTTCCACGGGGAAGGCATCCTCGCGGTCACCAAGGCGTTGCTGCAATCCGGCGTCAGCTACGTCGGCGGCTACCAGGGCGCGCCGGTTTCGCACCTGCTCGACGTGATGGTGCAGGCGCGTGAATACATGGACGAGCTCGGCGTCCACGTCGAGGCCTGTACCAA
>JBDHRX010000176.1:0-4476 GCA_039807785.1 Burkholderiaceae bacterium
TCGAACGCCGCCTCGAGGAAATCGAGCCGGCGCGCGAGCCCGGCCATCGCGCTGCGTGCGTTCTCGAGCGAGGTGAATGCCCCGAACTGCAGCCAGAAGCCGCCCGCACTGCCCGGCGATGCCGGGACGGGAGCGGTCGCCCGCGACGCAGCGGTCGCCGGGGCCGGCGCGGGCAGGGAAGCCGGCGTTGGCCCGGATGTCGATGCGGACACCGAGGCAGGCGCGGAGGCCGAGGCAAGGGCTCCGGTCTGCGCCGAGTCGCCCGCGGGCGTGGGCGACGTCCCGGGCGCCGCGTGGACCGTCTCGATGCTCAGCCGCACCGGTTCGGCCGTCACGTTCGCGGCCGGCGGCGCCGGCGACCCGCCCGTCGCGACGACCGGTGCCGCGATCGCGCTGCCGGAGGCAGGCGAGGCGGCTTCGGCGACCGGTGCGCCGGCCGCGTCGAACCGGGTGAACAGCTCCACTTCGACCTCGGCGCTGCCGGCCTCGATGTAGCCGAGCCTGGCCGCGGCGGTGTACGACAGGTCGATCACGCGGTTCTGCAGGAACGGCCCGCGATCGTTGACGCGCACCACCACGCTGCGCCCGCTGGCCAGGTGCGTCACCCGCACGTAGCTGGGGATCGGCAGGGTCGGATGTGCCGCCGTCATCGCGTACATGTCGTAGGGCTCGCCGCTGGAAGTGGGCTGCCCGTGATAGCGCCGGCCGTACCAGGAGGCCATGCCGCGCTCGCGGAACGGCTCGACCCGGGTCATCGGCGTGTAACGCTTGCCGAACACCGAATACGGTCGCAGCGTGCGCGGCAGCAGCGGCTCGGCGCGCGGCACCGCGTCGGGAATCGCGGCGAGGTCGGCCGGGGGATTCGCGCCCGGGCCGTCGTCCAGGTAGTAGCCGCCGCCGCGCCGCGCCGCGGGGGGCGACGCATCGCCCGGCGCGCCGGCCGAAGGCCCGGGCGCTCCCCGGCCGCCCTGCGGCCCGGCACAGGCCGCCAGGCCCAGCACGGCTGCCGCCAGACCGGCAGCGCCGATCGCGCGCAGCATCGATGGGTTCATCGCTTTCCTCCCTCGGCCCTGTCCGCCGCGCGCCGCTTGCGCGGGGCACGCGCGAACAGCGCGTCGAACAGGCGGTTCGGCAGCGCCCGCAGCAGCCATGCGACGCCGCGCATCGGCCACGGGATCACCACGTACGAGCGGCGCCGCGCGATCGCGTCGACCGCGCGATGCGCGAACACCCCGGCGTCGATCATGAAGGGCATCGGATAGCGGTTGCGCGCGGTCATCGGGGTGCGCACGTAACCCGGCGCGATGGTGACGACGCGCACGCCGCTGCCGCGCAGCTCGACCCGCAGGCTCTCCAGATAGACAATCGCCGCGGCCTTCGACGCGCTGTACGCGCCCGCTCCGGGCAACCCGCGGATGCCGGCCACGCTGGCGATGCCCACCAGCGTGCCCGCGCCGCGCGCGCGCATCGCGGGCACGAACGGCGCGAAGGTCCGGAACATGCCGGTGACGTTCACGTCGACGATGCGCTCGAACACCTCGGCATCCGCCGGCTCGCCGGTGATCGTGCCGGCGCTGATGCCGGCGTTGGCAATCACGATGTCGGGCGGGCCGCCGCAGGCCGCAGCGAAGTCGCGCGCCGCCCCGGCCAGCGCCTCGCCGTCGGTCACGTCGACCGGGTAGCGGTGCACCCGCGCGCCGGGCAGCGCGGCCGCCACGCGCTCGAGCTCGTCGTGGCGACGCGCGACCAGCCCGATCCGCAGGTCGGGGAAGCGCCGGTGATACTCGCGCGCGAGCGCCTCGCCGATGCCGCTCGAGGCTCCGGTGACGAAGACGTTCATGCCGGGCGGCGCGCCCCGCCGGGGCGCCGGCTGCGTCGCCCGGGACGGGCCGGGCGCGTCATGGCGCGCGGCCTCACCGGCCGGCCTGCCGCTCCTGATCGATCAGCCGGTCGAGCATGCGCAGCGCAGCCTGGTTCGAGCCGGCCATGCTCGGCGCCGTGTAGTACTTGCCGTTGACCGCCATCGCCGGCACGCCGTCGACCCCGTAGGCATCGACCACCTGGGCCGCGCGGCGCATCCGGGTGCGCACCGCGAACGATTCGAAGGTGTCGACGAACCGCTTGCGATCGACTCCGTTGCGCGACACCAGATCGGCCATCTTGTCGACCGTGTCGAGCCGGTTGTTCTCGACGTGGATCGCGCGGAACACCTTGTCGCCGAGCGCGTCGGCCTTGCCCAAGGCCAGCAGCGTGTAGTAGAGCTGCTGGTGGCGGCGATCGCCGAACGGCACGTGGACGCGGCGAAACACGACGTCGGGCGGAAGCTTGGCCACCCAGGCGTTCAGCAGCGGCTCGAGCGAGTTGCAGTGCGGGCAGCCGTACCAGAAGAACTCGAGCACCTCGATCTTGCCGGCCGGGGCCTCGGTCGGCTGCGCCGGATTGACCTGCCGGTAGCCGCGGCGCGCATCGGCCTGCGCACCGGCCCCGCCCTGCGCGGCGGCCGGGCGGGCGAGCGCCGATCCGGCAGCCGCGGCCGCGGCCGTGAGGATCCATCGTCTGCGTGCTTCGATCATCATCTCTCCAGACGGGGGCCCTGCCCCCGGTTCAGCGCTGGCGAACGACCGAGGCCTCGATCCCGTTCTCGGCCAGTCGCGCGCGCGCCCGGTTCATTGCGTCGAGCTGCGCGTACGGACCGATCCGCACGCGGTACATGGTCTGCCCGTTGACGTCGGCGGTGAGCACGCGCGCCTCGAAGCCGATCAGCGCGAGCTTGGCCTTCATCGCCTCGGCCTCCGACGACGCGCGGAACGCCCCCGCCTGCAACAGATAGCTGGCGCGGTCGTCGCCGCGCGTCTCGGGCGCGCCGGCCGGCGGCGGCGCGGGCGGGATCACGGCCACCGACGGCGAGACCGGCGCGCCCGGCTCGGGGCTCGAGCGCGGCTTCGAATAGAGCGGCGCGTTCGGGTCGGGTGCCTCGGCCTGCGATTTCGGCTCGATCGCGCGCTCGGGCGCGCGGTTGGCCTTGTTGACGAACGGCACCGGCGCGCGCGTGACGAAGATCGCCACGACGACCGCGATCGACAGCCCGACGATCAGGCCGATCATGAATCCGAGCAGCGCGCCGCCGCGCATGCGCCGCGCGTTCGCCGTGACCACGGGGTGGAGCATCACATCCTCTCGGGAGCCGAGACGCCGATCAGCGCCAGCCCGTTACGCAGCACCTGGCGGGTCGCCAGCAACAAGGCCAGCCGGGCGGCCCGCGTCGCCGCGTCGTCGACGAGGACCCGCTCGGCATTATAGTAAGAGTGAAGTTCCGACGCTAAGTCTTTGAGATAGAAAGCGACGGCATGCGGAGCCAGTTCGTCGACCGCGGCGGCGATCGTCTCCGGCCAGGCGGCCAGCCGGGCGGCGAGCGCGAACTCGCGCGGCCCCTGCAGCGCCTCGAGCGGCAGGCGATCCGCGGCGGCGTCCGCGGCCAGCGCCGCCGCATCGCCGCCCCACTGGGCCAGCACCGAGCAGATGCGCGCGTGCGCGTACTGGATGTAGTAGACCGGGTTCTCGTCGGTGCGCGCCAGCGCGAGGTCGACGTCGAACACGAACTCGCTGTCGGCCTTGCGCGAGATCAGGAAGAAGCGCACCGCGTCGCGGCCGCGCTGCTCGTCGATGCGCACCGCGTCGCCCTCGCGCACCTCGCCGGTCCAGGCGATCAGGTCGCGCAGCGTCACGTACGAGCCGGCCCGCTTGGAGATCTTCACCTCCTCGCCGCCGCGCATCACGGTGACCATCTTGTGCAGCACGTAGTCCGGATAGCCGGCCGGGATGCCGGCGCCCACGGCCTGCAGCCCGGCGCGCACGCGCGCGATCGTGCCGTGATGGTCCGAGCCCTGCACGTTGACCGCACGCGCGAAACCGCGCTCCCACTTGGTCACGTGATAGGCGACGTCGGGCACGAAGTAGGTGTAGCCGCCGTCGGACTTGCGCATCACGCGGTCCTTGTCGTCGCCGTACTCGGTGGTGCGCAGCCACAGCGCGCCGCCGTCCTCGTAGGTCTTGCCCGCGCGCACCAGCGCGTCCACCGTCGCCTGCACCCGCCCGTCGGCGTACAGCGACGACTCGAGGTAGTAGTTGTCGAAGCCCACCCCGAACGCGCGCAGGTCGATGTCCTGCTCGCGCCGCAGGTAGTCGACGGCGTAGCGGCGAATGGCGTCGAGGTCGTCGGGATCGCCGCCCGTGAACGAGATCCCGGTCACCTTCGACGCCGAGCCCGAGGTCGACGCCGAGCCCGGCGCCGGCGCCGGCCTCACGACCGCCACCGGCTTGCCGGCCAGGTAGTCGGCCGCGATCTCGGCGATGTAGTCGCCGCGGTAGCCGTCGGCCGGGAAGCGCTCGTCGCCGGGTTCGATGCCGCGCGCGCGCGCCTGCACCGACAGCGCCAGCTTGTCGATCTGCGCGCCGGCGTCGTTGTAGTAGAACTCG
>JBDHRX010000032.1:0-26349 GCA_039807785.1 Burkholderiaceae bacterium
CGTCGGCGGGGATCGCCGGCGAGCGCCTGCCCGTGCCCGCCGCGCTGCTGGCCGGGGCGGCGCTGGCCTACGACATGTTCTACGCGCCGCGCGAGACCGCGTTCGTCGCGCAGGCGCGCGCGGCGGGCTGCCCGCGCGCCTGCGACGGGCTCGGCATGCTGGTGGAGCAGGCCGCCGAGTCGTTCCACCTCTGGCGCGGCGTGCGGCCGGCGACCGACCCGGTCTACGAGGCCCTGCGGGCCGAGCTCGCGGCCGAGGCCGGCTGAGGGCGGCTTGGGGGTGGCAATGGCGCGCCGGACGCCGCGCTCGGGCTCGCGGCGCGCGTGGCGCGCCGTCGGCATGGCGGTCGTGCTCGCCGTCACCGCGCTGCTGGCGCTGCAGCTGTGGTTCTTCGCGCACGTGCTGTGGTGGAACTACTTCGATCCGGGGCCGACGCCCTTCATGGAGCGCGAGCTCGCCCGGCTGCGCGAGGCCGACCCGAAGCGCGAGCTGCGCCATCGCTGGGTACCGTACGGGCAGATCTCGGGGCACCTCAAGCGCGCGGTGATCGCCGCCGAGGACGCGAACTTCACCGGCCACGACGGCGTCGACTGGGAGGCGATCGAGCGCGCGTACGAGCAGAACCGGCGCCGCGGCCGGGTCGTGCGCGGCGGCTCGACGATCACGATGCAGCTCGCCAAGAACCTGTTCCTCTCGGGCGAGCGCAGCTACCTGCGCAAGGGCCAGGAACTGGTCATCACTTACATGATCGAGACGGTGATGACCAAGCGCCGCATTCTCGAGCTCTACCTGAACGTCGCCGAATGGGGCGTCGGCGTGTTCGGCGCCGAGGCGGGCGCCCGGCATCACTTCGGCGTGTCGGCGGCGCAACTCGCGTCCGGCCAGGCGGCGCGAATGGCGGCGATGCTGCCGCGGCCGCGCTACTATGACGCCAACCGCGGCTCGACGGCGTTGGCCCGCCGCACCGCGATCATCGGCCGCTGGATGGGGTCGGTCGATCCTCCCTGAAGCGCGATCCATGGCCGAGCAAGACGCCGACATCCGGGCTGAACCAGCCGACGAACGCCCCGACGACGCGCCGGCCGTGCCGCAGCCGCGCGATCCGGAGCAGGCCACGCGCGCGCTCGCGGAGGTGCAGGACCTGCTGCGCCGTCACGACCTGGTGCTCGAGGTGGCCCAGCGCCAGCGCCACGGCGAGCCCGACGAGCGCCACGACCTGGTCGAGCAGCTGGTCGAGCGCCAGCACCTGAACGAGCTGCGCGCGCGCCTGGACGCGCTGCACCCGGCGGACGTCGCGTTCATCCTCGAGTCGCTGCCGTTCGAGCAGCGGATGATCGTCTGGGACCTGGTCAAGGCCGAGCGCGACGGCGAGATCCTGCTCGAGGTCTCGGAGTCGGTGCGCGAGTCGCTGATCCGCTCGATGGATCGCGAGGAGCTGGTCGACGCGGTCGAGACGCTCGACGCCGACGAGATCGCCGAGCTGGCGCCCGGCCTGCCCACCGACGTCGTCGAGGAGGTCCGCCGCGGACTGTCGCAGGAGGAGCGCGAGCAACTGCGCGCGTCGATGTCGTTCCCGGCGGGGTCGGTCGGCGAGCTGATGGACTTCGAGGCCATCAGCGTGCAGCGCGGCTACACGCTCGACATGGTGCTGCGCGAGCTGCGCCAGCTCGAGGAGCTGCCCGATCACACCGACCAGGTCTACGTGGTCGACGAGCGCGGCGAGCTGCTCGGCGGATTGCCGCTCGACCGGCTGCTGATCAACCAGCCCGACGTGCTGGTCGAGGACGTGATGCGCCGCGACCTCCTGACCCTGCAGCCGCTCGAGGACGCGAGCGAGGCGGCGCATGCGTTCGAGCGCTACGACCTGGTGTCGGCGCCGGTCGTCGATCCGCGCAATCGCGTCATCGGCCGGGTGACGGTGGCCGAGGTGCTCGACCTGATCCGCGAGGAAGGCGAGTCGGAGATGCTCGCCAAGGCCGGCCTGCGAGAGGACGAGGACCTGTTCGCCGGGGCCTGGGCCTCGGCGAAGAACCGCTGGCTGTGGCTGGCGCTGAACCTGTGCACCGCGTTCTTCGCCTCGCGCGTGATCAGCGCTTTCGACGGCACCATCGAGCGGGTGGTCGCGCTGGCGACGCTGATGCCGATCGTCGCCGGCATCGCCGGCAACTCCGGCAACCAGACCATGACGCTGATCATCCGGTCGATCGCGCTCGGGCAGGTGAACATGTCGAACGCGCGGCGCCTGCTGCTCAAGGAGATCGCGGTGGCGGCCTTGAACGGCGTGGTCTGGGGCGGCGTCGCCGGACTGGTGGCCTGGCTGCTCTACCGCGACACGCCGTACGGCGTGCTGCTCGGCCTGACGATGACGCTGGCGATGGTGCTGAACCTGCTGGTGGGCGCGCTGATCGCCCTGGCCGTCCCGATGACGCTCGAGCGGCTCGGCCGCGATCCGGCGATCGGGTCGTCGGTGCTGCTGACCTTCAGCACCGACAGCATGGGCTTCCTGATCTTTCTCGGGCTGGCGACGCTGCTGTTCCGCTGAGCCGTCCGGCCGCCGTCAGCGCTGGCAGGACACCGGGGTGGTGAAGCTCCGGGCCGCATCGGCGACCTCGAGGTTCGACAGCAGGCGCGCGTCGGCCGCGCCGGTCGCGTAGCGCACGCCCTGGGCATCGAGCAGCGCCTTGACCGGCGCGAGCTTGACCGCGAAGTTGATGTTCTGCGGGATGTCCCCGGTCATCTGGGCCACCCGCAGCGCATTGAGCTTGGCGACGACGACCCCGACCACCTGGCCGCGCCGGTCGAGCAGCGGCCCGCCGCTGTTGCCGGGCTGTACCGGGACGTCGATCTGCAGCTGTCCCGGATGGTCGCGCAGCCCCGCGAGCGCCGAGACCATCCCGGCGCCGAGCTGTCCGGACGAGGACAGCATGCCCTGCAGCGGAAAGCCGTAGGTGAGGACGTCCTCGCCCTGGTGCACCGCCGAGGCCGAGCGCAGCAGGGCCGCATCGACGACCGGAGGTCCCTTGATCAGCGCGAGGTCGTTCTTCGGGTCGGTCGCGAGCACCGCCAGCGCCGCGCCGTCGCCGCGCGCCAGCCGCTTGCAGCCGTCGACCACGTGGTGGTTGGTCACCAGGTGGCCGTCGACGGTGACATAGAAGCCGGTTCCGCTCGAGGCCCGGCGCTGGGTCGGGGCCGGGGTCGGCGCCGCGGCGCCCGGCGGCCCCGCCATCCCGCGATCGAGCAGTGACCCCGGGACCGGGCGCGGCGCGGGCGGCAGCGCCGCGGACCCCTGGGCGCAGGCCGGCGGCAGGCAGCCGGCGAGCGCGCAGGCGAGGGCGGACGCGACAAGCGACGGTTTCATCCGGACAAGGATAGGCGAGACGCCGCCGGCCGGGTGCGAAACCCGTCACGCCGCCCGCAGGCCGGGCCGCTACTTCGCGTACTTGCGGAACTGCGGCGGACGCTTCTCCAGGAACGCCTGGACGCCCTCGCGCGACTCCTCGGTCTCGTAGTACAGCTTCAGCGCGTACATGCCCATCCCGGCGATGCCGGCCTGGTGCGCCGTGTCCATGTTGAACGAACGCTTGGCGATCGCGATCGCCGTCGGGCTCTTCTCCATGATCTCGGCGCACCATCGCTGCACCTCGGCGTCGAGCCGGTCGTGCGGGACGACCGCGTTCACCAGCCCCATCGCCAGCGCCTCGGCGGCCGAGTAGCGCCGGCACAGGTACCAGATCTCGCGCGCCTTCTTCTCGCCCACCACGCGGGCCAGGTACGCGGTGCCGTAGCCGGGGTCGACCGAGCCGACCTTCGGCCCGACCTGCCCGAACACCGCTTTCTCGGAGGCGATGGTGAAGTCGCAGATCGTGCACAGCACGTTGCCGCCGCCGATCGCATAGCCCTGGACGCGCGCGATCACCGGCTTCGGCACGTCGCGGATCGCCGCGTGCAGTTCCTCGATCGGCAGGCCGATCGTGCCGCGCCCGTCGTACTGGCCTTCGTGCGCCGACTGGTCGCCGCCGGTGCAGAACGCGCGCTCGCCGGCGCCCGCCAGGACGATCGCCCCGATCGCGCGGTCGTAGCCCGCGCGGTTGATCGCGTGGATCAGCTCGTCGCAGGTGCGCCCGCGGAACGCGTTCATCTTGTCGGGGCGGTTGATCGTGATCCAGGCGGCTCCGTCCCGGACGGCGTACAGGATGTCTTCGTAGTGCGTCATGGTCGATGGCTCCGGCGGACGTGTTGCGACGACGATACGCCGGTTCCGCGGTCCGTTGCGTGGGGCCGGGCGTGCCGGGCCGCCCCCGGCGCGGGTCGCGGCCGCCTCAGGCGTCGCGCCGCATCTCGAAGCGTTCGAACAGGGCGTGCAGACGGGCGAGCGTCGCGGCCGACGGATAGCCCGGGTCGGTCGGCGCGCTCACGGGGCCGTTCGCGCCCGCGCTCCGGCAGTCCTGCAACGCATAGCGCCGCACGCCGGCGGCGGCGAGCGTCCGGGCCATGGCGAGCAGCGCCGTCTCGTCGAGCAGGTCGGGCCGGATCGTGGTGCGGCACTCGAAGTCGCCGCCGTGCGCCACCAGCGCGGCCAGGCTTTCGCTTGCCGGCGCCTGCGCGCCGCGCACGCCGGTCACCCGGGCATGGCGGGCGTCGTCGTCCAGCGGCGCCTTGACGTCGAGCCCGACCCAGTCGAGCCGCGGCAGCAGCTCCCGCAGGCGTGCCGGATAGATGCCGGCGGTGTGCAGGCCGACCCGGAAGCCGAGCGCGCGGACCGCGTCGACCGCCGCGGGCAGCGCCGGATCGAGCGTCGGCTCGCCGCCGCTGAAGACCAGGGCGTCGATCAGGCCGCTGCGCCGCGCCAGCCAGCGCCGCAGGTCGGCCCACGGCAGCGGCGCCGGGCCGGGCGCGGTGCGCGGCTGCAGATGCGGGTTGTGGCAGTAGACGCAGCGCCACGGGCAACCCTGGACGAAGACGACCGCGGCGAGGCTGCCGGGGTAGTCGACGCTCGTGAACGGCACGAGCCCGCCGATGCGCAGCGCGTCGGCGGGCTCCGCGTCGCGTCCGCCGGGCGGCGGTGCGCCGGCATGCTCAGCGGGCAAGCGCGCGCGCCTCCTCGAAGTAGCGGCGCTCGGCGAACTCGCCCTGCTTGCCGGTGTTGAACGAGGACACCGGCCGGTGGTAGCCCATGACACGGGTCCAGACCTCGCAGCGCTGGCGCTCCTCGTCGCGCAGCATGGCGGACGTGGCCTCGCGGACGGGTTGCTCGACGGCGTTCATCGGGATCTCCTGTGGGGGGTGGGGAAGGCGGGACTCAGAGGAAGGCGGGGCTCAGGCCGTCTCGGCCTGCTTGCGCGCGATCAGCTCGGCGTCGCACTTCGGGCAGAACTCGTGGCGTCCGCCGAGGTAGCCGTGCGTCGGGCAGATCGAGAAGGTCGGGGTGACGGTGACGTAGGGCAGGCGGAAGCGCGACAGCGCGCGCCGCACCAGCTCGCGGCAGGCGGCGGCGCTCGACAGCGGCTCGTTCATGTACAGGTGCAGGACCGTGCCGCCGGTGTATTTCCGCTGCAGCGCCTCCTGGCGCTCGAGGGCCTCGAACGGATCGTCTGTGAAGCCCACCGGGAGCTGCGAGGAGTTGGTGTAGTACGGCCGGTCGGCAGTCCCGGCCTGCAGGATGCCGGGATGGCGCTTGCGGTCCTCTTTCGCGAACCGGTAGGTGGTGCCCTCGGCGGGCGTGGCCTCGAGGTTGTACAGGTGTCCCGTGGCTTCCTGGAACTCGACCATGCGCATGCGCAGGTGGTCGAGCAGCCGCAGCGCGAAGTCGTGGCCCCAGGGCGTGGTGAGGTCGTGGGCGTCGCCGCTGAAGTTGCGGATCATCTCGTTGATGCCGTTGACGCCCAGCGTCGAGAAGTGGTTGCGCAGCGTGCCGAGATAGCGCCGGGTGTACGGGAACAGCCCCTGGTCGATCAGGCGCTGGATCACCTTGCGCTTGATCTCCAGGCTCTGGCGGCCGAGCTCGAGCAGCTCGTCGAGCCGGGCATGGAGCCCGGACTCGTCCCCGGCGTGCAGGTGCCCGAGCCGGGCGCAGTTGATCGTCACCACGCCGAGCGACCCGGTCTGCTCGGCCGAGCCGAACAGGCCGTTCCCGCGCTTGAGCAACTCGCGCAGGTCGAGCTGGAGCCGGCAGCACATCGAGCGCACCATGTGCGGCTCGAGGTCGGAATTGACGAAGTTCTGGAAGTACGGCAACCCGTACCGGGCGGTCATCTCGAACAGCCGCCCGGCGTTCTCGCTCTCCCAGTCGAAGTCGCGCGTGATGTTGTAGGTCGGGATCGGGAACGTGAACACGCGCCCCATGGCGTCGCCGCGCATCATCACTTCGATGTACGCGCGGTTGATCATGTCCATCTCGGGCTGCAGCTCGCCGTAGGCGAACGGCATCTCGCGGCCGGCGATGACCGGTACCTGCTCGCGCAGGTCCTCCGGGCAGGTCCAGTCGAAGGTGAGGTTCGTGAACGGCGTCTGCGTGCCCCAGCGCGACGGGACGTTGAGGTTGTGGATCAGCTCCTGCATGCACTGGCGGACCTGGTCGTACGACAGCGCGTCCTTGCGCACGAACGGCGCGAGGTAGGTGTCGAACGAGCTGAACGCCTGGGCGCCGGCCCATTCGTTCTGCAGCGTGCCGAGGAAGTTCACCACCTGCCCGACCGCGCTCGACAGGTGGGCCGGCGGGCCGGACTCGACCTTGCCGGGGACGCCGTTCAGCCCTTCGTGCAGCAGCGTGCGCAGCGACCAGCCCGCGCAGTAGCCCGAGAGCATGTCGAGGTCGTGGATGTGGAGGTCGGCCTCGCGATGGGCGCGCCCGATCTCCGGCGAATACACGTGATCGAGCCAGTAGTTGGCGACCACTTTCCCGGAAACGTTGAGGATCAGCCCGCCGAGCGACCATCCCTGGTTCGCGTTGGCGTTGATGCGCCAGTCGCGCTGCTGCAGGTACTCCTCCATCGCGGCCTCGACGTCCACCAGCGTGCTGCGCGCGTCGCGCAGCTTGCGGTGCTGCTCGCGATAGACGATGTAGGCGCGCAGCGTGCGGCGGTGCGCGCGCTCGAAGAGGGCGGTCTCGACGGCATCCTGGATCTGCTCGATGTGCGGCGTGAGCAGGCCGAGCGCGGCCAGGCGCGGCAGCACGTCCCCGGTCGTCAGGCGCTGCGCCTCGTCGGGGCCGAATTCGCCGCTGGCGCGGCCGGCACGCTCGATGGCGTGGGCGATGCGAGCGGCATCGAACGGCACGACGCGGCCGTCTCGCTTGATCGCGTGCGTGAGCAGGACCGGTTCGGCGGGCACCGCGGGCTCCTTTCGGGCCCCGAATGGGGCGCTAGATATGGTGGTGTTGCCGAAACTAGCACCATATCTAGCGCCATATGCAGGCCGGTTCCGCTTGCCGCCGCCGGCGCTTGACGTGAATCAAGCGAAACCGGATCGGCGTTCCGGGGGCGCGGTGCCCGGCGGCTCAGGCGCCGGCGACGAAGCTGCCGCTCTTGCCGCCGTGTTTTTCCAGCAGCTGCACCTGCTCGATCACCATGCCGCGATCGACCGCCTTGCACATGTCGTAGACGGTCAGCAACCCGACCTGCACCGCCGTCAGCGCTTCCATCTCGACGCCGGTCCGGCCGTCGCACTCGACCGTGGCGGTGCAGTGCACGGCGCTCGCGGCCTCGTCGAGGGCGAACTCGACGGCCACCCGGGTGAGCGGGATCGGGTGGCACAGCGGAATCAGCTCGGCGGTGCGCTTGGCCCCCTGGATCGCGGCGATGCGCGCCACGCCGATCACGTCTCCCTTCTTCGCGCTGCCGTCGCGCACCAGCGCGAAGGTGGCGGGCAGCATGCGGAGCGTGCCGCGCGCGACGGCCACCCGGTGCGTGACCGCCTTGCCGCCGACGTCCACCATGTGCGCCTGTCCGGCGGGGTCGAAGTGCGTCAGCGCGGCGGACGCCGGGGCGGGTCTGGTCATGGTCGGGCTCCGATCGCGTCTATGATAACAACCCCCTGCTAGCGGAATGCGCGGTGTCGCCGACTCGCTGCCTGTTCTCGCGCTGCCTCGCGGCCGTCCTGGCCGGCGTGCTGGCGCTCGCGCCGCCGTTCGCCGTGGCGCAGGTGGACAACCTGCCGCGGCTCGGCGACGCGTCCGCGGACGAGCTTTCGCCGACCATGGAGCGGCGCATCGGCGAATCGATCGTGCGCGAGATGCGCCGGCGCGGGGCGATCCACGGCGATGCCGAGATCACCGACTACCTGAACCGCTTCGCCAGCGCGCTGACGGACACGTATCCCGCGGCCGGCTACAGCTTCGAGTTCTTCCTGGTGCGCGACGGCACGCTCAACGCGTTCGCGCTACCGGGCGGATACATCGGCGTGCACACCGGGCTGATCGTCGCCGCGCAGTCCGAATCCGAGCTGGCCTCGGTGCTCGCCCACGAGATCGGCCACGTGTCGCAGCGGCACCTGGCGCGCATGCTCGCGCGTGAGCGCCAGACATCGGTGGTCATGCTGGCGGCGCTGGTGCTCGCGGCGCTGGCCGCGCGCTCGAGCCCGGACGCGGTCGGCGGCGTGGCTTCGCTCGGCAGCACGGTGGCCCGCCAGCAGATGCTCGGGTTCTCGCGCGACGCCGAACGCGAGGCCGATCGCGTGGGGCTCGACATCCTGCGCCAGGGCGGCTTCGACGCCAACGGCATGGTGGCCTTCTTCGGGCGCCTCCAGCAGGCCGGGCGGCTCTACGAGAGCGGCGCGCCCGACTACCTGCGCACGCACCCGGTCACCTCGGAGCGCATCGCCGACATCCAGAGCCGCGTCGGCGAGACGCGCTACCGGCAGCGCGCCGACAGCGTCGATTTCCGTCTGGCCCGCGCCAAGCTGCGCGCGCTGTCCGATACCCGCGTCGACGGCCTGCGCCTGACCCGCGCCCACTTCGAGCGCAGCGTGCGCGAGCACACGATCGACGACGCGGCCAACTGGTTCGGCCTGGCCACCGTCGCCGCCGCGGCGCGCGACTGGGGCGGGGCGCGCAAGGCGGTCGCCGAGACGCGCCGCCGGCTGCCGTCCGGGCACCCGTTCGTCGAGCGGCTGGCGGCGCAGATCGAGCTCGAGGCCGGCGACCCGGCCGCCGCGCAGCGCCTCGTCGAGGCCGCGCTGGCGCGCTTTCCCGCGTCGCGCGCGCTGGTCCACCTGCAGGCGCAGGTCCTGCTCGCGCGGCGCGATCCGGCGGCGGCCGCGACCGTGCTCGACGCGGCCGTCCGGCAGTACCGGGACGATGCCGAGCTCTGGCGCATGCTTTCCGAGGCCCAGGGGGCGCTCGGGCGTGACGCGCGGGCGCATCGCGCCGCCGCCGAGCAGTTCGTGCTGCTGGGCGCGCTTCCCGCCGCGATCGAGCAGTTGCGGCTGGCCCAGCGCGCCGGCGGGCTCGATTTCCAGACTGCGTCGCAGGTCGACGCCCGGCTGCGCCAGCTCGAGGCGCAATGGCGCGAGGAGCAGGCCGAGCGCGGCCGGCGCTGAATCCAGGGGCGCCTCGGGGGCCGTTTCAGGGGCGCTTCAGGGGCGCGGCACCGCGACGAAGCCGAGCGCCCGGGCCGGCGACCGGGTGGGCGTCAGCCGCAGCCGGCGCGCCCCGAGCCGCAGCGCGAGGTGATCGCCCTCGGCATCGATCTCGAGCGCGGCGAGGTCCAGGTCGTGGACCACCGCGGGCCCGGCGTCGGTGCGCAGCAGCAGCTCGCCGGCCGGGCCGAGCCAGCCGGCGTCAATGCGCTCCACCGGACGTCCGGTGTGCGTGACGAAGCGCGGGCCGGGGCCCGAGCCGACGGCGCGCAGCACCAGCGGCGCGGCCTCGATGTCCACGTAGACCCGCTGCGGCCCGTTCTGCCAATACCACCGGCCGGCGGCGTCCGCGGCGTAGTTGCGGCCGATGAAGGCGACGATCTGCGGGTTCCCGATCGGGCTGCCGGCGCCGTCGCGCGCGGCGTCGAAGCCCGGGCGTCCGCGGTCGACCAGCAGCCAGCGGCCGCGCCGGTCCAGCCGGAGCCAGCCCCACATGTCCGGCACGTCGGGCCAGCGCGCCATCGCGCGGACGACCTGCGCGTCCATCGGCCGGCGCCGCCGGGGCTCAGTGCAGCACCGTCCCGCTGGACACCGTCGGCGGCTCGTCGGCGCCGAGCCCGGAGTGGTGCAGCAGGATGCGCCAGCCGCTGGCGTGCTTGACGTAGACGTTGGTGGCGACGCAGGCGACCACCTGCTGGCCGGTCCGGGCCGCGACCACCACGTGCTCGACCAGGTTGTGCACCGCGAGCATCGCGCCGGTATGCGCGCGGACCTCCGCGACGCGCACGTCGACGCCGCCGTTGGCGAAGATCGCCGCCCAGGACGCGCGGATCGCATCGAGCCCGATCAGCCGCTGGTGGCCCGGGTGCACGCACATGACCTCGTCGTCGTCGGCCCACAGCGCCATCATCGCCTCGAGGTCGGCGCGTTGCATCGCGTCGTAGAACGCTTCCTCGGCGGCTTCGGCGGTGGACAGGATCGGCGCGCGGCGCATCGCTGGGGTCCGTTCGGCGAAATCCGCAGTGTATGCGCTCGCGGCGGACCCGCTCAGCGGACCGGCCGCGCGCACGCGGCCTCGAAATGCATCGCCTTCGACAGGCTCTCGAAGACGCTGGCCGGCGCGATGCGGTTCAGGCAGTCGAGGTGGCCCGGCAGGCAGGTGTCGGCGAAGCACGGGCTGCAGTCGAGATGCAGCCATTCGACGTGGGCGCGCGGCGAGCGCGGCAGCGAGCGCCGGGGATCGGTGGCCCCGAAGAGCGCGACCTGCGGACGGCCGAACGCCGCGGCCAGGTGCATCAGGCCGGTATCGCCGGATACGACGCCGCTGGCCTGCGAGACCAGGGCGACCATGTCGTCGATGCCGGTCGCGCCGGCGAGGTTGCGCACCGGCTGGCCCGACAGGGCCGTGATCTCGGTGGCGATCGGCCGCTCGCGGGCGGTGCCGGCCAGGACCAGCTGCGCCTGCGGCCACTCGTCCGCGAGCAGGCTGGCCAGCGCCGCGAAGTGGCGCGTCGGCCAGCGCCGCGCCGGCCGGTCGTCGGCGCCGGGGCAGAGCAGGATCAGCGGCGCCTGGTCGGAGAGCCCGAACCGGGCGCGGACCGCCCGCTCGCGTTCGGGCTGGCGGGCCAGGCGCGGGACCGGCAGCCTGCCGGGCAGGGGCTCGCGCGGCGGGAAGGCGAGCCGGGCGAAGTGCTCGACGCGCGGCGGGCGATGCGCGGCCGAGGGTTCGTGCGGGCAGTTCAGCAGCAGGCGGGGCGCGTCGCCCCGATGGCCGATGCGCTCGGGAATCCCGGCGACCAGCGTCGCCAGCGTCGTGGCCGGGGAGCCGGCCAGCAGGTAGGCGCGCCGGTAGCCGCGCGCGCGCAGCCGCCAGCCGATGCGACAGGCCGTCGCCGCGCGGGCGGCGCGGCGCCCCGGGCCGGGCGCCTCGATCACCTCGCCCACTTCGGGCATGGCGCGGAAGACCGCCGCGACCTGCGGCGGACAGAGCGCGTCGATCCGCAACGACGGTTCCCGCTGGCGCAGCAGCGCCAGCAGGGGCTGGGCCATGACGGCCTCGCCGATCCAGTTCGGAGCGATCACGAGCGCGCTTGCACTCATGGAGAAATCCCGGCCGGGCACACTGCGGTCTTCTGTCGTCGAATCCTACGCCTGTGTGCGCCATTGTGGCGAGGTCGCGGCGCGGGCGCGCCGACCTTGTTCCTGTCGGGCGACTTGACAGTCGGGCCGCGCGGCCCGGCGCGCCGCCAGGGTGAACCGGCCCTTAGTGGCCGTGCGCCCGCGCGCCGGCCTTCAGGCGGTAGACGGTGCTGCAGTAGGGGCATTGTGCGGCCTCGCCGTGCCCGATCTCGAGATAGACGCGCGGGTGCGACGACCAGAGCGGCATCGCGGGGTTCGGGCAGTAGGCCGGCAGGTCGGCGGCGTCGAGCTCGACGCCACCGTGCGTGGCGGAGGCGGGTTGCGGGGCGGGGCGGTCGGTCATGGGGTCGGGCGGGCGACGTGAGGGGATCCCGGCCTCAGACCGGCGTGAGCCACCTGGCGTAGCGCGCGTCGCGCCCGCCCACCGCGTCGAAGAAGATCGACTGCAGCTTCTCGGTGACCGGGCCGCGATGGCCCGCGCCGATCTGGCGATCGTCGAGCTCGCGGATCGGGGTGATCTCGGCCGCGGTTCCGCTGAAGAACGCCTCGTCGGCGCAGTACATCTCGTCGCGCGTGATGCGTTTCTCGCGGACCTCGATGCCGAGGTCGCGCGCGATCGTGATGACCGAGTCGCGCGTGATGCCCGCCAGGCACGATGCGAGGTCCGGCGTGTAGAGGATGCCGTCGCGGACGATGAACACGTTCTCGCCGGCGCCCTCCGAGACGTAGCCGTCGGTATCGAGCAGCAGCGCCTCGTCGTACCCGTGCGCGGTGACTTCCTGGTTGGCCAGAATCGAGTTGATGTAGTAGCCGCTGGCCTTCGCGCGCACCAGCGACACGTTGACGTGGTGCCGCGAATACGACGACGTCTTGATCCGGATGCCCTTGCTCAGGCCTTCCTCGCCGAGGTAGGCGCCCCAGGACCACGCCGCGATCGAGACGTGCACCGTGTTGCCGCGCGGGGACACGCCCAGCTTCTCGGAGCCGATCCAGGCGATCGGCCGCAGGTAGCACGACTCGAGCGCGTTCGCGCGCACGACGTCCTTCTGCGCCTGCACGATCTCGTCGAACGAGAAGGGCAGCTGCATCTGGAAGATCTTCGCCGAGTTGAAGAGCCGCCGCGTGTGCTCGGGCAGCCTGAAGACCGCGGTGCCCGACGTCGTCTTGTAGGCGCGCACGCCTTCGAAGACCGCCATGCCGTAGTGGAGCGAATGCGTGAGCACGTGGAGCCGGGCATCGCGCCAGTCCACCATCCTGCCGTCGAGCCAGATCTGGCCGTCGCGGTCCGCCATCGACATGAGAGCTCTCCCGTTTGCGCGCGAAACCTCCCATTCTAGCGAAGCCGCGGCGCCGCGCTACACTGTGCGCCCATGCCCGTGCGTCCCTCGTGCTTCGTTCGCGTTTCGCGCCTCCGCCGCCCCGGCCGCCGCCTCCGCCTCCTCTCCGTCCCCGCTTTCCCGGCCTGGTTTCCGGCCCGACTTCCGGCCCCGGCCGGGCTCCCGGCGCCGACGCGCGCCGCCGTTGCGGTCACGCGCGCCGGCGGCGCCGCTCGCGCGGCGCGGCCATGACTTCGCCCGGGGTCGCGGCGCTGAGGCGGCGCCGGTGCCGCGAAGGCGCGGCTGCGGTGATGCCGTCGCTGGTGGGCACCGGCGTCTGGGGCGTGATCACCGGCGTGGCGATGGTCCAGTCGGGGCTCACGCCGCTGCAGGCGCTGGGCATGTCGCTGCTGGTGTTCTCGGGCACGACCCAGCTCGTCGCGCTGCCGCTGATGGTGGCCGGCGCCTCGCAGCTGCTGATCGCGATCACCGCCGCGCTGACCGGATTGCGCTTCGTCGTCTACAGCGCCTCGGTGTCGCGCGACCTGATCCGCGTGCCGCTCGCCCGGCGGCTCGTCCTCGGCTACCTGATGACCGACACCGGGCTGGGTGTCTACCAGATGCGGCGCGCGCGCGGCGCTCCGGTGCAGCGGATCGCGTTCTATCTCGGCTGCAACCTGCCGGTATGGGCCGCATGGCACCTGGGCTCGATCGCCGGGGTGCTGCTGGCGAGCGTCCTGTCGGCCGCGTCCGGCTTTGCGTACCTCGGGGTGCTGGCGGTGCTGGCGATCACGGCGCCGATGGTCGTTTCCTGGCCCGGGCTCGGCGCGGCGCTGGTCGCGGCCACGGTGGCGGTGGCGGGCTGGCACTGGCCGTACCGGCTCGGGATGTTCGCCGCCATCGTCGCGGGCGTGATCACGGCGCTGGCGATCGAGCGCGCGCTGGCCCGGCGGCGCGGGCCCGCGCGGGGGGGTCGATGATGGCGATGTCGGCCGTCGACGTCTGGATCACGACCGGCGTGTTGACGCTGGTGATCGTCGTGCTGCGCAACGCCTTCCTGGTGGCGCCGCGCGCCTGGCTGCCGCGCGGCATCGTCGAGCACGCGCTGCGCTATGCGCCGCTGGCCGCGCTGGTGGCGCTGGTCGCGCCCGAGGTCCTGTCCTCGCTCCTGTCTCCGGCAGCCCGGCCTGGCGCGGCCGGCCTGCCCGCCCTGCTGGCGACCGATCCGCGCGTGGTGTCGGCGCTGGCGCTGATCGTGCTCGGTCGCGTCGGCGGCAATCCCGTCGTCGCGCTGGGCGGCGCGGCCGCGCTGTACGTGTGGATGAGCTGACCGGCGGCGCCGCGCGCCGTCACCGCGGCCCCAGCACCGCCTCCCAGAGCGCGATCACCGCTTCCCGTTCCGCCGCGACCGCGCCCGGCCCGACCCGCGCGTAGGCCGCGTCGTCGAGCTTGAGCTGGTGCTGCAGCCGGCGGTAGCGCCGGTAGGCGTCGGCGCTGCGGCCCGCGTTTTCCGCGTCGATCAGGCCGCACGCGGCGGCACGGCCGAGCAGCGCGATGTTCCCGGCGTTGTCGAGCAGCGTCGGGTGGTCGGCGGCGTGCGCCAGGACCAGGAATTGCACCAGGAACTCGATGTCGACCATGCCGCCGCGGTCGTGCTTCAGGTCGAACAGGTCGCTGCGGTTCGGGTGCCCGTCGTGCATCTTGCGGCGCATGGCGACCACTTCGCCGCGCAGGGCGCCGGGATCGCGGCGCTGCGCGAGCGCGGCGCGCCGGATCGCCTCGAAGCGCTCGCCGATGGCCCGGTCGCCGGCCGAGAAGCGCGCGCGCGTGAGCGCCTGGTGCTCCCAGACCCAGGCCGACTCGCGCTGGTAGGCCTCGAAGGCCGACAGCCGGGACACCAGCAGGCCGGCGGCGCCGTTGGGCCGCAGCCGCAGGTCGATCTCGAACAGCATGCCGGCGGCGGTGCGCGCGGACAGCCAGCCGGACAGGCGCTGGGCCAGCTGCGCGTAGGCCTCCGGGGCGCGCTCGTCGTCGTCGTCGTAGAGGAACACCAGGTCGAGGTCCGACGCGTAGCCCAGCTCCTTGCCGCCCAGCCGGCCGTAGGCGATCGCCGAGAAGCGCGGCGCGTCGCGGAAGCGCAGTCGCAGCGTGGCCCAGACCAGGTCGATCGCGAGGTCGAGCACCCGGTCCGCGAGCTCGCTCAGGTGGTCCGAGACGCGCTCGACGCTCAGCCGTCCCGCCAGGTCCTGGGCCATCAGGCGGAACACCTGGGCGTGATGCGCCTCGCGCACCAGGTCCATCTGGCGCTCGACGTCGGGCTCGCCGTCGTGCAGCGCCGCGTCGACCTGCTCGCGCAGTTGCGCGGCCCAGGCGACGTAGTCGGTCGGCTCGAGCAACTGGCCGTCGAGCAGCTCGTCGAGCACCACCGGGTGCTGCATCAGGTAGTCGGCCGGCCATTTCGCCCAGTCGAGGATGCGCAGCACGCGACCGAAGGCGTCCGGATACTTGCCCAGCAGGGCGACGTAGGCGGGCCGGCGGCAGACCGTGTCGAGCAGGTCGACCAGGCGCACCAGCCCCGCGCTGCCGATGCGCTTCTGCACGGCGGTCGCGAGCAGGCGTTCGATCGCCGCCCGGGTCTCGGGGCGCGTGCCGCCGTAGCGCGAGCCCGACCGGAACGCGTCGAAGCGTCGCCGCACCTCGGCATCGATCTCGGTCTCGGCGCCGTCGCCTGTCCCGGGGCTCGATTCACCGCCGTCGTCGGGCGCCAGCAGCCGGTCGAAGATGCGCGCCACCTGCTCGGTGTCGTTCGCGATCGAGCGGTCGAAGTCGGCGCGCGGCATGCGCAGCATCGCGGCGACCTGCTCGCGGTCGGCGTCGTCGTCCGGCAGCCGGTGCGTCTGCGCGTCCTCGCGGTACTGGAGCGCGTGCTCGGTGCGCCGGAGCAGCCGGTACGCGCCCACCATCGCCTCGGCTTCCTCGGCCGGCAGCAGGCCGCGGTCGACCAGCGTGGCGAGCGTCTCGAGCGTGCTGCGGCTGCGCAGCGCCGGATCGCGTCCGCCGCGGACGATCTGGAACAGCTGGGCGGTGAACTCGATCTCGCGGATCCCGCCGCGACCGAGCTTGACGTCGATCGCGCCCGGGTCGCGCGTCGCGCGGCGGCGCACCTCGCCGCGGATCTTCGTGTGCAGTTCGCGCAGCGCGGCGAAGGCCTCGTAGTCCATGTAGCGGCGGAACACGAACGGCGCGACGATCCGCTCCAGCGCAGTCTCGTCCTCGCGCCGCTCCGCTTCGTCGGCGAGCCCCGAGTCGGCGATTACCCGCCCCTTGAGCCAGGCGAAGCGTTCCCATTCGCGGCCCTGGCCGAAGAAGTACTGCTCGAGCATGCCGAACGAGACCACCAGGGGCCCCGAATCGCCGTTCGGCCGCAACCGCGTGTCGACGCGGAACACGAAGCCGTCGGCCGTGTAGTCGGCCAGGAGCGCGATGGTGCGGCGCGCCAGCCGGTGCATCCATTCGCTGCTCGCGATCCGTCCGTTGCCCTCTCCTGCCGATACGTTGCCCGCCGGTCCATTGCCGGCCGGCCCGCCGCCGGCTTCCGCCCGCCCCTCCGACTCGCCCTCCTCGCGGTGGACGAAGATGAGATCGAGATCGGAGGACACGTTGAGCTCGTTGCCGCCGGCCTTGCCCATGCCGACCGCGAGCAGGTCCTGCACGCGCCCCTGGCGATCGAGCGGCTGTCCGTGGCGCGCCGTGAGCTCGCCGGCGGCGCAGCGCAGCGCGCTGGCGGTGGCGAAGGCCGCGAACCGGGTCATGGTGGCGCAGACCTCCTCGAGCGACGCGAGGCCGCCGAGATCCCGCTCGATCAGGGCCAGCATCAGCCAGGTGCGGGTGCGCCTGAGCGTGGCGCCGGTGTCGCCGGCCACCGCGACGGCGGCCGCGAGTGCCTGGAGTGCCGCGTCGTCGAGCGGATGCCGCGCCAGTCCGGCGAGCCGGTCGCGCGCCTGCGCTTCCCCGAGGCTGCTCGAGAGCGCCTGCAGCGACCTGCGGAAATAGCCCGAATGCCGTTCGCCGAGGAACTCCATGGTGCCGTGCCCGAAAGGTTATCCTTGCCAGGGATTGTCGCTCATGTCCTCCCCCCCCCCTCCGAGCCCCGCCGGACCGGCCGGCAACGCTGCGTCCGCGGCTGCCGACGACGCTGCGGGCGCCGGCCGCCCGGGCCGCCGGCGCGGCGCCGCGCCGGCGCTGCGCGCGTTCGGCTGGCTCGCGCTCGCGGCGGCGGGGCTGCTCGGGGCGTCCTGGCTCACGCTGCGCTACTACGTCTGGCCGAACCTCGATCGCTGGCGCCCGGCGATCGAGGCGCAGGTCGCCGCGGCGGTGGGGCGGCCGGTGCGGATCGGCGAGCTTTCCACCGGGTTCGACGGCCCGAGGCCGCGCCTGGTGGCGCGGCGCGTCGCGATCGACGACGACGCCGGACGCGAGGCGTTCTCGGCCGGAGAGGTCCGGGCGGTGCTGTCGTTGCGCGCGCTGCTGGCCGGCACGCCGGCGCTGGCGCTGCTCGAGATCGACGCGCCGTCGCTGCGGGTCGAGCGGCTCGATGCGCGGCGCCTGCGCGTGGCCGGGATCGACGTCGATCTCGAGCCGGGCCGCGGCGGCGGGGCGCTCGAGCGGCTGTTCCGGCAGCGCCGGGTCGTCGTGCGCCATGCGCAGGTAGCGTGGCAGGACCGGGTCCTGGACGAATCCGCGCTGCTGTCCGGCCTCGATCTCGCGATCGGCTCGGTGGGCCTGCGTCACCGCGTGTCGCTGCGGGCGCCGGAACTGCCCGGCCTCGGGCGGGGAATCGACCTCGCGATCGAGTTCCATCGGCCGCCCTTCGCCGCGGTCGGCGACTGGCGTCGCTGGCGCGGCGAAGCCTACGTGGCCGCGGCGCAGGTCGATCTCGCCGCGCTGGCCGCGCACTGGCGGTCCTGGGGCGGCCCCGAGCCGGGCGTGGAGATCGCCGCCGGACAGGCGCGGCTGCGCGCCTGGTCGAAGTTCGAGCGCGGCCGGCCCGTCGACGCGCTGGTCAAGCTCGCCGCCGACGGGGTCGAGGCCGCGATCGACGGCCGGGCGCTGCCGGTGCGTGCGTTCGAGGCCGAGGCGCAGGCGCGCCGGCAGGCCGACGGCAGCACGCAAGTGGCGCTGCCGGTGCTGAGCCTCGCCGACGCGCAGGGCTGGTCGCTGTCGTCGGCCGGGGAGGGCTCGTCCCTGCTGCTGTCGGCGCAGGGACGGCCGGTCGCGGCGCGACTCGCGCTCGCGCGCTTCGATGCGGCGGGCCTGGCCGATCTGCTCGGCCGCCTGCCGGCGCCGGCGCCGCTGCGCGACGGCCTGGCCGCGCTGCGCGTCGCCGGAGTCATCGATCGCCTGGCCGTGGACTGGTCGGCCGGCACCGGCGGCGCCGCTGCGGCGGGCGCGGGTGCAGGTGCAGCGGGTGCAGCGGGTGCAGCGGGTGCGGACGCGACAGGCGTAACGGGCGTAACGGGCGCAGATCCCGGGGCGGCCGGAGCGCCGGACCGCTTCGGGGTCGAGCTCGCCTTCGAGCGACTGAGCTTCCACCGGGTCGAGGCGCCGCCGCGACCCGGCGAGCTGAAGTTGCCCGGCTTCGACAACGTGTCGGGCAGCGCGCGGTTCGACGGGAGCGGCGGACAGGTCGCGCTGCACGGCGAGTCGGTGGTGCTGCGCTTTCCGGGGCTGTTCGCCGAGCCCGAGGTACCGCTGGACCGGCTCGAGGCGCAGGCCGCCTGGACGCTCGGACCGGCGCCGGCCGACGGCGCCGGCCCGTCGGTCGACCTGCGGATCGCCACGTTCCGCTTCGAGAACGCCGATGCCCGCGGCGAGGTCAGCGGCCACTATCGCAGCGGCGGCAAGGGCGCCGGCCTGGTCGACCTCCGGGGTCGCCTGCAACGCGCCAATGCGGCGCGCACGGCGCGCTACCTGCCGCTGGAGATCCCGGCCGACGTGCGGGCCTGGGTGCGCGAGTCGGTGCTCGCCGGCAGGTCGGACGACGCCAGCTTCGTGCTGGTCGGCGACCTCGAGGACTTCCCGTACCGGGATCCGTCGACCGGCGAGTTCCGCGTCGAGGCGCAGCTCTCCGACGCGAAGCTCGCGTACGCGCCGGGCTGGCCGGCGATCGACCGGATCCGCGGCCGGCTGCGCTTCGAGCGCGCCGGCATGGAGATCGAGGTCGCGTCGGGACGCGTCTGGAACGTGGCCCTGGCGCAGACCCGGGCGCGCATCGCCGAGTTCCGCGAGCCGTTGCTGCGCATCGAGGGCGGGGGCGTCGGCCCGGCGCAGGACATGGTGCGCTTCGTCAACGAGAGTCCGCTGCCGACGCGCATCGACGATTTCACCCGCGACATCACGATCGGGGGCAGCGCCAGGCTCGACCTGGCGTTCGAGATGCCGCTGGATCGCATCGATGCGACCCGGGTGCGCGGGAGCGTCCGCTTCACGGGCAACGATCTCGCGCTGGACCGGACGCTGCCTCGCTTCGAAGGGCTGGCGGGCACGCTGGAGTTCACCGAGGACCGGCTCGCCCTGCGCGCGATGACGGCGACGCTGCTCGGCGGTCCGCTCGGCGTCGAGGGCGATACGCCCGAGCCCGGGCGCTTCGTGCTGCGCGCGCAGGGGCAGATGCCGGCCGCGGGCATCAGGCACCTGGTCGACAACGCCCTGACGCGCCGCCTGGACGGCACGGCCGCGTACCAGGCCGAGGTCGACGTGCGTCGCCGGGCCGCGACGCTGGTCGTCACCTCCGACCTGGAGGGCCTGTCCAGCGCGCTGCCGGCACCGTTCGGCAAGCCCGCCGGAGTGAAATGGCCGCTGCGCATCGAATCGCGGCCGGGTGCCGTGGCCGCGCCCGGCGACCGGCCGGGACAGGACACGCTCGCGGTCACGTTGCGCGACGAGGTGCGCCTGGTCTTCGAGCGCGAGCGCGAGCCCGGTTCCCAGCGCCTGCGGGTGGCGCGCGGCGCCTTCGCGGTCGCCGACGCGCCGACCCTGCCCGAGGCGGGTTTCGCGGTGCTGCTGAAGCTGCCGTCGATCGACCTCGATGCCTGGAACGCGCTGCTCTCCGACGACCTGATCGCGCAGGCGCGCGCCGGCCTCGGGGGCGGGTTCCCGCTGCTGCCGGACAGCGTCTCGCTGGTGGCCGGCTCGGTGGGCGTGGCCGGCAAGACGCTCCACGACGTGGTGCTCGGCGCCACGCGCGCCGAGGGATTCTGGCGCGCCAACGTCCATGCGCGCGAGATCGACGGCTACTTCGGCTGGCGCCAGGCCGGGCCGGGCGACCCGCAGGGGACGCTGCTCGCCCGCTTCGCCCGGCTCGAGATCCCGCCCAGCCGGATCGGCGAGATCGAGACGCTGCTCGACGCGACGCCCGAATCGCTGCCCGCGCTGGATATCGCCGCCGAGGACCTGGTCCTGAGCGGGCGCCGCCTGGGCGCGCTCGAGCTGAAGGCGACCAACACCGGCAGCGCCGCGGCGCCGGTCTGGCAGCTGCAGCAGCTGCGCATCCGCAACCCGGCGGCGACGCTGGAAGCGAGCGGCAGCTGGCAGACGCGCCCCGGGGCGGTCGCGCGCGCCACCGCGATGGATTTCGATCTCCGGATGAGCGACGCCGGCGCGCTGCTGGCGCTGTTCGGGTTCCCGGACACGGTGCGCGGCGGCAGCGGCCGGCTGGGCGGGCAGGTCCGCTGGACCGGCTCGCCGCTGCGGCTGGACTACCGCAGCCTCGGCGGCGACCTGTCGCTCGACCTGGGCAAGGGCCAGTTCCTGAAGTCCGACCCGGGAATCGCCAAGCTGATCGGCGTGCTCAACCTGCAGTCGCTGCGGCGTCGCCTGGCGTTCGACTTCCGCGATGTGTTCGCCGAGGGCTTCGCGTTCGACCGGATCGGCGGCAAGGCGCGCATCGACGGCGGCATCGCGCGCACCGAGAACTTCGAGATGCGCGGGGTCGCGGCCCAGGTCGGCATCCGCGGCCAGGCCGACATCGCGGCCGAGACCCAGTCGCTGGTCGTCGAGGTGCGCCCGGAGCTGAACGCCGCGCTGGCCTCGCTGGCCTACGCGGCGCTGGCGAACCCGGCGATCGGCATCGGCTCGCTGGTGGCGCAACTGGCGCTGCGCGAGCCGCTGCAGCAGCTTTTCCGCTACGAGTACGAGGTCACCGGGCCCTGGAGCGATCCGCAGGTGACGGCGCGCTCGAGGCGGCCGGCGGCGCCGGCCGATGCCCCCTGAACCACCGGAGAAACGCATGATGCAGGCAAGGACCGCGACGGATGCCGCGGTCGGAACGGATGCGACGCTGCGCGTCGCGGCCGTGCAGATGGTGTCGGCCGCCGACGTCCCGGAGAACCTGGCGCGCGCCGAGCGGCTGATCGCCGAGGCGGCCGCGGCGGGCGCGCGCCTGGTGGCGCTGCCCGAGTACTTCGTCCAGCTCGGGCGCAGCGATCGCGACAAGCTGTCGATCCGGGAGGTCGACGGCGACGGGCCGCTGCAGGCCTTCCTGTCCGGCCAGGCGGCCGCGCACGGCATCTGGCTGGTCGGGGGCACGCTGCCGCTGGCCGGCCCGAATCCCGGCAAGGTCCTGAACACCACGCTGGTCTACGGCCCCGACGGACGCCGCGCGGCGCGCTACGACAAGATCCATCTGTTCGGCTTCGACAACGGGAGCGAGCGTTTCGACGAGGCGGCGACGATCGCGCCGGGACGCACCCCGACGGTGTTCGACCTCGACGCGGACGCGACCGGGGACTCGCCGGGCGCGGCGTGGCGCGTGGGCCTGTCGGTCTGCTACGACCTGCGCTTTCCCGAGCTCTACCGCGCGCTCGCTCCGGTCGACCTGGTCCTGGTGCCGTCCGCGTTCACCTGGACCACCGGCAGGGCGCACTGGGAGGTGCTGCTGCGCGCGCGCGCCATCGAGAACCAGTGCTACCTGCTGGCGCCCGCGCAGGGGGGCGTGCACCAGAACGGGCGCCGCACCTGGGGCCATTCGATGCTGGTCGATCCCTGGGGCGAGGTGCTCGCCGTGCGCGAGGAGGAGGGCGACGGCGTGGTCGTGGGCACCGTGGCGCGATCGCGCCTGAAACGGGTGCGTTCGGGGTTGCCGGCCCTCTCGCATCGCGTCATGTAGCATGTCCGGGATGACACCCGCAGATCCTCCGTTCGAACACCTCGCGATCGCCCGCTCGGTGCTGCTCGAGCCCTACGGGCTCGACGAAACGCGGCTCGGCGCGGCGCTGGCCGAGATCTTCCGCCACCGCGTCGACTACGCCGACCTGTACTTCCAGTTCACCCGCAGCGAGGGCTGGAGCCTCGAGGAAGGGATCGTCAAGTCGGGCAGCTTCTCGATCGACCAGGGCGTCGGCGTGCGCGCGGTCTCGGGCGACAAGACCGCCTTCGCCTATTCCGACGTGATCAGCGCCGATGCGCTGATGTCGGCGGCCCGCGCGGCGCGCACGATCGCGGCGCGCGGCGCGGGGCGCGTGAAGGTGGCGGGCGCGCTCGCGCCGGGCGGCGGCCATGCGCTGTACGCGCCCGAGGACCCGATCCCGCGGCTCGACGCGGCCGCGAAGGTCGCGCTGCTCGAGCGCATCGAGCGCCTGGCGCGTGCCCGCGATCCGCGCGTCCGCCAGGTGATGGCGGGGCTCGCCGCCGAGTACGACGTGGTGCTGGTCGCGCGCTCCGACGGCCTGATCGCCGCCGACGTGCGGCCGCTGGTGCGCGTCTCGGTCACGGTGATCGCCGAGCAGGGCGGCCGGCGCGAGCAGGGCCACAGCGGCGGCGGCGGCCGCTTCGACCTGGGGCGCTTCGACGACGCGCGGCTCGCGGGCTATGTCGACGAGGCGGTGCACGCCGCGCTCACCGGCCTCGAAGCGCGGCCCGCGCCGGCGGGCACCATGACCGTGGTGCTCGGGCCGGGCTGGCCCGGGGTGCTGTTGCACGAGGCGGTCGGCCACGGCCTCGAGGGCGACTTCAATCGCAAGCGCTCCTCGGTGTTCTCGGGGCGCATCGGCCAGCGGGTCGCGGCGCGCGGCGTCACGGTGGTCGACGACGGCACGCTGCCCGACCGGCGCGGTTCGCTGAACATCGACGACGAGGGCAACCGGTCGCAGCACAACGTGCTGATCGAGGACGGCGTCCTCCGGGGGTACCTGCAGGACACGCTCAACGCGCGGCTGATGAAGGTGCCGGTCACCGGCAACGGGCGCCGCGAGTCCTTCGCCCACCTGCCGATGCCGCGGATGACCAACACCTACATGCTGAACGGCGACCGCGACCCGGGCGAGATCATCGCGTCGATCGATCGCGGCCTCTACGCGGCCAACTTCGGCGGCGGCCAGGTCGACATCACGAACGGCAAGTTCGTGTTCTCCGCTTCCGAGGCCTGGTGGGTCGAGGGCGGCAAGCTCCAGTACCCGGTCAAGGGCGCGACGCTGATCGGCAACGGGCCGGACGCCCTGACGCGCGTGACGATGATCGGCAACGACATGCGGCTCGATTCCGGGATCGGCGTCTGCGGCAAGGACGGCCAGAGCGTGCCGGTCGGCGTCGGCCAGCCGACGCTGCGGATCGAGGCGCTGACCGTCGGCGGAACCGCCTAGGCGCGGCGATGGCGGGCGACGCCGCAGGCCGGACCGGGGAGGCGCCCAGCGTGACGGCCTCCGGGCCGGTCGCGTCCGGCGCGCCGCGACCGGGGCGCCGGCGTCGCTGGCTGCGCTGGGCGGGCGTCGCGCTGGCGCTCGTCGCCCTGTATGCGCTGCTCGGTTTCCTGGTCGTGCCGCGAGTCGCGCAGAGCCAGCTCGCCGAGCGGCTGTCCGCCGAGCTGGGCCGGCCGGTCTCGATCGAGCGCATCCGGTTCAACCCGTTCACGCTGCGGCTGCAGGTCGAGGGGTTCCGGGTGGCCGAGCCGCAGGGCACCGCCGAGTTCGCGGGGTTCGGGCACTTCGAGGCGGATGCGTCGTGGCGCTCGCTGTACCGGCTGGCGCCGGTGCTGTCCTCGGTCACGCTGCGCCAGCCCCGGCTGCACCTGGCGCGCGACGCGCAGGGCCGCCCGAATTTCCAGGACCTGCTCGACAAATGGGCGGCCCGCCCGCCGCCGGAGCCCGGGCCGCCGCCGCGCTTCTCGGTCGCCAACATCGTGGTCGAGGACGGCCGCCTGGTGTTCGACGACGCGGTCCCGGGCGTGCGTCACGAGGTCGCCCCGTTCGCGCTGCGCGTGCCCTTCGTCTCCAGCCTGCCGGTGGACGAGACCGTCTACGTCGAACCGAGCCTGCATGCGACGATCGACGGCGCCGTCTTCGAGCTCGAGGGCCGGTCGCTGCCGTTCAGCGCCTCGCACGAGTCCAAGCTCGGCATCGACCTGGACGGCGTCGACCTCACCCGCTTCGTCGGCTACGTGCCGGCGGCGCTGCCGGTCGAGCTGCGCTCGGCGCGCCTGGACACCGCGCTCGAGCTGGTGTTCTCCCAGGCGGCGGGCGCGACGCCCACGATCTCGGTGACGGGGCGGGCGGCGCTCGCCGCGATCGACCTGCGCCAGCCCGGCGGCGCGCCGCTGCTGGCGGCGGAATCGGTCGTCGCCGACCCGATCGCGCTGTCGTGGCCGGCGAACACCTACTCGGTCGGCCGCGTCACCGTGACCGCGCCCGAAGCGACGGTGCGACGCGGGCCGGGCGAACCGCGCTTCCTCGAGCCGGTGCTCGCGGCGCTCGAGCGCGGGCGGGGCGCGGCGGCCACCGCCGGGGCCGCGCCCGGCGCCGCGACCGGGGCGGGGGCCGTGAATCCGGCCGGCGCGGGCGGCGCTGCGCCGGCTTCCGCCGCGCCGCAGTGGCGCATCGACGAGATCGGCGTCACCGGCGGCCGGCTCGTCTTCGAGGACGCGCAGTTCCGCCCGAAGGCCCTGCATCTCGACGCTGGCGCGATCGAAGCGACGGTGCGCAGCCTCGCCAGCGACCCGGCGGTGCCGGCCGGGTTCGACCTGGCGTTCGCGCTGGCCGGCGGCGAGCGCGCGAAAGCGTCCGGCAGTGCGTCGTGGCAGGCGGGCGCGGTCGATGCGGCCGTGCAGCTCACCGACATCGCGCTCCAGAAGTGGTGGTGGATCGCCGAGCCGATGCTCGCGGTCGATGCCGTCGGCGGCCGGCTCGCGCTCGACGCGAAGCTGCGCGTCGAATCCGGTCGCGACGGCGCCCCGGCGCTCCGCATCGAGGACGGCGCGGCCCGGCTCGCCGACCTCGCGCTGCGCCAGCGCTGGGACAAGCGCACCCTGCTGCAGCTGCCGGGGCTCGAGTTGGCCGGCGTGTCGGTCGATCTCGCCCGGCGCGCCGTCGCGCTGGAGGCGCTGACCACGCGCGGCGGCCGCCTGCTGGTGCGGCGCGGCGCCGACGCGCGCCTGAACCTGCAGCGCCTGCTGGTCGAGGACGGGCGCGGCGGCGCGGCGCCGGCGCCGGCGCGCGGCGTCGACGCGGAGCCGCCCTGGACGGTGTCGCTCGCGAAGCTCGGCGTTGGCGGCTTCGGCGTCGACCTCGAGGACGAACGCGGCGGGAAGGCCGCCAACCTGCGCGTGAGCGCGATCGAGATCGCCGCCAACGGGGTGTCGACCGCCGACCGCGCACCCCCGGCGAAGGTCGACCTGCGCGCGCGCGTCGACCGGCGCGGCAGCCTGCGCCTCGCGGGCGAGCTCGGGCTCGCGCCGCTGGCCGGCACGCTGCGCGTGGCCGAGCGCGACCTGGTCGTCGTGCCGCTGCAGCCGTACTTCACCGAGTACGTCGAGGCGCTGGTCTCGAGCGGCGCGGTCAGCGCCGACGGAACCCTGCGGTTCGCGACGCCCGCGCAGGCGGCGCCGCGGGTGGCGTGGAAGGGGCGGATCTCGGTGGCCGATTTCGCCGCGGTCACGAAGCAGGCGAACCAGGACCTGCTGCGCTGGAAGTCGCTCGCCTTCGACCGGATCGACTTCGAGTCCGAGCCGCTGAAGGTCGATGTCGGCGACATCGCGCTCGAGGATTTCTACGCGCGGGTGGTGCTCGATGCCCAGGGGCGCCTGAACCTGCGCGAGGTGCTGGCCGGTCGCTCCGGCGCGCCGGAACCCGCGCCGGCCGAGGCGCCGAAGCCGGCGGCGGCCGCGCCGCTGTTCTCCAGCGACATGACGGGGGCGCTGCCGGGCGCCGCGGCGGCGCCCGAGCCCGAGGCCCGGCCGGGGGCGCGCACCGCCTCGACGGGCGCGCCGGCGGCCGCGCCCGCGGCCCCGCGCGACCTCCGGGTCGGCGGAGTGCGGCTGGTCAACGGCAACATC
>JBDHRX010000177.1:0-4416 GCA_039807785.1 Burkholderiaceae bacterium
TACCACGGTGGTCAGCGCGAGCAGCATCCAGTAGATGATCGGGTACCAGATCGCATACGGATAGAGCTTCAGGATCGACGGATCGTAGCGCCGGTCGATCAGGGTGCCGGTGAGCAGCTGCAGCAGGCACATGGTGCCGATCGTCATGCCCCAGAGGTTCGGGATCGGCGAGGCGCCGACCGGCGGCAGGCCCACCGACCAGGACAGCAGCCAGATGCCGGTGAGCACGACGAAGCACAGCGCCCAGAGGGTCGACAGCGACGATTCGAGGAACACCGGCCACATGCGGCGGAACTTCCAGTGCGCGAGCACGTCGCTGTGCCGGCGCAGCACCTGCATCAGGCCGCGCGCCCAGCGCAGGCGCTGCTTCCACAGCCCGCGGTAGCTGGCCGGCACCGTCATCCAGCACAGCGCGCGCGGCTCGTAGCGCACGTCGTAGAAGCGCTTCTGCAGGCGCCAGGTGAGCTCGATGTCCTCGGTGGGCATGTCGGGGCTGAAGCCGCCGATGTCGAGCAGCGCGCTGCGCCGGAACGCGGCGACGACGCCCGACACGGTCACGATCCGGCCCCAGATCCGCTGCGAGCGGCGCAGCAGGCTGACGATCGACGAGAACTCGATCGCCTGCAGCCGCGCGAGGAAGGTCTCGGTGTTGCGCACGCGCGGGTTGCCGGTGACGGCGGCCACGCGCGGCGATGCGAAGTGCGGGATCATCGCGCGCAGCATCCCGGGTTCGGGCTCGGCGTCGGCGTCCAGGATCAGCACGATCTCGCCGCGGGCCAGGGGCAGCGCGTCGTTCAGCGCGAGCGCCTTGCCCTCGTTGGCGCGCTTGCAGACCACGCGCAGGCGCGGATCGCCGGCCAGCGGCGCGAGCGCGGCGAGCGTGCCGTCGGTCGAGCCGTCGTCGACCACGATCACCTCGAGGTCGGGGTAGTCGAGCGCGAGCACCGCCCGCAGCGACCGCCCGATCACCGCCTCCTCGTCGTGCGCGGGCATGAGCACGGTGACCTGCGGCAGCGGGCCCGGGAAATCGGGCAGCGGCTGCCGCTCCCAGCGGAAGCGGAACATCAGCGACGTGGTGACCCACATGATGCTGGTCGCGATCGGGTACGCGGCGAAGTAGATCAGCGCGAGGTCGTAACCCGGCGTGTGCTGGATCCAGGCGAGGAAGCTTTCGATCATGGGGCGTGCCGTCGGTCGGCGGCCTCAGCCGCGGGGCGGGGCGGCCGGCGGAGCCCGCAGGACGGCGGGGCTGCCGGGGAGCGCGTCGAGCACGCGGAAGCGCTTGGTGCCCGCCTCGATGTCGATGGCGACCACGGACGCGCCGGCGAGCGCGGTCCAGTCGGCCTGGACCGGCCGCTGCGCCCAGTCGCGGTCGTACGGGCGTTCGGCCACCGGCACCGCGCGCCGCGGGCCCTTGCGCCGGAACAGCGCGAAGTTGTGCAGGATCCAGGCCGCGGTGAGGGCGGGCAGCACGACGAAGGCGCCGACGATCAGCAGCCAGAGCTCGCGCGTCTGCCACGGCCGGGTCGCGACCTCGACCCAGCCCCAGGCGAACAGCGCCCAGCCGGCGACGATCGCCAGCAGGTGAAGCAGCGCGCGGAGGACCGAGGGAAGCGGGGCGGGGCCGTAGCGGTTCATGCGGCGGGACGCTGCCGGCGCCCGCGGACGCCGGCCAGTCCCGCGAAGCCGATGCCGAGCATGGCCAGGGTGCCGGGCAGCGGCACCGCGGTCGGGTCGTTGACCAGGTGCTCGGTCGGAACCGACGTCCAGTCGCCGTCGCCCTGGCGCCAGGCCAGGTCGATCACGCCGGCCTCGAGCCGCTCGTAGATGCCGAGCTCGAAGCGGTACAGGCCCTGCTGCAGCAGCAGGTCGTCGTCGAATCCCAGGCGCTGGCGCGCGTCCAGGATGAAGTCCGACGAGATCTCGACCATCTGGTTGTCGCTTCCGTAGATTCGCAGGAAGAAGCCGTCGTCGTAGAGCACCCCGAAGTTGTAGAGGCCGGCATCGGTGATCCGCAGGTAGCCGGTGAAATAGCCGGTCCAGTTGTCCTGCGGCAGCGCGCCGGGCAGGGGGTCGACGTTCCCCCAGCTGCCAGACCACAGACTGCGATAGGTGTCGTCGCCGAAGCTGATCCCGCCGACGAGACCGCTCCAGCTGGCGACGGCCGGCGCCGTGCCGTTGTTCGCCGCCTGCCAGTCGGCCAGGCCCCAGAGTCCGGTGCCCCAGGTGTAGCTGCCGATCGGCTGGTAGTCGCCGGTGGGGGTGCCGTTGGCGTAGCGCTGGTCGGATTCGCTCCAGAGCACCGTGCTGCCGCGCCACTGGCTGTCGATCGCGAGGAAGGTTGCCTGGGCGCCGGTGCCGGCGGCGTACTGGCCGGCCAGCGTCGGGTCGAGCGAGACCGGCGCGGCGTGCACGAACGGCGCGGCGCCGGCGAGCAGCGCGGCGCAGAGGAGCGGGGCGAGGGACCGAGGGGGCCGAGGCTGGGAGGCAGGCATGTCGTTCTTTCGTCGGGATAGGTTACGGATGCCAAGGTAGGGATGGCCTGCGGGTCCGGCCAGGAACTCCGTCACCCGCCGGGGGCGCGGCGAGGAACTTTTGCACGTCGCGCCGACCGTTCGTCGGCGCGGGGTGGCCGTCGCGACCCGGCCGGGCGGCGTGCTGCCGGCCGGGGGACGACCGGGGAACAACCGGGGGGGACGGCCCGCCGCGGTTCAGCGCAGCGGCTCGAACACGCCGCGCTCGCGGTCCTTGCGCACGTCCGACCAGGGCCGGGCGAGGCCGTTCATCGCGACCCAGACGCCCGGCGGCAGGCTGCGCGCGAAGGCCACCGCGGCGCCGAGGTTGAAGCTCGCGTCGGACCCCGCGATCGCGTGCGGGACCATCGCGCCGGTGAGCACGATCGTCTTCGGCAGCGCGGCTTCGCCGAGCACCCGCGCGGTCTCGACCAGGGTGTCGGTGCCGTGGACGACCACCAGGGCCGGCTCGAGCGCGGCCCGGCAGGCCGACAGCACCTGCTGTCGATGCGCGTCGGTCATCTCGAGGCTGTCGAGCATCGTCACCACCTCGACCCGGACCGGGCCGGCGACGCGCGCCTGGGCGAGCATCTCGTGCAGGTGGGTGTCGCCGAAGCCGAGCGTGCCGGCGATCGGGTCGTAGCGCTTGTCGAACGTGCCGCCGGTGGCGAGGATGCGCAGGTGCATGGCTGGGCCTAGAATCGCCGGGGCAGGCCGGCGGCCTTCATCGCGCCGCAGTGTACCGTCGGCCCGCGGGTGGCGCAGCGACGATGTTCGAACAGGTGGTCTTTGCCGGCGGCGGTCATCGCTGCTGGTGGCAGGCGGGGTTCTGGGAGGTGGTGGCGCCGGGGATCGGGCTGCGGCCGCGGGTGATCGCCGGCGTGTCGGCCGGCGCCGCGACCGCCTGCCTGCTGCATGCCAACGATTCGCGTACCGCGCTGGCGTACTACCGCGAGGCGCTCGCGGACAACCCGCGCAACGTCTATCCGCTGAACCTGTTCCGGCGCGGCCGGCGCGTGTTCCCCCACGACGCGATCTATCGCCGCGCGCTCGCGACGCTGCTCGGCGGCGAGCATTTCGGGCGGCTGATGCGCACCGCCCCGGAGATCCGGGTGCAGTTCGCGCGCATTCCCCGCTGGCTGGGGCCGCGCAGCGCGGTGGCGCTGGGGATCGTCGGCTACAACGCCGAGAAGTACCTGTGGCGCTCGCTGCACCCGCGCTTCGGGCGCGCGGTGGGTTTTCGCAGCGAGATCGCGCGGGTGCAGGATTGCGGCAGCGCCGGGGATCTGGTCTCGCTGATCATCGCATCGAGCTGCACGCCGCCGTTCACGCCGATCGAGTATCGCGACGGCCGGCCGACGATGGACGGAGGGCTGATCGACAACGTGCCGGTCGACGCGGTCGACCCCGACGGTGGCCCGACGCTGGTGCTGACCACGCGCCGCTACCCGGAGCATGCGCCGGTGTTCGTGCGCGGCGGGCGGGTCTACGTGCAGCCGTCGCGCAAGGTGGCGGCCTCGAGCTGGGACTACACCACCCCCGATGCCTACGAGCAGACCTGGGCGCAGGGTCGCGAGGACGGCGAGGCGTTCGTGCGCGGCTTTCGCGCGCTGCGCGCGAGCCTGGTGCCGCGCGCCGGAGCGGGTGTCGAGTCGGCGTCGCGCACCGCGGCCGGGCCCGCCGCCGGATCCGGCTGAGCGGCGCGCGTCTCCGGCCCCGGGGGCCTGGCTCAGCGCGGGCCGCGCTCGCCCCGCGCGGCGGGCGACGGGCGCGGTCCCGGTTGCGGGCGTTGCGCCGGTGGCGCGGCGAAGGAACGCGGCGACGGGCTGGCGGGCGCGGCGGACGGAGCCCGGGGGCCGGGCATCCGCTGTTCCGTGCCGGGGACCGGCATCGGCTTCTGCAC
>JBDHRX010000178.1:0-4400 GCA_039807785.1 Burkholderiaceae bacterium
CGGGCCGCCCGCGGCGCCTCGGCCCGGGCCGGCATCCGCCCGAGCGCCGCCTCGCGGGCGCTGGCCAGCCGGTGGGTGACACGCCACGGCAGGTGCTCGGCGGAATCGTCGAGGGCCTCCCGGGCCAGCCTGGCGATGAGTGGTTCGTTCATGGCGCAATTCCGCGTGCCCGGAGTGCCTGGGCCAGGGTGTGGGCCGCCCGGGAACAGTGCGTCTTGACGCTGCCTTCCGAGCAGCCCATCGCTTCGGCGGCTTCCGACACGTTGAGATCCTCCCAGTAACGCAGCAGGAACGCCTCGCGTTGACGTCGTGGCAGCTTGCCGATCTCCTCGTCCAGGATCGCGAGCAACTGGGCGCGTTCGGCCCGGTCGGCGCCGTTCGGGGTGCTGCCGGGCTCGGGCTCCAGGGCCTCGAGGATATCGCGTTCGCCGGCCTCGTCGCCGGCGTCCCCGGCCAGGGCGGACAGCGGCGTGGTCCAGAGGTTGCGCACCTTCTGGCGCCGGAAGTGATCGGTGATCGCGTTCTGCAGGATCCGCTGGAACAGCAGCGGCAGCTCCGCCGGCGGCCGCTCGGCATAGCGGGTGGTGAGGCGGAGCATCGCGTCCTGGACCACGTCGAGCGCGACTTCGTGGTCGCGTACCGCGTAGACGGCCTGCTTGAACGCCCGGCGCTCGGCCGCGGCGAGGAAGTCGGACATCTCCTGCCGGGTGGCCATGCGGGTGGGGTCGGGGGCCTGGGGCCTGTCGGGAGTGGACGCTGCGCATGCTAGCAGAACGGCCCGCGGCACCGCCGGGGGCGCCTTGACCCTCGCTGTTGCACTGCAGTATGCTGTAGGTCTACCCCTAGAGCGCCCTTTTTCCGGGACTGGTGGCTGCGGCGATCAGCGCGGACGGGGCGTTTTCTTTGCGTGCGCCAAGCGCTCTCACGAGGAGCAAGCGGGCGCATCCGATCAAATTCGCAGGCCCCGTGCCGAGGCCTGCGTCGTGGCATCCCGGCGCGCAACCGCGCGGCGGGGGCGCCATGGCGCCGGCGGGCGGGCTCCCTGGACTTGAAAGGACTTCTATCAATGGAAATCACAGGCGCTGAAATCGTCGTCCGCTGTCTCCAGGAGGAGGGTGTCGAGCACATCTTCGGCTACCCGGGCGGCGCGGTTCTCTATATCTACGACGCGATCTTCAACCAGGACAAGGTCCAGCACATCCTGGTCCGGCACGAGCAGGCGGCGGTGCACGCGGCCGATGCCTATTCGCGGTCGACCCGGAAGGTCGGCGTCTGCCTGGTCACCAGCGGGCCCGGCGTGACCAACGCGGTGACCGGCATCGCGACGGCCTACATGGACTCGATCCCGCTGGTGGTGATCACTGGGCAGGTTCCCACCCACGCGATCGGCGAGGACGCCTTCCAGGAGTGCGACGCGGTCGGCATCACGCGTCCGTGCGTCAAGCACAACTTCCTGGTGAAGGACGTCAAGAACCTCGCGACGACGATCCGCAAGGCGTTCCAGATCGCCAACAGCGGACGTCCCGGGCCGGTGCTGGTGGACATCCCGAAGGACGTGTCCCGCAACAAGTGCCGCTTCGAGTATCCGAAGTCGGTGTCGATGCGTTCGTACAACCCGGTCACGCGCGGCCACCAGGGTCAGATCAAGAAAGCGCTGAACCTGATCCTCGGGGCCGAGCGGCCGATGATCTACACCGGCGGCGGCGTGATCCTCGCGAACGCCGCGCCGGAGCTCAACCGCTTCGTCGACCTGCTCGGCTTTCCGGTCACCAACACGCTGATGGGCCTCGGCGGCTACCGCGCGAGCGACCGCAAGTACGTCGGGATGCCGGGCATGCACGGCACCTACGAGGCCAACATGGCGATGCAGCACTGTGACGTGCTGGTCGCGATCGGCGCGCGCTTCGACGACCGGGTGATCGGCAACCCGAAGCACTTCGCCCAGAACCCGCACAAGATCGTCCACGTCGACATCGACCCGTCGTCGATCTCCAAGCGCGTCAAGGTCGACGTGCCGATCGTCGGCGACGTCCGCGAGACGCTGGGCGACCTCACCGAGCTGGTCGAGCAGTCGTTCGCGGCCGGCCAGGGCGTCGACGCCCGGGCGCTCGAAGCCTGGTGGCGGCAGATCGACGAGTGGCGCAAGCGCGACTGCCTGAAGTACCGCTCCGACTCGGACCTGATCAAGCCCCAGGCGGTCGTCGAGAAGCTCTGGGAGATCACCGGCGGCGACGCCTTCGTCACTTCCGACGTCGGCCAGCACCAGATGTGGGCGGCGCAGTACTACCGCTTCGACAAGCCGCGCCGGTGGATCAACTCGGGCGGGCTGGGCACGATGGGCGTCGGGCTGCCGTACGCGATGGGCGTGCTGCTGGCGAACCCCGGCGCCCAGGTGGCGTGCATCACCGGCGAAGGCTCGATCCAGATGTGCATCCAGGAGCTCTCCACCTGCAAGCAGTACGACCTGCCGGTGAAGATCATCAACCTGAACAACCGCTACCTCGGGATGGTGCGGCAGTGGCAGCAGATCGAGTACGGCAGCCGCTACTCGCAGTCGTACATGGATGCGCTGCCCGACTTCGTCGCGCTGGCGCAGGCCTACGGCCACGTCGGGATCCGGGTCGAGAAACCGGCCGACGTCGAGCCGGCGCTGCGCGACGCCTTCGGCAAGTACAAGGATCGCCTGGTGTTCCTGGACATCATCACCGACGCCACCGAGAACGTGTGGCCGATGGTCCAGGGGGGCAAGGGCCTGACCGAGATGCTGCTCGGCTCGGAAGACCTGTGAGGAGCCGGGCATGAAGCATATCGTTTCGATCCTGATGGAAAACGAGCCCGGCGCGCTGTCCCGGGTGGTCGGGCTGTTCTCGGCCCGCGGCTACAACATCGAGACGCTGACCGTCGCGCCTACCGAGGACCGGTCGCTGTCCAGGATGACGATCGTCACCAGCGGTTCCGACGACGTGATCGAGCAGATCACGAAGCAGCTGAACCGGCTGATCGACGTGGTGAAGGTCGTCGACCTGATCGAAAGCCCGTACATCGAGCGCGAGCTGATGCTGATCAAGGTGAGGGCGGTCGGCAAGGAGCGCGAGGAGATGAAGCGGATGGCCGACATCTTCCGCGGCCGGATCATCGACGTCACCGACAAGAGCTACACCATCGAGCTCACCGGGGATGGCGTGAAGCTCGATGCGTTCATCGACGCGCTCGATCGGGCGGCGATCCTCGAGACCGTGCGCACGGGCGCCTCGGGCATCGCCCGGGGGGAGCGGGTACTGAAAGTCTGAAGAAAAGGAGGGGGCGGATCGATCGGGGCCGCGAGGGCCCGGTCGCGCCCCCCGCAAGCGAGACAACCAAACGGAGAGCAGCGAATGAAGGTCTTCTACGACAAGGACTGCGACATCAAGCTGATCAAGGGCCGCAAGGTCGCGATCATCGGCTACGGTTCCCAGGGCCATGCGCACGCGCAGAACCTGAACGACTCGGGCGGCAAGGTCACGGTCGGGGTGCGCAAGGGCGGGCCGTCGTGGGACAAGGTGAAGAAGGCGAAGCTGGCCGTCGCCGAGATCAAGGACGCGGTCAAGGGCGCCGATTTCGTCATGATGCTGATGCCCGACGAGCACATCGCCGCGGCCTACAAGGACGAGATCGAGCCGCACATCAAGAAGGGCGCCGCGCTCGCCTTCGCCCACGGCTTCAACATCCACTACGGCCAGGTCGTGCCGCGCGAGGATCTCGACGTCGTGATGATCGCGCCGAAGGCCCCGGGCCACACCGTGCGCTCCACCTACGCGGGCGGCGGCGGCGTGCCGATGCTGATCGCCGTCCACCAGGACCGCTCGGGCATCGCCCGCGACCTGGCGCTGTCGTACGCATGCGCCATCGGCGGGGGCCGCGCGGGCATCATCGAGACCAACTTCCGGGAGGAGACCGAGACCGACCTGTTCGGCGAGCAGACGGTGCTGTGCGGGGGCACGGTCGACCTCATCAAGGCGGGGTTCGAGACGCTGGTCGAGGCCGGGTACGCGCCCGAGATGGCGTATTTCGAGTGCCTGCACGAGCTCAAGCTGATCGTCGACCTCATCTACGAGGGCGGCATCGCCAACATGAACTACTCGATCTCCAACAACGCGGAGTTCGGCGAGTACGTGACCGGCCCGACGATCGTCACCGCCGAGACCAAGAAGGCGATGAAGACCGCGCTCGAGCGCATCCAGAGCGGCGAGTACGCCAAGCAGTTCATCCTCGAGAACCGCGCCGGCGCCCCGACGCTGCTGTCGCGCCGCCGCATGATGTCCGAGCACCCGATCGAGGTGGTGGGCGAGAAGCTGCGCGCCATGATGCCCTGGATCAAGGCGAACAAGCTGGTCGACAAGACGCGCAACTGAGCGCGCAAC